>NZ_LT732554.1:2537500-2860113 GCF_900155625.1 Virgibacillus dakarensis
GTGATTCCAGTGCTGGTTTTCAAATGTTAACACATCCGGGAGATTACAAAGACAAAGAATTTTATATTACCAGACATCGAATGCCAACGCCACGGATTTCCTTTGCCAATAGCTTGGAGACACTTTCGCGAGTAGCGCTGAATGATATTAGTGACGGTATTGCAAATGAGGCTGCAGAAATTTCCGAGTCATCCGGAGTTTCTATTGTGCTGGATTTTACTAAATTACCGGTAAGTCGTACATATCACCAATTCTCAAAGGAAAAACAGCGAGCATGGCAGCTGTTTGGTGGAGAAGATTATGAACTGATTGGAACGGTTGCGAACAAAGATTGGCAATTTGTAAAACAAGCTGCCGCAGAAACGCAGACAAGCGTTACAGAAATCGGTTATGTTAGCGAGCAACACAACAGGCTCGTTTATTTACAGGAAGCGAATTGTTGTAAGCCATTGGAAAAACGGGGTTATACACATTTAAAGCAGGTGAACCAGGATGAGTGAGCATAAAGCAGAAACACATTCAGAACAAGAAACAATACGATTGGCTGAGCGGCTTGCATTATTGTTAAAACCAGGTGACGTGATTACACTGGAAGGTGATCTTGGTGCTGGCAAAACGACTTTTACCAAAGGGGTTGCACGTGGGCTTGGGGTAAAGCGTAACGTAAACAGTCCAACGTTTACTATTATAAAAGAATATCAAGGGGAGCTTCCACTTTATCATATGGATGTTTACCGTCTGGAAGATTCAGATGAGGATATCGGTTTTTCGGAATATTTTAATGGGGAAGGGATCTCTATTGTAGAATGGGCTGCGTTTATTAAAGAATACTTGCCAGATAATCGTTTAAATATCAAAATTACGTACTTGGATGAGCACGTACGCCTATTGGAATTTCGCCCTAGGGGAGATCATTTTGCGTCTGTTGTTACGGAGTTAATTGGATAATAATATGTTACGAGGAGTTTCTTGAATGAATTTACTTGCAATCGATACGTCAAATCAAGTATTAGGTGTCGCCCTGCTTAAGGAGGACCTTCTGATTGGCGAAATCGTTACAAACATCAAAAAGAATCATTCTGTACGTCTGATGCCTGCAATTGATCAATTGATGCGGGAAACAAATATGAGACCGGAAATGCTTGACAAAATAGTCGTTGCCAAGGGACCTGGTTCGTTTACAGGGGTTAGAATTGGGCTTGCGACAGCGAAGGCATTTGCATGGGCACTACAGATTCCGATCGTCGGTGTTTCCAGTTTAGAGGTGCTTGCATATCAGGGATGCTTTGTTAGTTCATATATTTGTCCTTTTTTTGATGCTAGACGGGCAAATGTTTATACGGGTTTATACAGATGGCAGGGGGATCAAGTCTCTTTAGTGAAAAAGGAACGGAATGTGGCGATGGCTGATTGGTTACAGCAACTTGCCGCAGAACAACAAGAAGTGCTTTTCCTGAGTCCTGACATTGCCCTTTATAAAGATAGTATTGTAAAAACAATGGGTGACCGTGCTGTTATTCCAAAAGGGCCGTATCACCTTGCTAAACCATCCCATCTGGCTTTGGCAGGACTCGGGAAAAATAATGATAATACGCACACGTTAACCCCGAACTATTTACGTCTGGCAGAGGCTGAGGCAAAATGGCTGGAAACACAAAAGGGAAAACGTGCCAATGGCTGAATTGCTGATTCGTAAAATGGAAGAACACGATGTTGATCAGGTAGCGGAGGTAGAAAAGGCATCGTTTACTGCACCATGGCCAAGAGATATTTTTCAGCAGGAGATAGTGGAAAATCAATTTGCCCATTATTTTGTCCTCCAAGTGGATGAAAAAATTGTTGGTTATGCGGGATTATGGGTCGTAGTAGATGACGCACAAATAACGAATATTGCTATCATGCCTGACTATCGGGGGAATAAACTTGGTGAAAAATTGTTTCATTACGTGATGGTACAAGCTGTCCGTCTAGGTGGCCGCCGTTTATCACTGGAGGTACGTACGTCAAATATCATCGCGCAACATATGTACCGAAAGTTTGGTTTGGTTCCAGGCGGGATTCGGAAAAACTATTATGTCGATAATCAGGAAGATGCGATTGTTATGTGGGTGAACTTATATGAAAAATGATAACTATATTTTAGCAATTGAAACAAGCTGTGATGAGACGGCTGCAGCCATTGTCAAAAATGGCAGCGAAATTATTGCAAATGTTGTAGCTTCACAAATTGACAGCCACAAACGTTTTGGCGGGGTTGTACCGGAAATAGCTTCACGCCATCATGTCGAGCAAATGACGGTTGTATTGGAAGAAGCATTTGCACAAGCAAAAATGACATGGGATGAAATTGATTGCATAGCTGTTACAGAAGGGCCTGGTTTGGTAGGGGCTTTATTGATCGGTGTCAATACTGCGAAGGCATTAGCGTTTGCCAAGCAAAAACCGCTTGTTGGTGTCCATCATATTGCCGGACATATTTATGCAAACCGTTTTGAAAAAGAGTTTACCTTTCCGTTATTAGCTTTAGTTGTCTCAGGAGGGCATACAGAGCTTATTTTAATGAAGGAACATGGAAGTTTTGAGGTAATTGGTGAAACACGTGATGATGCAGCTGGTGAGGCGTATGACAAGGTTGCCCGCATGCTGGATTTACCGTATCCTGGGGGACCGCAAATTGACCGCCTGGCAAGTGTCGGAAAAGAGAGCATCCCATTTCCACGGGCTTGGCTTGAAGAGGATAGCTATGATTTTAGTTTTAGTGGATTAAAATCGTCTGTTATTAACACAATCCACAATGCCAAACAGCGTGACCAAACATTAAAAAAAGAAGATATCGCTGCGAGTTTTCAAGCAAGTGTTGTGGAGGTACTGACGGAAAAAACATACAAAGCAGCAAACCAATTTGCCGTTAAGCAGGTAATTGTCGCTGGCGGGGTGGCTGCAAATAGCGGCCTTCGGGAGGCAATCCAGAGGCGATTCGCTGATACAGGCATACCAGTATCAATTCCCCCATTAAAACTTTGTACTGATAATGCTGCAATGATTGCTGCTGCTGGTACTGTTTTCTATCAACAAGGAAGAAGAGCTGGCTGGGATTTAAATGCGAATCCGTCATTGTTATTAAAATAAGCAGGTTATCCCGACTTTAAATCCTTTGTTCCAATTGCTTTTTTGAGATAGAAGGAATAAAAGATGAGGGAAAGTTCATTCTATTCTAACAAAAAATAAAAGAGGAGAGGGTATCCGGTATCCCCTGATCAAATTTCATTTATCAACAGGTGTGTGGATATCGCTTGTGAAGCATAGCAGCTCAAAAGTAGTTATGTGGACAAAAAATGTGGATAAGTAATTATGATTTTGTGGATATTGTGCATAACGCTATTGAAAAACGGTTAAATCCCTAGTTTAGCTGTGCATAAGTTTGTGGATTACGTGCATAATGGTTGATCAATCGTTTGATTAACGCATAAGGTCGTCCTCCTGCCTTTTGTGTATAACCGCTCTATCCCCTAGGTAACAATGAAAAGAACCGGGTAAACTGTTTCCCGGTTCTGGTTCAATCATCTTCCTGTAATGCTGTCCATTCCTCCATCAGCCGCTCGATTTCCTGTTTCATCTCACCGGTTTGTTTTGCCAGTGCCAGTGTTTTTTCGTGATTCTGGTAAATTTCCGGTTCGGTCATTTTTTGCTCAAGGTTTGCTAGTTCGTTCTCCAGTTGTTCTATTGCTTCCTCCAGTTCCACTATTTTACGTTCTGTTTTTCGCTTTTCACTGCGGAGCTTTTTCTCTTCCTCAAAGCTTAATTTCTTTTCATCTACTTTGTTGATAACCTCTGTTGATCGCCGAAGCCTTTCACGTTCCGCTTGCTCTTGCTTCTTTTCAATATAGTAATCATAATCGCCTAAATAAACAGTTGCACCATCACGCTGCATTTCCACCACCTGATCGGTAATTTTGTTGATAAAATACCTGTCATGAGATACGAAAATAATAGTTCCTGGAAAATCGGTTAACGCAGCTTCCAACACTTCTTTGCTATCTATGTCCAAATGGTTTGTCGGTTCATCCAGTACGAGTAAATTCGCTTGTTGCATCATTAGTTTAGCCAAAGACAGCCGTGCCTTTTCTCCACCACTTAATGTGTGAACCTGTTTCAACACATCGTCACCGGAAAATAAAAAGTTACCTAAAACGGTACGAATATCCTTTTCATTTACTGTCGGATACTCATCCCATAATTCCTGCAAAATTGTTTTCGATGGTGTTAGATTCATTTGTTCCTGATCGTAATAGCCAATCTCGACATTTGTGCCAATTTGGATCGTGCCGCGGGTTGGTTTTAATGTTCCAAGGATCGTTTTTAACAAAGTTGTTTTGCCAACACCATTTGGGCCAACAAGGGCAATACGTTCTCCTATATTTACATGAAGTGTCACATGTGAAAACAAATCCTCGTTACTATCCGCATAATGAAAGGCTAAATCATCAATTTTCAATACATCATTTCCGCTTCGTCGTTTGGTTTTAAACGAAAAGGATGCAGATGATTCCTCGCCAGCCGGTTTATCGAGTTTATCCATTTTTTCTAGCTGTTTTCGTCTTGACTGGGCACGCTTTGTTGTAGATGCGCGAACGATGTTTTTTTGAATAAATTCTTCCATTCGTTTCATCTCTACCTGCTGTTTTTCAAACTCTTTCATTTCCTGTTCAAAATTTAGTGCCTTTTGTTCAAGAAATTTACTGTATGTGCCGTAATACTTTTTCGTTCTGTGATAGGAAATCTCGTACACAATCGTAACGGTTTTGTCCAAAAAATACCGGTCATGGGAAACGATTGTAACGGCACCTGGATAATTTACTAAGTAATTTTCCAACCATGAAAGTGTCTCGATATCCAGGTGGTTCGTCGGTTCGTCCAAGATTAGCAAGTCGGGCTTTTTCAATAATAGTTTTCCCAAGGCCAGGCGAGTTTTCTGACCGCCACTTAGTTCATTAATCGGTGTACCGTAATCATAATCCTGAAAATGGAGTCCTGTCAGGACGCCCTTGATATCAGCTTCATAACGATACCCGCCACCAGCTTCAAATGCTTGCTGTTTCTTATCATAATCGTGCAGGAGCTGTTCATAGTTGGCTTTTGTTAAGGAAGCAGCTTGCTCCATTTCCGTTTCCAACAAACGCAAATCTTTTTCCTGATCAAGCAAGTGCTGAAAGACAGCAAGCATTTCTTCCCAAATGGTTTTATCTGATTTAAGGCCAGTGTGCTGGGACAAATAGCCAATGGAAAGATCCTTTGGTTTATGCATGTCACCTTCATCATAGCTAAGCTCCCCAGCCATTATTTTGAGCAGGGTCGATTTACCAGCACCGTTTCGGCCGACAATAGCAATCCGGTCTTTTTCTTTTATTTCCAGTTTTATATTCGATAGTATTTGTTCCGCACCAAAGGATTTGGAGATCCCGTTTAATTGCATGATAATCATTTCGTTCACCTCATCCACATAAGTGTATCGCATTCTTAATTGGGCTCGCAATATAATTTGTGAATAAAATCACGACTTATTGGATTTTTTCTGATAAACTAAGAGATATACGGAACGTAAAAGTGAAATGGAGATGAGCATATGGCAAATTTCACACACTTTAATGAAGAGGGACGGGCTCGGATGGTTGATATTAGTGAAAAAAAGGAAACAGATCGAACCGCCCTTGCAACATCCAGTATTAAAGTCTCAGAAGAAATTTACCAAAAAATTAGTAGTAATCAAATAAAAAAAGGTGACGTGCTTGCAGTTGCACAGGTTGCCGGGATTATGGCTGCCAAGAAAACTTCTGAATGGATTCCAATGTGCCATCCATTACAATTAAAAGGAATAGATATTTCGTTTGACTGGCAGGTTTCGGCTGATACGTATGTATTACATATAGAGGTATTTGTTAAGACAAAAGGCAGTACAGGTGTTGAAATGGAAGCATTAACGGCAGCTTCAGCGACTGCACTTACAATCTATGACATGTGTAAGGCAATTGATAAAGGAATGGTAATCGGGGAAACCTATCTACTGGAGAAAAAGGGCGGAAAATCAGGTGATTACTATCGGAAAGGGAAGGAGGAGTAATCGTGGATCAGAATAAAATTCCACAAGCTACCGCAAAAAGACTGCCGCTATATTATCGATTTTTAAATAATTTGCATTATCAGGGGAAAAGGCGAGTCTCATCCAAAGAATTGAGTGAGGCTGTTAAGGTGGACTCGGCAACGATAAGGCGCGATTTCAGCTATTTTGGGGCATTGGGGAAAAAGGGCTATGGTTACAACGTCGAATATTTACTTGGTTTTTTCCGGAAAACATTGGATCAGGATGAAGTGACCAAGGTTGCGCTGATCGGTGTTGGAAATCTTGGTACTGCATTTTTACATTATAATTTTATGAAAAACAATAATACAAAAATAGTAATGGCGTTTGATACGAATGCGGATAAGATAGGGACAGAAATTGGCGGTGTTCCAATTTACCATATTGATGAGTTGGAGGAAAAAATAGCTGGCGTTCAAGTTGCGATCTTAACGGTACCGGCAACTGAAGCAGACGGGATCACCGAAAGGCTTGTCGATCAAGGTATTGCAGGTATCCTTAATTTTACGCCGGCACGGATATCCGTTCCAGACAATATTCGCGTTCATCATATTGATTTAGCTGTAGAATTACAGGCGCTGGTTTACTTCTTAAAACATTATCCATTAGATTAGGTTTTAGTTTGGGAAGGATGCAAATATAAGCGTTTAAAGGTTTTCTGTTAAGCAGGAAGCCTTTTTTACGTTTTAAAAAATTATACGGCATAGTTCTCAAATAGAAGTTTTACTATTTCCTCAACAAATTGCTTCCGCTAACATACTGTATAGTGATCGTTATTTATTCGGGAAAAGGATTGAAGTAAATGGCAGTTGTGGAAACGGATAAATGGCTGAAGGATTATATCAAGAAGAAGGGGAAATTACGGGTGGAGCAGCGACGGCAGCAAAAGGAGCAAATATGCGAGAAGTTAATCCCTTATTTTCAGGATGCTTCTTCCGCTGATATCCATCAACATTTGCTTTACCACGGTCTTTTTTTACCGGGCTCACAGGATAAGGAATTAATTGAATCTTTAATCCATAGCAATTGCTGGAATATCATAGAAGAGGGGTTTGCCAAATTAAAAAAGGAATGGGATGGGCCGGATGTTCCCGTTTTTATATTCCCTTCTGATTTGCAAAACAAAAAATTGCAGGCTGACTTTAATGGGTTGTCCGGCTTGTCCTATCAAGACAAGGTTTTCCTGTTTGCTGCCGGGAACAATACGAAAGAAGAACTGCAAAAACTTCTCACCCACGAATATAATCATGTATGCCGACTTCATTATCTTGATAAACGGGAAGACAAGATTGAACTGCTGGATTCCATTGTTCTGGAAGGTTTAGCGGAAATGGCAGTGCAGGAACGCCTAGGTAAGGATCACTTAGCTAAATGGGCATCCATATATGACGCTAATACTGCACAGAAATATTTTAAAAGATGGTTAAAACCAAATTTAACATTGCCGAAAAAAGACCGGCGGCACCATGACCTATTGTATGGAGAAGGTTTTATTCCCAGATGGGCTGGATACAATGTCGGATTTCATATCGTGTCATCGTATATGAAAAATAAACAAAAACGGATAAAAGGAACATTACATGTCCCTGCAGAAACTATTTATGCGGATTCGGATTTTTCAAGCTAAGCAAAAAGCCTGCTTAGGCACAGGCTTTTTGCAATGCTGAAAAGGGTGAAGGGATAATATATACATCTTCCAGCCGCAGCATGTGGTAAGGAATGTTCAGGTTTTACCAAAAGAATAATGGTGATAAGGCTGCAATAGCTGCTAGGGCGATTCCTGCACCAAAACCCCATCCCCATCCCCAGCCGCCATATCCACCGTATCCACCATACCCATAACCGAACCCGCCAAGATTTCGGTTTCCCATTGGACGAAGGTAGACATGTGAATTACTGACGCGTGAAACGACCCCATGATGTACACGGCCATCTCTTGTTCTGATTCTGACAGGACGTCCAACGCATCTTAAACACTGATGATAATAAGGATTCACTGACATCCTACATTTACTCCTTTCCCATTGAATCAAATATAATGGTTTTTTTAAGGGTGATGTTAGTTGACGTAAAAGTAAAAGCGAGCGAGAAATTTTGCTGCTGTAGTAATACCTTATGTCAGTAAACCCCTTCTGATTGGACAAAAAACTCAGTATTTCAATAAAAATAGGTGAACTGGAGGTAATTATTTGGACATGTTTACGTATCACGACGTTTTGGCTCATCTTGGTGTTGGCGGGGCCCATCCAGGTGGGTTAGCCTTGACGAAGGAATTGCTCAAGGATCTGCCTATTAAACAAACGAGTCATATTCTTGACGCAGGGTGCGGTACGGGACAGACAGCTGCTTTTTTAGCCAAAACGTACGGATGTCAGGTGACTGCCCTGGATCAGCATCCGCTAATGGTGGAAAGGGCAAGGGAAAGGTTTGCCAGGGAAAAAGTAACGATTCAATTAGTAGAGGGGGATATGGAGAATAGCACTTTAGCAAAGGAATCTTTTGATTTCATCATTGCTGAATCGGTGACGGTATTTACCAATGTCACAAAGACTGCCAGGGAATATATCCGTTTATTGCGAATAGGAGGTATGCTTCTCGATCTGGAAATGACGGCGGGGGCCGCTTTTTCAGCTGATGAGGTTGGTGATTTTCAAGAACTGTATGGGTTAAGGGAGATCCCTATCGCGGAGGACTGGAGGAGCATATTTCGTAATGCCGGTTTTCATTCAGTTGAGATAGTAAAGGAACATACGGTAGCCCATTTATTGGAAGGGCAATCCTTGCAGAAGGATGCATTTGAACTGCAGGAGTTAAATCCGCTGGAACCACTTGATCCGTCATTATATCAAATCTGGGATAAACATCAACGATTGACCGAACGATTTTCCAATCAATTAAAGTATGTCGTATACAAGGCGGAAAAGTAATGGGAAACAGGGATGGCAAATAGTCGTTTTGACACCACTAGAGAGTGGGACAGAATAATAACTCTCGCCTCCTTCTGAGAGGGAGAAATATCCTCAACGATTATATATAGCAAGGGAACATGTAAGGCGGGCGTTGTACACTAGCCACTGAGCGCCGGAAGTGGAATAGTCTTTCCTGATAATGAATTAATTAGTGAAATTCAGATGCGTTCTTAACTGGGAAAAACAAGAAGGAGCAGCACAGGCACACAGGCTACTCCTTCTTGTTTTTATGCTTTAGCCGGAAGTCAATCAATAGTAAACGGAGGGAGACACCAAAATCTAGCGTTGCAATGACTGCAAGAACGATGGTTGAAAAATTCCAAATAGTATCTGTAACGGTTTGTGTTGCAATATACGTAAATAACAGCCCCATTAAAAAATAAATAACAGCCATTATTTTTGGTGAAGTTCGCATACTTAGCCTCCAATTAAAATCATTTGCATCTGTTCCAAATCCCGCATCATTTTTTCAATTTCCTCCTGCGTTAAGGAAAGCTGGAGAATAACCACAATAGAATTTAAAGACATGTGTACTAAAATAGGCACAATGATTCGTTTTGTTTTGACATAGACAAATGCAAATACAAATCCCATCGAACCGTAAATTAGGATATGCTCCGGTTCACCGTGGATAATGGCGAAAATAAATGCGGAAAGTAATGCTGCGAAAAAGAAGTTCATTCGCTTATATAGTTCGCCAAAGATTATTTTCCGGAAAATAACCTCTTCCAATATCGGTGCAATTAATGCTGGAATAATGATAAATAAAGGGGTTGCCCGACTTATCTCCATAATCATTTGTGTATTTTCCGATCCTGCTGTGATACCAAGCAATTTCGTTTCAATTGTGGTGGCTATTCCTTGGGCAAAATAGGCCATGAACAAACCGCCGATCGCCCATGCTATGTTATATCCCCAATTAACGGTAGTACGCTGATTACTGGTTTTTATTTCAGGCTTCATAATCCATAAAATAACGATAAGCCCAGCGATAAAGCTGATGATTGTCCAATAAATAATAGCGTCAGCTTCGCTTAATGGTGTAAGAAAATATAACAATGGTGCAAAAACAACGCCGGAAAATTGTACTGCAATATAAGTTAGGATGACATACCAGTACCTTTTCGTCAAAATAAAACGACTCCTTTTATGTATAGTAGTATCATAATAGTGTATGCGGTTAACCGGATATCTATTAGCAAATCCATTATTTCATGTACGTAATCAAACTCTACCAAATAGTTTAGCATATTTTTTTGCTTGGTAATAATAGTATGGTTTTAGCGCAAGGATCAAAACTTCGATGTGTTTCTATGACTCATGTATCAAATTGCCTGGAGATCTTCTGCTAAGACCGTCTGCTTCAATCGCCAGCATAGCACGTCCTGTATAGCCCCTCACAATTGTCCTGCCCCCAATTTCAATGGGGCAGGGCTGCTGTGCCGATGTTATAAGGCTAACCCACAAAGGTTCGTTTCATCCTGGACACACTTGCAAGGAAGAATTTTAAAAAAAAGTAATTAGATTGCTTGCATTTTTGGAGTGTTTTATTTATTATATTAAGTGGAATTAGCACTCGACATTCATGAGTGCTAATAAATCAAAAAATACATTAAAGAAACGAATTAAGGAGGTTGTCTACATGATTAAACCACTAGGAGATCGTGTTGTAATCGAGCTTGTTGAACAAGAGGAAAAAACTGCAAGCGGTATTGTACTTCCAGACTCGGCAAAGGAAAAGCCACAAGAAGGTAAAGTCGTTGCTGTCGGTTCTGGTCGCGTTACAGACAATGGGGAAAAAGTTGCCCTTGAAGTTGCTGAGGGAAACCACGTAATTTTCTCTAAATTTGCTGGTACAGAAGTGAAATATGAAGGCACAGAATACTTAATTCTTCGTGAAAATGACATTTTAGCTATTATTGGCTAAAGAAAAATATCATAAGATTCGATTTTAAGGAGGGCATTTTATTATGGCTAAGGAAATTAAATTTAGTGAAGACGCTCGTCGTTCAATGCTTCGCGGTGTAGATACATTAGCAGATGCGGTTAAGGTAACATTAGGGCCAAAAGGTCGTAACGTTGTTTTAGATAAAAAATTCGGATCACCGTTAATTACCAATGATGGTGTAACCATTGCAAAAGAAATTGAACTGGAAGATCATTTCGAAAACATGGGTGCACAGCTTGTTTCTGAAGTAGCATCAAAAACAAATGATGTTGCTGGTGATGGTACAACAACAGCAACCGTATTAGCACAATCCATGATTCGTGAAGGGCTGAAAAACGTTACTTCCGGTGCAAATCCAGTAGGCGTTCGCCGTGGTATCGAAAAAGCAGTTGAAGCAGCTGTAACGGAACTGAAGTCCATTTCGAAACCAATTGAATCAAAGGAATCAATCGCACAAATCGCTTCCGTTTCATCTGGTGATGAAGAGGTAGGCAGCCTAATTTCGGAAGCAATGGAACGTGTTGGCAATGATGGTGTTATCACAATTGAAGAATCCAAAGGCTTCAATACAGAATTGGAAGTCGTAGAAGGTATGCAATTTGATCGTGGCTATGCTTCTCCGTACATGGTTACAGATCAGGATAAAATGGAAGCGGAATTGGACGATCCATACATCCTGATTACAGATAAAAAAATTGGCAATATCCAAGAAATATTGCCAGTGTTAGAGCAGGTTGTTCAACAAGGTAAACCGCTGCTATTGATTGCGGAAGATTTTGAAGGAGAAGCACTTCCAACATTAGTGCTGAACAAGCTTCGTGGAACATTTAATGCAGTTGCGGTTAAAGCCCCTGGTTTTGGCGACCGTCGTAAAGCAATGCTTGAGGATATCGCAGTTTTAACTGGCGCTGAAGTGATTACCGAGGATCTTGGTTTGGAATTAAAAAGCGCAACAATTGAGCAACTAGGTCGTGCTTCGAAAGTTGTTGTCACAAAAGATAATACAACAATTGTCGAAGGTTCAGGAAAACCAGAAGAGATTTCTTCTCGTGTCGCACAAATCCGTGCCCAAGCAGAAGAAACAACTTCTGAATTTGACAAAGAAAAATTACAAGAACGTCTTGCGAAACTTTCTGGTGGGGTAGCAGTTATCAAAGTTGGTGCTGCCACTGAAACAGAATTAAAAGAGCGTAAATTGCGTATTGAAGATGCATTAAACTCAACCCGTGCTGGAGTAGAAGAAGGTATGGTAGCAGGTGGTGGTACTGCATTTGTTAATGTCTTGACAAAAGTAGGCGAACTGTCACTTCAAGGTGATGAAGCAACCGGTGCCAACATTGTTCTTCGTGCTTTGGAAGAGCCAGTACGCCAAATCGCCCACAACGCTGGACTGGAAGGATCCATTGTTGTAGAACGTTTGAAAGGTGAAAAAGTCGGCGTTGGATTTAACGCAGCAACCGGCGAATGGGTAGACATGGTTGAAGCTGGAATCGTTGACCCAGCAAAAGTAACCCGTTTTGCACTGCAAAACGCTGCAAGTGTCGCAGCTATGTTCTTGACAACTGAAGCTGTAGTCGCTGACCAACCAGAAGAAAATGCTGGCGGCGGAGCCCCTGACATGGGCGGCATGGGCGGCGGTATGCCGGGCATGATGTAAGTTTAAATATAAAAACATTGATATGACAGGAATTGTGCGAGCAATTCCTGTCTTTTATTTATATAAGTAACAGAAAAGTAACATTTATTCAAAAAATGGTTTCTTCGAGCAATAGGTCAATACCCATTTTCATCTAAACACATCACCCAAAGTAGGCGAATGAATAGGATAATAAGGAGAATCTTAAGCTGAAAAGGGGAAACGAGAATGTACAATTATAATTGGAACCAACCGAATCCATCGCACCATCCGAATTGGAATCAGCCTAATCCTGATCCATACCGACAGCCAAATTGGAACAATCCAAATCCGGCATACCATCCTAATTGGCAACACCAAGGTTATAATCAAAACGGTTCAAATTGGCATCGCAGAATAACGATGGAAGAGGCGATGAATATCGCAACACAGCAAGTACCAGGTGAAGTGGTCAGAGTAGAGTTGGACACGGAGCATGGAATACCTGTCTATGAGGTAGAAATTGTAACACAACAAGGCGTTGAATATGAAGTGAATGTTGATGTCAATACAGGTGACATTGTTGATATAGAGCTCGACTAGAATATTCATGTAAATCACGTAATCCAAGGGCCAAAAAGATCGGGAAGTCGCTGATAAAGCAGGAAAAGCTGCAGGCTAGCAGGCCACTACTGATAAACGTTAAAAATCATCGATAAATACAAGTTTAATTATAGTTGACCGACCACACAAAAAATCGCTGAATGGCCACCATCCAGCGATTTTTCCTCATCCAGCACTATGCTTCTTGTTCATACAACACCGATGTCCGCTTCCTTTTCCTTGCAGGCAGCATATTGAACATAATATTTAGTGCAATTGCTGTTATACTGCCGGCAACAATTCCATTACTCGTCAAGATTTGTATACTTGATGGAAGGTTTACGAATAAATCCGGAGCCACGGTCACGCCAAGTCCCATTCCAACTGAACAGGCAATAATCATGGAGTTTTCCTGTGAATCGGCAATAATGCCGCTAAGCATTTTAATTCCTTGTGAGACAACCATACCGAACATGGCAATCATCGCTCCACCTAAAACGGAAGCAGGGATAATTGTTGCCAGAGCGGCTATTTTCGGTAAGAATCCAAGAGCTACAAGCATCAGACCGGTAAGCAAAATGACTTTACGGGAGCGAATACCGGACATCTGCAACAAGCCGACATTTTGCGAAAATGTTGTATATGGAAATGCATTGAAAATTCCACCGATTATGGCGGCGAGGCCTTCTGCACGATAGCCTTTTGTCAGATCCTGTTCCTGCAAATCCTTTTCACAAATATCGCCAAGGGCAAAATAAACACCAGTTGATTCGACTAGTGAAACCATTGCGACTAGTGTCATCGTTAGGATAGCGGGCCATTCGAAAGTTGGAAAACCGAAATGGAAAGGCTCTACCACATGGAAAAAGGATGCTTCGGTTACTGGTGTAAAGTCCACTTTTCCCATCACCACAGCAACAACTGTACCTGCAACCAGTCCAAGCAGGATCGAGATTGAACGAATAAATCCAGAAGAGAAACGATAAATAAGTATAATCAACAATAATGTCCCAAACCCTAGTAAAATATTCGACAGGGATCCAAAATCACTTGCTCCGTCACCACCACCCAAATTATTTACCGCAACGGGAATAAGCGTAATCCCGATAACGGTGACAACAGAGCCTGTCACAACAGGTGGAAAAAATTTTACCAGCTTGCCAAAAAAACTACTGACGAGAACAACAATTATTCCAGATGCAATGACAGATCCGTAAACGGCAGATACACCAAATTGGCCACCAATTGCAATAATTGGACCAACCGCGGTAAACGTACAGCCAAGCACAACTGGAAGGCCGATCCCAATAAAACGGCTGCTGGTAATTTGTAAAATAGTTGCAATCCCGCACATCAAAATATCAATGGAAACAAGGTAGGTCAGTTCATTTGCATTAAAACCCAACGCTCCACCAATAATCAAGGGAACGATAACCGCTCCTGCATACATGGCCAAAAGGTGCTGAATTCCTAAGGTAGTATGTTTCAAGGTATTTTTCATTTCGCATGAACCTCCTCAAAAAATTCCACTATGCCGTTTTGTAATGAGCGGATAGTTGTCAAAGATTCTACACGAATCCCGCGATCACGGATGAGTTTGCCGCCGGGCTGAAACCCTTTTTCAATAACGATGCCGATCCCGGCAAGCGAAGCACCAGTCTGTTCTACAATTTTCATTAATCCAAATGCGGCTTGTCCATTTGCCAAGAAGTCATCGATAATCAGTACCGTGTCATCATCGTGAATAAAATCCTTGGATATGGAGATATCATTTGATTCTTTTTTGGTGTAGGAATAAACACTTGCGGTATATAGATCATCGGATAAGGTTAACGATTTACGCTTGCGGGCAAAAATCACCGGTACACCTAACGCAAGACCAGTCATTGTTGCTGGCGCAATCCCGGAAGACTCAATGGAAAGGATTTTCGTGATAGTGGAATTTCGAAAACGTTCAGCGAATTCCTCCCCGATTTCTTTCATTAGTGTTGGGTCAATTTGATGATTTAAAAATGAGTCCACCTTTAATACGTTGTCCGATAGTACTTTCCCTTCTTGCCTAATTTTATCTTTTAGTATTTGCATACTTGCCTCTCCTCTCTTGTTTTGTCGATCCATGGAAAAGTAAAAAAGCCCGAGGACCGTGCATCCATTCATTATATGAGTGGAGCAAGGTCCTTCGAGCTATATAGTCGAAAGGAAGAGAAAAGAAGCCATGCCAAATTGCATGTTCTTTTCTTTTCATTGCTGCTCATAGTCAGTCTGTTTACGGCAAACCGGTAGATACTTGCAGGCCATATTCCCGCGATTATATGAGTGAATGCTGTATAGAATGTTCCTATTATATCATGCGAAAAACAAATTTCAACATGATTTGTTGTTGCCAGGGAATTTTCCAAAAAACAAAAATTTCGCCAAAATACTTGACAAGTTGTCGTAACATAGTAAAATAACAAGTGTTTGTGACTAATATAGTAGAGAAGGATGGGTATTTTGAACGATGCATAACTTGAGTAATGAGCAACTTGTTGAAGCCTATACGAAGGCGAAGGAATTAAACCTTGACACGGAATTTGTGAGGAATCTTGATAAGGAATTAAGAAACAGACTGATATTTATGATAAAAAAATAGATTGTATTACGGTAATCGCTGCAAGGAATTTTGATTTAGGTGCAGCGAATTTTTATTGTCTATAAATGGTAGAAATTGTATATGGAAGATGACAGAACAATTAAAACAGCAACATAGGGCTTAAGGGCTCAGTGCTAAAGTGCTTCCAATAATTCATTCAAATTACTTCTCCGTCCTTTCTTTTATTCACCTGAATTTATATTGATCACCATTATTGCTGCATTTCTCTATGTATAAAATATGATTAAAGGAGGGCTGCTTCCTTCATTCAACCCGCCCTCCAGTTTCATCCGACTTAACCTTTAGCATAATAAATTGAATAATGAATCCGACCACGATGCCAATCGGTAAAAACAATATTGGCAGCCACATTGGTCCAATCAAGACACCAAATAAGGTAAGTTTGGGAGAAAAAATTAACCCAAGTGTTACAAAATAGGCGGAGAAAACAAAAGGCATAAAGGAATATGGCTTTGTTCCACCACCTACTCCCCTATAGGCATCCCAAATCGCAAAAAAATACAGACATGGATAAAACATGAGCCACTGATAGTTTGTTTGCTCAATAGCTTCTTGAATTTTACCATGATAACTTAACACAATGATGGTGTTGAAATTTCCTTGTACATTAACGATAAATTCTAAAGCAATTAATGAAAGACCCTTAATATAGTGTGCATTCAATAACTGGCCAAACCCTGGAAAGGCAATACTCCATAGCAGCATTTCTGATCGTTTACTTCGGGACTCTCTGTTATTTTGCATCGTTGTAACCTACTTCGCTAAATCTTTTCGATCTGCTGCTATTGGTGGTTGCTCCATCCATCCGTTGTCGATCAAAATAGTAGCCCCTTTATTGGAATACTTGGCTATTTCTGCTATTAGTCGAGTATAGTGGACACCTAAATCGTGTCGTGGACTGATTGACATCGATGTACCGTATTGTCCCATGCCAGACGCGATTAGGGTCGTAACCAGCGTCATCATCAGCTTGTCCGAGAAAGGGGAAACGGTTGAATTGGTTACTTCTGATGTTAGGATACGGGCTCCATCATCTATATAATCGTCCTTTATAATCGAGGAGAATATTTCCAATTGTTTTCCTGCAATGTCACGCCCTTTTTCAAAGTATTTTCTAACCTCTTTTGAGTTGGCAACTTGGGCAAACCCTGCAACAAGTGCCTGACCGAGAGCGTTGCGCCTTGTGTTTAATACAAGTGCAGTAATTTCTACACCAAGTAACGGTCTGCGCTCCCCAAACCAGCCTGTTAAAAAGCTATCATTGGTCACAAATTCAGTTTGCTTCGCCTTCGGTATTTGCGGATAACGAATGTAAAGCCCTTTCTCTTTCGCGTTAGCTTTGGTCAATTTATTCAATTTCTGTGTTTCATCCAGGGCAGTTGAATAAAAGCTAATAATGTCATCCCGTTCAACTTGGGATAAGGCCAATCCGTAAATGGCTAAATTGAAATTGGCAACGTTCAGCATTAATTCAAGGTAAATCCGATCGGAAAAAAGTCTTGGTGCATCCAAGTGGACATCATTTTCGGTAAATCCAATTGGAACAGGGTAACCTTCAGCAGTAAAAATTTCCGTTAATGTTATTTGATGCTCCTCTGATATAGCTAATAGTTTTTCCAAAATGATCCGGATTTGTGGGTCATCGACGTTTTGCAGAAAATGACGCAATCCGCAAATCATCATCGTATCATTTTGATAGGAAGTCCAAAGCGCAGAAATTTCTGCGACTGTTAATTCTTCTGAATAATTGTCGTTAGCTGCCATCATTTTCATCCCTTTACTTTTTGGAATTTACTAAATCGTCCCGAGCAACCATTCGTGGTGGCTCCTCCAACCATCCATTGTCGATCATGATGTTGGTACCATCCTCCGAATATAAGGCGATTTCCCCGCTGAGACGGGTATAATGTGTAATTAAATCCCGTCTGATGTTTGTCGAGATGCTCATCCCGTAAAATGAAATTCCAAGACCGATCATTGCGGTAACATGCATCATCATCAGTTTATCGGAAAATGGGGAAGTTTCGTTGGCATCGGTTACCATGGCATCCGATCCTGATGGTACAGGAACATCCCCTTCGCGCAATACAGAACTGAATACTTCGGCGTGTTTCTTGGCAATATGAATTCCCCGTTTAATATACTCTGTGACCTCTTTGGATTTTGCTACTTGGCTGAACCCTGTCAATGTTGCAACACCTAAATTGTTGCGTGCAATATTGGTGTACAGATTGGCAATTTCCAAAGCGGTCAAAGGTCTGCGTTCCCCAAACCAGCCAGTAAGGAAACTTTGCTTTTTTACGAAATCGACCTCTTTCGGCACGGGAATAATCGGCGGTTTGTTCATAAGCCCTTTTGTTAACGCAATGAGTGAAGCCTTTTGATGCAGTTCATTATATTGACGAAAACCTTCTGAAAAAAACAAATAAATATCTTCTCTGGTAGATGCGCTTATCGCCTGAGTAAATGATCCCATTCCAAGTGAGCCCATTTGTACAACATATTGTAAAAAGAAGTTATCCGTATATAGTCTCGGTGCCTCGACATTGACATCCTGATCGGTGAAAGCAATCGGTATAGGGAAATTTTCTTTCTTAAATATTCGCGTAAGCTTATCCAATTGGGTTTGCTCAAGTGTTAGAGCATCTTGGATAACCGGTTTTATTTCTTCGTCCTCAACCTTGCTAGTAAAATATTTTAGCACGGCAGATGTGATACTGGCATTTTGATATGCCCGCCATATATTTGCAATTTCAGCAGATGTTAAGTTTTGTTTCAGTTCCATCGAATGTATCCTCCTTTAACTGTCCATTCTGTGGTTTTCTTAGTTTGTCAATTATCTATTGTTATATACAGTTTCTCCTGATTTCGTATAAAAGCAGGAGAAGATGGGAAACAAAAGGGAAAGGCATATCGTTTACGAGGAGGGGAATTTTAAATGGGTTCATTTTTTAAACGAAAAAAGCAAGACAAAAAGAAAAAACAGCAAACAAAAGATGAGGACTTTTCCATTCAGATCGGCAAAAATTTAGATAAAAATATGGAAAACATCAAGAAAATGCTGGAGCAGCCAAATGATCTGATTATCCGGAAGTTTTCCATACGAAATACAAACCATAAGGGTGCGATCGTCTGTATTGATGGGTTAATTGATACGGCAGAAGTAGATAATGATATCCTCCTGCGTATTCAAGGGGTAACCGAAAGAAAAGAATTGCCTCACAATACAAAACAAATGTTTGAAGTGATTTACCAGGAAATGATTTCGGTCAGCGACATTCAAAAGGGGAAGACACTGGATGATGTCACCAATGCCATTTTGTATGGAAGCGCGGTGTTCTATTTAGATGGTATTGATGAAGTACTCATTATGGATACAAAAGGATGGGAAAGCCGTTCGATCGAGGAACCGATAACCGAGCCGGTCATTCGTGGTCCGAGAGAAGGGTTTGTTGAAAACGTCCGCACGAATATGGTGCTGATCAGACGCTACATAAGGGATCCAAATTTGCGCTTTAAAACACGAAAAATTGGCCGCCGTTCAAAGAAAGTTCTTGTTGTTAGCTATGTGGAAGGAATTACCCATCCGGATTTGTTAAAGGAGATTAATCGCAGACTTGACACAATTGATATGGATGATGCCCCGGAATCCGGATTTATTGAACAATGGATTGAGGATAGTTTTTTATCCCCTTTCCCGCAAATTATGAACACGGAAAGACCAGATAAAGTGGCGCTGGGACTGTTGGAAGGGAAAGTAGCAATTATATTGGATGGCACACCAATGGTTCTGATCTTGCCGTTTAATATTGGGGATGCTCTGCAAACACCAGAGGATTATTATGAGCGTTGGGCTGTTGGCACGCTGCTTAGGGCCTTACGTTATCTGGCGGCATTTATTGCCATGTTTGTACCTGCCTTATACGTTGCACTTGTTTCCTTTCATCAAGGAATGATCCCCTCGGATCTCGCTTTCTCGATCGCAGCTACAAGAGAGGGGGTTCCCTTTCCGGCATTTGTAGAGGCAATGTTAATGGCCGTAACGATGGAATTATTACGGGAAGCAGGAGCAAGATTGCCACGAACAATCGGACAAACAATTGGCATTGTCGGTGGACTGGTAATTGGCGATGCTGCTGTACAGGCAGGAATCGTTAGTCCGGTTATGGTAATTGTTGTTGCACTGACAGCAATTGCCTCTTTTTCCCTGCCGGCATACAGTGTTGCTATATCATTCCGGATGATTCGTTTTGGCTTTATGATTGCCGCAGCATTTTTTGGCCTTTACGGGATCATCCTTGCGTACATTATGGTGAACATTCATATTGTAAATTTAAAAAGTATCGGTGTACCTTATTCTGCTCCATTCGCGCCAAGCTTTTTCTCTGATTGGAAGGATCTCATTTTTCGTGCGCCTATTCAAGTATTAACAAGACGTCCGCAATACCTGAAGCCCACTGACCAGAAATCCGGAAATAAAGGAGAAAATGGATCATGAAATGGTTTGAATATGGGAACGAAAAGATTAGTCATCGGGAAATTCTGGTTGCGATACCTTCGATGGTAATCGCTGTTGGCATTCTGTCACAGCCAAGGGATTTGGCAGCAGCGACAGTTGGTTCCGATGGTTGGATACTGCTAGTGGTCAGCGGGGGGATTATTGTTTTTATTACTTGGCTGATGGCGAGGCTTGCATCGAAATTTCCAAGACAATCCTTTCTTACCTATTCATCTAAAATTGTGACAAAACCGGTAGCGGTTGTAATGACATTTATTTTTATTGCTATTGCGATTGCCCTGGCCGCCCTGGAGGTGCGGGCAATATCAGATATTGCAAAGCAATATTTATTTGATCGAACCCCGGTTGAAATAATATCACTATCCTTCTTGCTCGTCGTTGTTTATGCCGTTTCAGGTTCAAGGGCGGGTATTTTCAGATTGAATCTGATGTTCCTGCCAATCATTCTCTTTATTGCCATCGCCGTGTTTGTATTTAATATTGGCTGGTTTTCATTGGATAATTTACTACCCGTATTTGAAACAAGCTTTACCGGGCTTGGAAAGGGGCTTCCGACTGGACTGCTGTCCTTTATGGGATTTGGGATTATTCTGTTTTATACTTCTCTGGTAGAAAACCCTGCTAAAGTACCGAGGTCAGCCGTGATCGGGATGTGTATCCCTGTTTTGCTGTATATATTGATCTTTATTACCAGTATTGGCGTATTCGGAAATGCTGTTACATCCGATTTGATTTTTCCGACGATTGAATTGGCAAAAGAAGTAGATATACCGGGTGGCTTCTTTGAACGATTTGAATCTATATTCTTTGTTATTTGGATCATGGCCATTTTTAATACAACCGTAATGGCCATTGATGTTGCTTTACTGGCACTCAGTTCGATTTTTAAAAACAAGTCAAAAATGAAGCACGTTTGTATTTTATCTCCACTTGTCTATGTGATCGCGATGTATCCGGAAGATTTACTCGATGTTTCAGCATTGGGGGGATATTTAAGTTACTTTGCAATATCCTACACATCCATCGTGACCATTTTACTGAGTGTAATTGCCAAGGTAAGGAAGGTGAAATAAGTTGATGAGACGCAGGCTGTTGTTACTTGTTTCCAGCTCGTTTGTTTTGCTGTTAACCGGATGCTGGGATCAGGTAGATATCGAAGAGCGTGGATTCATTATCGGATCGGGGATTGATATGGCGGATGAGCAGAAGAAACAGGGGCGTGTTCTAACGTTGACCCATCAATTTGTTGTACCAGCAGGGCTTGGGGCACCAATGCAGGGCGGAGGTGATCAGAAAGCCTTCGATAATTTATCCGCATCGGGAGAAAGCATGTTTGAAATTTCCCGGAAAATGACAGAGCAATCAAGCAAGCTTCCCTTTTACAGACACGAAAAGATTATAGTGATTTCCAACGAGGTTGCCAAGCTTCCGTATTTATTTGGTGAAATGATGGATATTTTCTTGCGTAATCCGGAAATGCGCCGCAGTATTAAGGTTGCCGTTGCGGACGGCAAGGCTGAGGATGTACTGAATACGAAACCGGAAAGTGAAAAAATACCTGCTATTTATCTTGATTCGGTAATGGAAAACAGTTTTGAGAATGCCTCGGGAATGGAGCCAGTCAAGATTGGTGAAGTCCATGAGTTTCTAATGGGAAAAATGAGCTATGTTTTACCGCGGATAATTGCCAGGGAAAAAAGTGTTGAATCAGAAGGATCTGCAGTTTTTCAGGGGTACAATAACCAAATGATCGGTACCCTTAACGATGCTGAAACAAAAGCCTTGAATTTAATCATAGGAAAAGCAAAGCAAGGGATCATCAATATTTCTCTTAATCAAAAGAATATAACGTATGAAATGGAGGAAGCCAAAAGCAAAATCAAACTTGATACAAACGACATAAGGCACCTCGATGTTTACGTTGACATTAACGTATCAGGGGTTATTTCGGAGACATTCGGAACGGAAAACCTTTTTCAGCGAAGCACATTTAAAGAGATCGAAAAGCACGTGTCCAGAGAAATTGAAACGAAAGCGGAACAAACGATTAAAAAAGCCCAGCAAGAATTGAAGACGGATATCTTTGGCATTGGCAATATGTTAAAGGAACGCCATTACGATCAATGGCAGCAGATACATGACAATTGGGATCGTGGTGCAAATTACTTTTCCCAAAGTACATTCCATGTAAATGCAACCACCAGAATCAGAACAACCGGTAACATTAATAAATCAAAGCATGAATAAGATGGGTGTGAACGTGATGTGGAAGCACTTTTTAGGGCTTTTGCCTGAACCAATTGTGATTCTTTATACCATATTAGCATTTCTGGTGCCATTAATTGTTTATAAGCTTAATCGGAAGTTGCACCGTTTTGGTGATCCACCGTGGAAGAAGGAAGAGAAGGGGGTGGATGAAGATCCGCATGCGTAGCGGCTAAAACCCGGCATTCCAACTATTTTGCCAATCCGGTAAATATGGGATGCCGGTTTTCGTGTGTTAAACAGTATGAATTTGCGACAAGCGAGTGGAATTCCTTTTCCAAACACGTTTAAAATCTTTTAGAACAGCTAATACTGGAATTAAAATAATTGAAATAATCAAAAACTGCCTATAATTGTGGTATGTGTAAAATTATACTCGGTAGTAATTGCGGTACTTTTTGATAGCCAAAAAAGAGAAGGCGCTCTATCATTAAAATGTATGCTTTGCACGGCATAATACATTTTAGAAAGAGGCCTTCTCATGGATCATATTATATCAAAGCTGTATGAATTAATAAAGAATACAACGAATCTGGTGGAGTTTGAAGAAAGAGCTCAAATTTTAATGTATAACTTCTTTTCCTCTTTGATGGGGCGCATGTTCAGTGAATTAAATCAAGTCATTGTAGCACAAAGACGTGCAGATGACTGGAAAGTGGAAACCACAGATTCAAGAAGTGTACAATTTATGTTTGGGACGGTTACCTTTGATCATACGTTGATGAGGGATAAAAAAGGAAAGGCAGTCTATCCATTGGATGAGTGGATTGGTCTGCGGGATAGGCAACGATACAGTCCATTGGTGGAACTGAAAGTAGCCGAAATGGCGAGTGAAAGTACTTACCGGCAAGTGGCCCGTACTCTCAAGGAATGGACACCTGTAAGCTTAAGTCACCAAACGGTAGGAAATATGGTAAAGACTGTGGGTAAAGCCCAGGCAGAGATGGATCAAGAGATGGTGAAAGAGTTGGATGAAGCAGCGTCCCTGCCAGAAGGAAAAAAGGTTGATTTCTTTTATGCGGAGGCAGATGGTGTTTTTGTCCGCGGACTCCAAAAAAAACAGAGTATGGAAGTGCACCATGCGATCATGTATGAAGGATGGGAGAAAAACGGGAAACGTGTATCCCTTAAGGAACCGACAGTAATTATGACAACGCAATCTACAGATGCATTTTGGGATGAAACGCAGGCGATGGCATCCAGCCGATATACACTGGAAGACGCACAGGTTGTTACTAACAGTGACGGTGGCCCGGGTTATACAGTTGAAAGGTTTCAAGCTGCTTTTTCCCAATCGAATAAACCGATTTTAAACCAACTGGATGACTATCATATCTCACAAGGATTTAACCGTGCATTTGGCAGTGCAGGAAATGCCTATAAAGATGCAGGGAGAAAGGCACTGAAGGAACATGATTTAGAAGGATTCAAGCTTCAATTAGATACATACGAAAGCACATTGGAAGACGATAAGCAGATGGAGAAAATCAACGTCTTTCGCAGTTACATTCTCAACAATTGGGAACGCATTTACGACTGGCGGGATATTGTAACAGACAGCCCTAGAGATGCCAGGAAACTCGGTGCTATGGAATCCAACCAGCGGCATGTGTCTTTTCGTATGAAAAAGCGTGGAATGCATTGGAGTAATGATGGTGCGGAGGCAATGGTGAAAATCAAACAAGGCATGTTGAATAATACATTGCGTAACGCTTATCTGAAATGCAATGAACGGAGTACCAGGAAACAACGGGATGTAAAAAAAGCTGTCAGAGTGGCCCAATTATTACGTCAGCCAACACAACCATCTATTGGTGTAAAACAAGGTTCTGTCGCTTTATATGCGGCTCATTCAACAGCCATAGGTAACTTATTTAAAATATTACAATAAACCTCGTTTTTGATGGAACGGTCTTTGGTTTTTAAGACCGTTCTGTCAAAAATGAGGCCAGCAAGCGACAGCGCGGTAGCCGAACAAGGTGTACAAAATGGGAGCGCCTGAAATATTGGTATGAAAGCAACGTCGAGAAAAACTTGACACATACATAATTGTGCTTTTACTTCAAGATGTATTTTTAGTATGATTAAGGTAAGGAAAACGCTGGTGTCAGGGAGGAGCAACCACATGCAAGAAACCATTTTATATAATGAAAAGATAGAAAAGGTATTATCCAATATTAATAGAGTCATGATCGGGAAGGAGAGGGAGGCGACATTAAGCCTGGTCGCGTTACTTGCAGGCGGCCACGTGTTGCTTGAAGATGTTCCCGGTGTCGGCAAAACGATGCTTGTTCGAACACTTGCCAAATCACTTGATTGCGATTTTAGAAGAATTCAATTTACCCCGGATCTGTTGCCATCAGATGTGACAGGGGTATCGATCTATAATCCAAAAGAGATGGAATTCGAGTTTCGTCCTGGACCAATACTCGGAAATATTGTCCTAGCTGATGAAATTAACCGGACTTCGCCAAAAACACAGTCTGCTCTTTTGGAAGGGATGGAGGAAAAAAGCGTTACCGTTGATGGGAATACAATCCCGCTAAATGCTCCTTTCTTTGTGATGGCTACACAAAATCCAATCGAATATGAAGGGACATACCCACTGCCGGAAGCACAACTTGACCGCTTTTTATTGAAATTGAAAATGGGTTATCCTGCCCCGGATGAAGAAGTGGAAATGTTGGAACGTACTTCAACACATCACCCGATCGAAAATATAACCGCTGTTATGACAAAGGAGCAGCTAATCGGGGTGCAGGAAGAAGTAACTAATGTTTACATGGATCATCATGTCAAGCGGTATATTGTCAATCTGGCTGCTGCAACCAGAACCCATCCGGCAATTTACCTTGGAAGCAGTCCGAGGGCATCCATTGCCCTGATGAAGGCAGCAAAAGCCTATGCATATATTTATTCGCGTGACTATGTGGTTCCTGATGATGTAAAGTATTTAGCCCCGTTTGTTCTATCCCATCGGGTTATCTTAACATCTGAGGCAAAATATGATGGACTGACGAGTGAGCAGGTCATCCAGACAATCGTAAGTAATGCGCATGTGCCGATTCGAAAGGAATTTCGGTAATGAACCGGCCGATACGCTTGATCGGTAAACTCTTCTTTATTATTGCGGTTTTCCTTTCGCTGTTTTCATTTGCTATGTTTCAAGGTGGGTTTGTCAGCTGGTTCTTATTTTTCGGTTATCTGCCCATTTTCCTGTTATCTGTCGGACTGCTTTTATACCCGATAAATAAATGGCAGGTAACCAGAACACTTTCAAGGTACATTGCCCACTCTGGCGATACCATAACAGTAAGGATACGGATTAAACGCTCTATCCCATACCCGCTTTATTATTGTGTCTTTGAAGAAATTCTGCCGGAGTCGTTGAACAAGCTGGACAATCGTACGGAAAAATATCATTATTTAGATCACCCGGAAAAGTTAAAAGCTAACCGTACCATGAAGCAGGTTGTATTTCCAGGGTTTAAGCGAACGCTGGAGTTAGCCTATCAAATAGAACGGGTACCCAGGGGGGAGCACCATTTTCAAGCAATCCGGATTAAAACAGGTGACATAGTTGGCTTTGTGAAAAAGGAGCATATTTTTCAAGTTGCAGATCAGCTTGTTGCTTATCCGAATCAGCGTTTAATCAAGATGACAGAACGAATCAGCAGCTTTGAACAGGGCTCAGTGTCGTCGAATAGATTAAATTTAAAAAATACCAACGTTGCAACGGGCATTCGTGAGTATCTCCCCGGTGATAAATTTTCCTGGATCGACTGGAAGCAAACAGCAAAAAAGAATACCATGATGACGAAAGAATTTGAACAGGAAAAAAGCACGGATACTGTAGTCGTATTGGATAGCTGCTATTACAAAGGAATAAATTTATTAGCATATGAAGCAGCAGTTGAAATCAGTCTGTCGATGATGGAAGAACTAAAAAAGCAACAATCAAAAACGGGTTTTATCTCCATTGGCAAGAGAACTGCCTACTTTTCAATGCAACGTGACCAAGGAGAAAAGGACCTGCTGATGCAACATCTAACAAAGGTTCAGCCTGATGGATTTGCATCCTTTGGAGTTAAATTAAAGGAAGCATCCTTGGGAATGGCAAGTGGCAGCATTGTCATGATTGTAACGACCCATTTGGATGATATGCTGGAGAGTACGATTAAACAAATAAGTCAACGGTCAAAACGGGTAGTTGTTCATTTTGTCCAGGCAGCCCAGTCGATTACCGAACATGAACATCATATCGTTAAGCAGCTCCGGCTTAGTGGAGCCGTGGTGAACGTACTATCGGAACAGCAATTAATACAGCATACGATCGAGGTGAGTATAGTATGAGTGCTTCCGCAACAAATAAAATACCATTTCTCTATACCTCGGTTCTGTATTTTTTAGGTTTTTTCCTATTTTTGGAATGGATATATCCTGTCCAGCAAATTACCGATACGAGTAATTTGGCTATTTTTATTGTCTATGCGGCGTTTTGCTTTATTATTTCCATGTTTCAAATGAAATGGTGGCTATCATTCCTGTTAAAAGGACTGACGATGCTATTCATTATTCATACACTTTTTCTGCCTTACACGTTCTTAAGTAAACTATGGCTGCAAAGCTTTTATATGGAATTTGCTTTTAATATACAAGCGCTGGTGCAGCAAAATTGGTATGACATGACAGCCCTATTTCGCAGCTTTTTATTTCTTTTGCTGATTTGGCTTATGAGCTATCTGATGTATTATTGGTTTGTCGTGATGAAGCGGATTTTTCTGTTCGTGCTATTAACGGTTATTTACGTAACGATATTGGATACGTTTACGGTCTATGAAGCAGATGGATCGATTGTTCGAACCTTCATTATCTCCTTTATTGCTTTTGGGCTTGCTAATTTTTTTAAGGTAATTGACCATGAATCCATTCGTTTTGCATGGCTTAAAAAGACATCGGTGTGGTTAGTACCGCTAATTGCAGTTGTGCTATTTTCGACGTTAGTCGGCTATGCAGCACCAAAGTTTGCTCCGAAATGGCCGGATCCAGTTCCATTTTTAAAAAGTGCCGCAGAAGGAGCGGGTCATTCCGGTGCAGAGTCGGGTATTCATAAGGTTGGTTACGGGGAGGATGATTCCCGGCTTGGTGGCTCATTTGTTCAGGATTATACACCAGTTTTCCAGGCAGCAGCGAAAGAAGAGCATTATTGGCGGATTGAAACAAAGGATGTTTATACTGGAAAAGGATGGGAGCAATCGAAAGACCCAAGCTATCAGGAGCAGCAGGATGGCCGGATTGCGCTGGAAACATTCGATCCTGGTGTTGAAACAGAACGTCATGAAACCATTGTCGAGTTTCAGGGAAATACGAACATCGAAAAATTGCTTTATCCGTATGGTATTCGTCAGGTAGAAGCAGAATCAGATACAGAATTTTTACTTGATGAAAATACAGGTGAAATACGAACACAGGCAAACGGGAAGGATGTCAGTCTGGCAACCTACACGATTACGTATGATTACCCGTCATTTGCGATTGACCAATTACGTGAGACAACTGCAGAAGATCCAAGTGATATAAAAGAGAAATATACGCAATTACCAGCATCATTGCCGGCAAGAGTTGGTGAGTTGGCAAAAGAAATTACGGCTGCGGCGGACAATCGCTACGATAAAGCCCGTGCGGTGGAAAGCTATTTTGGACGGAATGGCTTTACGTACCAGACAAATGACATCCCGGTTCCAAAAAGGGGTCAGGATTATGTTGATCAATTTTTGTTTGATTCTCAAAAGGGGTATTGCGATAACTATTCGTCGTCAATGGTCGTGATGCTTAGAACACTCGGTATCCCGGCGAGATGGGCGAAGGGGTTCACAAGTGGCGAAAAAATTGCCGACAATATCGGTGATACTGATAATACGTATGATGTGTACGAGGTAACAAGTGCAAATGCCCATTCATGGGTGGAGGTCTATTTTCCGGGATCTGGCTGGGTGCCGTTTGAGCCAACGCAAGGTTTTTCCAATTTAACCGATTTTCATGTCGATGTAGAAAATCTGGATGAAAACGCACAAGACGAAGCAGTCGAAGCCCCGTCTGAACAGGATAAAGAAAAGCCGGAGCAGGAAATGCAGCAGGAAAAAGAAGCGGAAAATGAGACAGCAACAACAAGTGCCACCGCCGATAATTCCGGCTTCCGGGTAAGTTGGGGCTATGTTGGAATAGGTGGCGTTCTATTGTTACTGCTGGCTATTGCAGGTTACCGATTACGGTTTCGTTTTAAAACCATTATACTGTCGATAAAATTTAACCGTAAAACTGGTGCCAAGACATTTCAGGAAGCATATCACCATTTATTAAAACTGTTAAAACACAACGGGCTGGCAATGGAGCCCGGGCAAACCCTCCGGGAATACGCGAAGCGGATCGATAACCGTTATGGAACACATGAAATGGGGATGCTTACTGATCATTATGAACGGATGCTGTATAATAATAGGATGGAGCAAAGTCAAACCGAAACGAAGAAGCTAAACGAATTATGGAAAAATTTAATTAAACGAATCAGTGCTTGACCATGATTGTTTATGTTAGTAGAATATATAACAGCGAATGCACCTTGTTTACGGAAACGATGCAGTCTACCAGGCAGGATTCGCTTACTAACCAGAAAACTTTCTTGAATAAAGAATAAAATGAATATAACGCGTTCGTATATCCTCGAAAATATGGTTCGAAAGTTTCTACCAGGGCACCATAAATGCCTTGACTATGAAGGCGGAATATCTATGGTTATATCGAGCCTGGATTTCTGCCTTTTTGTAGCTATGTTGCTGCATAAAGGGTGGGAATTCGGTTCTTTGCTTTTAAGTGAGTTTATGATTGGATTTTGGAAGCCCTATTAGTTGAGTAGGGCGTGATATTGATTGGGCAGGATGCTTTTAGGTAAATAGATCGAGTTGCACGGATTTCGATAGAGTAGGAAGGAAAAACGATCGAGCAGCTCATAATTTCGATCGATAGGCAGTGGAATCAATCACGGCGTCGGAATTTCGATCGAACCAGGCGCATTTTTAATCGGCACCTGTTTTGTTACTAATTTTTGGGACGATTAAGTTTGCCTCGCAAAAAAATGACTGCTTAACGGGAGAACCACATAAGACGGGAAATCACCGCAACTCGGGAGGCAGCACCCCAAACATAAAACAGTAGGAGTGGTAGCATGGATAAAGAAACAATTTTAGTATTAGATTTTGGCAGCCAGTACAACCAGCTAATCACCAGACGTATTCGAGAATTTGGTGTTTATAGTGAGCTTCATTCCCATAAGCTATCAGCAGACGAAATTAAACAGATGAATCCTTCAGGTATCATTTTATCTGGAGGCCCTCATAGTGTATACGATGAAAATAGCTTTCGCTGTGACGAGAAAATTTTTGACTTGGATATCCCCATTTTGGGTATTTGCTATGGAATGCAACTAATGACACTACATTTTGGTGGAAAGGTTGAAAAGGCAAAAAACCGTGAGTATGGCAAGGCACTTATTGAACTAAGTCATGATCCCCTTCTATTTCAGGAAACTCCAAATCAGCAAACCGTGTGGATGAGTCATGGTGATAAAGTGATCGATGCCCCAGCTACATTCCAAATTGACGCCACAAGTTATTCTACGCCAATTGCTGCGATGAGCGATCCAAAGCGAAGATTGTACGGCGTTCAGTTCCATCCGGAGGTTCGCCATTCGGAATATGGGAATCATCTATTGAAGCAATTCGTCTTTGCCGTATGCCAATGTACTGGTGACTGGACAATTGAAAACTTTATTGACATGGAAGTGGCAAAGATCCAAGAAAAGGTTGGAAATCGTAAAGTGTTATGCGCTCTAAGCGGTGGTGTTGACTCATCAGTCGTTGCTGCCCTTATACACAAAGCAATTGGTGATCAGCTGACATGTATTTTTGTTGATCATGGATTACTACGGAAAAATGAAGCAACCGATGTAATGAAAACATTTGCCGATGGCTTTCATATGAATATTATCAAAATCGATGCTCAAGACCGCTTTTTATCCAAGCTTGCCGGTGTAAGCGACCCGGAACAAAAACGGAAAATTATCGGCAACGAATTTATTTACGTGTTTGATGATGAAGCCGCAAAATTAAAAGACATTGATTTTCTTGCGCAGGGAACATTGTATACGGATGTAATTGAAAGCGGAACAGAGACGGCGCAAACAATCAAATCGCATCACAATGTCGGCGGTCTTCCGGAAAACATGCAATTTGAATTAATTGAGCCGTTGAACACGTTGTTTAAAGATGAAGTTCGGGAGCTGGGTATCCAACTCGGTGTTCCAGAACATATCGTATGGCGTCAGCCTTTTCCTGGACCAGGCTTAGCCATCCGTGTTTTAGGTGCAGTGGACGAAGAAAAGCTTGCCATTGTTCGGGAATCGGATGCTATATTACGGGAGGAAATTGCGAACGCTGGTTTAGAACGCGATATCTGGCAATACTTTACCGTGCTTCCCGATATCCGCAGTGTCGGGGTTATGGGAGACGCACGGACATACGACTACACAATTGGGATCCGTGCCGTGACATCAATTGATGGAATGACATCGGATTGGGCACGTATTCCTTGGGATGTTCTGGAAAAAATTTCTACACGGATTGTTAACGAGGTAGAGCATATTAATCGGGTTGTGTATGATGTGACGAGTAAGCCGCCGGCGACGATTGAGTGGGAATAGTTGGTAGAGAGCTGAAACCCCTTTATTTACAAGGGTTTCGGCTCTTTACTCTATTTTCATTGCATTGTTATTGCATTATTTGTTTTTAAACCTTTACGTAGGTAACGAGCAGTGAATTGATTTTTAGGTGAAGTATCTTCATTTTCTGTTGCTGTTTGGTAAGACATAATACCTTCTAATTTATGGGCTACTTCAAAGTTGCTGTTAGGATATAAATGTCCGTAGGTGCCGAGTGTCGTTTCAATATCTTCATGTCCTAAGCGGTCTTTAATGATTAATGGGTTTTCGCCCATACTAATAAGCAAAGAAGCGTGAGAGTGTCTTAAAGCATGTAATCTAATTCGATGAACCCCAGCTTTTTTTGAAAAACGTGTAATGGCATTCGCTAACGTATGCTTTTGTGTGGGGATACCATTATAGCTCATTACAAAATTGGTTTGAACGACAGATTGCTGCACGTCCTTCCATTCGCTGAGTAACGTTAGTGTATCTCCATCTAATGCAATATGACGAACACTAGCCTTTGTTTTTGGTTCTACAAAAGAATAGTTATCCAAATTCTTATAGTAAAGTGTTTTATCGATAGATAACAGACCTTTGTCAAAGTCAATATCTTCCCATTGAATCGCAGTGGCTTCTCCAATTCGCATGCCTGTCATAAATAAAAACCACAATGAAATAAATAAAAAATGTTGATAATAATCTTCTTTATAGAAAAGAGAGATGACCTTTTCAAATTCTTCTTTTGTCCAAAAGTCTATTTTGGTCTTTGTTTTCTTCACATTACCTACAATTTTCGATGGATTATTTTCAGCTAGTCCTAAAACAACAGCTCGATCCATTGCCATAGAAAACAACCCTTGAACATTTCTAATATAAGAAGAACGATACTTCTTTTTAGATAATGCTAATTGCCATTTTTGAACATGGATCGGGGTAATTTCCGTTGTGATTAAGTTATTAAAAAAAGTGAAATGTTTTCTTACAGTCGGTAATCGATTATCGTACGTTCTTCTTTTTACTTGTGTTTTATACCAAGGTAAGAAAATATCTTCAATAAAATGTTGGAATAAAACGTCATCTTGCTTTTCTTCTAGTGCATCTGGTTTTGTAAGTAGTAACCTTGAATATTCTTCCCTTGCTTCTTTTTTAGTTTTAAAACCACTGCGGTACTTCTGAATTTGCTTGCCAGTGATGGGGTGATATCCTAAATTTGCCCTAAAATAATAAGTTCCGTTCTTTGCTTTTTTGACGATATCTTTAGTCATGATTTCACTCCTTACGCAATTAGTGCAAGAAGTACAAATCACACATCTAAAGTTATCCCTAATACTTCCTCTACAGCTTCTTTAGGAACACGATCTAACTTTTTAGATTGATAATACGTGTGCCCTTTTGATATCATTAATTTTTTACACTCTCTAATAATATCAGCTGAAAAAGAGGGACCATAACCTAGCGCTATCAAGTCTTTTTTAGTGACGGTAACCATATGAACTCCTTTCCATAGACTAGGATATGCTATTTGATATCTGTCTATTATTATATCGCGTCTATAAAACTAATTCTAATACGTTGCGTGAATTTGACCCTTGCACTAAAATAAAAAGGTTCTATTGTCATAACTTGATGGTTACTGTAATTTGTCTTGCTAAATTGAAAGTCAAAAATCAGACGGCTGTTGGTACAGCTCCACGGGAATTGCACCCCTGCAAGTATTTCTTCCAGCCCTACTCATAGCTTGCGACGCTTTGAACGCTCGAACCATGACGGTAGGGGAGTATCATTATCCTAACTAATGAGTTATCGCCAGCAATCCACCACGATTGCATTAGATTCATAGATTATCGCTCGTTTCTAACGAAAGTCGTGGCGTATGAATCAAGTGGCTCATCATCAGTAGAACGTATCTGATTTTTTGTATTATACTGCACGGCGTTATCTTCCGTGCTTTCTTTGTCAAAGAACAAACTTATGATTATTGAAAGGGAAAACCTAACCGTTACTTTGTCACATCTTGAAACCTGGATTCCCGCGTACTCATAACGAGGTAGGCGGGGTAACATCTAGACTCCTATAAATGTCCTTTTGTTTGCTGAGAAGTTCACCAACACGCAGTTTTTTGCCGGAGGTTTCAAAGCATTCAATAACATCCAGTTGATCCAAGGCGCCCTGTAACGTATATTTTTTGAATAAATCCGTGTCCTGCATTTGCTTTTTGATATAAGAAAGATAGATAAGTGCGACAAACTCCACAAAAAGCTTCCCGTCGAGACTTTTTTCTGCTGACACCAGTGTGCGGCGCATGTTCAATCGCTCCTTCAGATTCCCAAACGCTTTTTCGACGACATCCTTATTGCGGTAAATCTCCAGCGCAGTGGTGGCGTCCATGGTTTCATTAGTCATTAGCGCAAAGAATCCAAAATAGCGTTTGGCCTTGTTGACAGCCTCGGTGTTGATAGTAACTTTTGTCCCTCGTTTCGGTGTAGTTTTTGTCTCAAAGTACTTTTGATACAGCTTTTCATGTTCCTGTTGCCTTTTCCCTGATTCCAATTCCTGACGCAGAGCGATTAGCTTGCGGTCGAACGCTTTTTCGTCCTCTGCAGCTCTGTCAATATTGTAATAAAAGTGAATGTACATACGCTTGGACTGTGTCAGGGTGTCCCCCTTATACGGACGGTGTTGCGTATAATCCCACGTTGTCCGAACCGTGCGGCCATACAACTCGTATTTCTCACTGTAGTGATCAAAAGATCGAAAATCGTCATAGATGTTATCCAATTCTTTCCGGATAAAAACAAGCGACACTTTAACGGCGACCAGGAACTTCACGTGGTTTTTCAGTAATGCGTTAATATTTTCTTTACTATAGAAGCCCCTATCCATGACCATCTTCACTTTGGAGAAACCAAGAACATCCAAATCGGCAAGCAGGTTCCCGACGGTTTTGGAATCTGGGATATTACCAGCCAGTTTGCGGTAATAAAATGGCAGGTTGGACGTTTCGCCGAAGACCAGCGCCAGATTTAGCTGAGGCAGTGGATCATTTTCTTTATTCCAGCCGTATTGTACCTGTCTCAGGAGTTCAGACTGGCTGGATATGGTGGTGGTATCATAGGCCCAAAACTCCTTTTCCGTCCGCCGTTTTCCCTGGAGTCGAAAGAACTTATTTTTTGCATCTTCGGTGATGGATGCGAACAGATCGCTACTTCGCTGGGACGTGATGTTTTCACCGTAAGGATGTTTATGTATGAGGCTCCATTTTTCAAAACGATAAAGAGGAGTGCTGTCCTCTAAGATCAGATAGTATGCAATAGAAAGAATCTGGCGATACGTATCGGGAAAACACGCTTTCAGGTCTTCCGTAATGCCGGTACTCGCACCGATCTCATCCAGGAGATACGTGGCACCGTAAAAATAACGTGCGGTTTGCACAGAGGGAACAGGATCTCCCTTTGTCACGGCAAACCCCTCTTTCTTTTTGCGCCCCCTGCCGTCTGTCGGAACAATTTCTCCAGTTTTACTGTCTACCCGTCCGATTAAGGTCCTTTTAGACCGGGATTGTTGCTTGTCCTTGTCCCAGTAAGAAATGGATTCATACGCATAAGTGATCCCTGAACGCTTATCCTTTTGAAAGACGATAGCAGCCATTTTTGCCACCTCCTCGTTATGTATATTGTAACACATAACGAGTATAGAAACAATAAAAAAGGGGCATAAAGCCCGGTATTTTCATGTTTTTAGACGATTCATCGTTATGTAATGGCGGGAATCCAGGTTGAAAGCCAGAATAGATTGCATCGGCTTCGAACGTAAGCGATTACGTGTACCTTCATCGAAAAGTGTCACGGGGCTTACGCATGGATAAGGTTGTCATATACTTCGATAATGAAGAATAAATGGTCTCTTTGCTTCTCGTTCATCCTTTCATCTCCATTCGCAATTGCAAAGGTGGGTAAAGATTTCCCCTTTCATAACCTTCAACAAACTTTTTTATGAAATGCCAAATATTAAAATATTTTTTTAGAAAAAGAATAAAAGAAGCTGTCTGAAAATGATTATCCCAAAAAATCCAAGGTTCAAGAATGCTTATATACTTAAGTTTTAATACAAGGATAAGGACGTCTGAAACGGAAATGCGACTTACCAAACAGCCCAACTTAATTTAGTATTCTATTAGAACATAACAAAGGTATAAAGTATCGGTATTAGAATACTTTTTGTAGTTATTTTGAGTTATGGTCAACAAATAGCTTCATACTTTTAATAAGGAACAAATGTGTTATTATTAAAGTGTATATGATTAGTTTGGTTGACAATAAAGGAGAATTACAATGAAAATCGCAGACCTTGTAAGTAAATATGAAGAAAACTTCTGGGATTTTAGTGGTGTGAAAAAAGAAGGAATACATAAAATTGGTAAGTATCCTGCTACAATGGTTGCACCAATGCAATATGAGCTTTTATCTATATTAGTTTCAAATAATAAAAGTTTCAGGACTCTACTTGATCCTTTCATGGGATCTGGAACAAGTTTGATTGAAGGACATAATTTGGACTTAAATGTCTTTGGAATAGATATAAATCCTTACGCAGTACTACTAGGAGAGGTGAAAACTCATAGGTACAATGAAGATACTTTATATGAAATGAATGAAAGAATTACAAAAAAATTATACTCTTCGAACTATGTATATGAAATACACGATTTTCCTAATATTCACAAGTGGTTTCGAGAAGACATAATAAAGTCACTGAGTAAAATTAGGGCAATAATTCTTGAAGAAGAAAATAGATGGATTAGAAAATTTCTTTGGGTGTGTCTTTCTGAAGTAATTTATAGTCATAGTAATGATAGGACAAGTACATTTAAATTACATATAAAGCCTGAAAAAGAAATAGCAGCTATAAGGAATAACTGTTTAGAAGTTTTTGAGAAAACAATAAAAAACAATCAAGAGTTTTTGATAAAGGATACAAATCCTATTGCTACAATTTACTCGGGCGACTCATCTAAGGTATTAAAAAAATTCGCTGATGAATCAATAGATATTATATGTACATCACCTCCATATGGAGATAATGCAACAACAGTTACTTATGGACAAGCATCTATATTATTTTTAAAATGGATAAATTTCAAAGATTTACTTGGAGATCAAAATTTGATATCGAATTATTCAAAGATTGATTCGGTAAGCTTAGGTGGTAATTCTAGTAAAAATGATCTACCAAATATTAAAATTGCACAAAAGTATATCAGTCGTTTAAGTGAAAGCAAAAGGTCCAAAGTTATTAAATTTATTTCTGACTATTACGACGTTACAGCCCAATTAGCAAGAATTTTATCAGTTGGCGGTTACTTACTCTTTACGGTTGGCAACAGAAGAGTAGATGGTATTGTACAGCCTTTAGATAAGATTACAAAGGAGATTTTTTTAGAAATGGGGTTAAAAGAAGAAAAAATATTCACAAGAAATATATTGTCAAAAAAAATGCCTTCAAAAATTTCAAATGTTAAAAATAAAGGTGCAGTAAATTCTATGAATAAAGAAACAATACTCATTTTTAAAAAGGAGAAATAGTGTATGGCAAAATTGTCAGTATCAGGGAAAATAATTCAAGAAGTTTCTCATAGCGTTCCTGGAACTAAATATGCAATTATTGAATTAATTAAGAATGCTTATGAAGCCAAAGCTAATAGGGTTACGGTTGATATATCGAATGAAGAAATCATAATTAATGATGATGGCAATGGTATGAATAGTGAGGAAATTGGTACGTTACTTACGGTAAGTGATAGCAATAAAGTTTTTGGACAAGAAATAAATGGTCGTCTAATTTCTGGAGAAAAAGGGTTAGGATTCTTTTCTGCATTTAAATTTGGAAATAAAATAAATGTTTCTACCTATAAGGATGGTATTCATTCCAGCTTTGAGTTAGATATGAAAGAAATATCTAAACAAAAAAACTTGTATCATTTTGATATCCCTATAAAAGAAAGTGATTACGATGATCCGAACTTAAAAGGAACAAAAATATCTATTACAGAATTGTATAGTGAAAATTTCACATTATTTAAAGAAAAAATTGATGATGAAGCAGAATATTTAAGATTATGTAATGTAATAGATGATCCAGACTTCCAGATTGAAATAAAAAAATCTTGGGGAAGTAATTTTAATGAAAGCTTATCCGAATTAAAACTGGAAGAAGCAAAGCAAGTTAATGCTTACTTTGACTCTATGAAAAGTCTTAATTTAGATGGAGAGTCAAAGAAATATTTCATAAAATTAACTAGAAATAGTAACGAATATCAAGTTCCTATAGAAGCTAAATATGAAAAATTATTTGATATTAAGGGTTTTTCTATGAGAATCAATATCGATATTTACTCTCTAAAAGGTTTGAGTAGAAAAGATGTACCTAAATTATATCATGACACGCCTCGAAATAGGATAATTCCGATTATTTACATAAATAATTGCTTATTTGATAATTATGCGATGTATAATCCTGAAATCAATGCATCAGAAAATAATAAATTTGTTTTTAGACAGCAAACAGGTAAAATTGATCTTTACTTGAGATCTCCAAGGATAATATCATTTAACGCTGATAGAACACAAATGACTGAATCATCTAATAGTAAGTTATTTCAGGAATTTTTAAATTTCTTTTCTTCTACTATACAAAAAGAACTCAGAAAGATACTAGATGAAGAAGAAGAAAACAAACCGAAAGTATTAAATCGGAGAAGTTTTATAAATTCCAAACCTAGTATAGATAATGGTAATCATGAAATAGTAACAATTAAGCAAAACGGAGTTGAGAAATCCAAAGTTCTTACTGATAAAGAAGGGATTTGGGAAGTTACTTACTCTAACGGAGATAAAATAATACTAACAATTGAAAAAAGACCTGATCCGGTTATTAAACAAGTAAATCAATCTTTTATCGTTGGCAGAGAATATTCATTTGAGGAACTTTTTACTTTTAGAGATTGCGAAAATGGAACAAAAATAAAACCATTAGAATTTATTGTTACACCTGAAGAATGTAGAAGTATAAATTATTCAACTAGAAAAATTACGTTTAATAAACCTAGCGAAGTTCATTTCGAAATTAAGATTATGGATAAAATAAGTGAGATAAAACTCATTGCAGAATATGTAGGAAAAAGTGTTTTTCCGAAATCTAATGCATTAAGTGGTACATATGGACCATCAACGGTAATACATCCGTTAATGGAAATTGATCAGAATGTTAAACCTGATATTATTGAATTTAAAAACCAACTCAATAATTTATATAGGTCAGGAAAGTATGAAGTTGTTTTTATTTCCTCGTTAAGAACCTTCGTTGAATTAGTAGTAAATGATATTATTGAAAAACTTGGGAAAACTCAAGATGAAAAATTACATGTAAACTATAATCTAATAAATAAAGATGAAAATATAAAGGATAGATTTATAAACTTAATACCAAGTACTAGAGAAAAAGCGGGAATAAAAGCAATCTATGAGCAAGCAATACATGAGGGAAGATACCGTAGTACAGTAAAATATCTAAATCTTTCAACACATGCAGCACAGCGAATTATATCTATGAAACAAATAGAAAGTGACTTTCCAGTAATAAATCTAATCTACACATATCTTTGTTTCTTAAGCAAATGATTTTTGATACAAATATGAAATTATTATTTTGTTAATTTTGGTTTGTAGTTTCGGAAAGAGGAATTTAAATAATTCTTATCATAGATAATTATCCAGTCGTCTTTAACTGAAAATTAGTATATCAAAAAGTCCCTACTAAATTTTTTGTAGGGACTTTGCCATGGAACCATATCACTTTTTTACAAGATTGATTATTGGTATTTAACATTAAATGTTTCAACATTGTTAAAATCAGACGGCTGCTGGTACAGCTCCACGGGAATTTCACCCCTGCAAGTATTCCTTCCAGCCCTACTCATAGCTTGCGACGCTTCGAACGCTCGAACCATGACGGTAGAGGAGTATCATTATCCATACTGATGGGTTATCGCCAGCAATCCACCACGATTGCATTAGACTCATAGATAATCGCTCGTTTCTATCGAAAGTCATGGCGTATGAATCAAGTGGCTCATCATCAGTAGAACGTATCTGATTTTTGGTCTATACTGCACGGGGTTATCTTCCGTGCTTTCTTTGTAAAAGAACAATATATGTGAAAGGGAAAACTTAACCATGTAATCAAATCTTGAAAGCTAAAATGCCCTGCATAAGCTTCGAACGTAAACGATCATGTGTGTCTACATCAATGCCCCAATACGTATTACCACGCTCATCATAAAGTTGTAAGCGTAAAATAATCCCCACCTATTTTCAGATGGGGATTTCATGTATGCTTTATTTAGATTTATTTGGGACACGACATTCTTCTGGGAGTGTCTGGGACCAAGGTAGAAGTTGATCTAATTTATTTGCATCTGTTGTATCCATATTGGGAAGCTCCTCAAATAGGTAGCTAAGATAGTTAAATGGGTTCAATCCATTTTCTTTGGCTGTTTCCACGATACTATAAATGATCGCACTGGATTCTGCTCCCTTTGCAGTGTTACTAAACAACCAGGCCTTTCTACCAATAACGAAAGGCTTGATGGAGCGTTCAGCTCGGTTATTATCTATCTCCAAACGGCCATCCCGTAAGAATCCACTCAATCGTTCCCATTGGTTACGACAATATTTAATTGCTTCTCCAAGCGCACTTTTGGGCAGCACACGTGGTGTTTGTTCACGAAGCCATGCCGAAAAAGCCTCCATTACTGGTTGGCTGCGTTCCAAACGTATATTATAGCGTTCTTCAGGGCTAGCGTCTTTAAGTTCGTGTTCAATGGTATAAAGTTGGTTACAAAATGCCAGGCCTTCTTTTGCTTTAACGCTAAAGAGTTCTGCGGAATCCGGAAGTGCTTTTAATGCTTCCGTAAATTTGCGGCGGGCATGGGCCCAGCACCCAACTAATGTTACACCGGAAATCTTGTTATAACCAGCGTACCCATCGACATGCAAGTACCCATTGAAATTTGCTAAAAAACGCGATGGATGTTTACCTGCACGGGTTTGTTTATAATCGTACAGAACAATTGGTGTATCATCTTTTCCTGTACGATAAAGCCACATATAGGATTTTGATGTGGCAGGTCGATCCGGTTCAGAGAGAACTTGCAGAGTTGTCTCATCTGAATGCAAGATATCCCGTTCCAGGAGATGCTTATGCATCTGATCATATACCAGACGAAGCCAAGTCTTCGCGCCGTACAAAGTCCAATTGGCCAGCGTTTGACGTGGTATGGATATACCGAAACGCTCCAGATGCTTCTCCTGACGATACAAAGGCATACCTTCTACATATTTTTGTGTCATCGTATAAGCCATTGCGGATGGAGAAGCCAGGCTTCCCGGAATAACGGGGGCGGGCATTGTTGCTGTTACGATAGGTGTTTCTATTTCATGACGTTCACAATGACGGCAACTGTACACGTAGCGAACATGCTCCTTCACTTTGACTTGCGCTGGTATAACTTCTATTTCTTTACGCACTTCTGTACTCATTTCGTGAAGGTCGCCACCGCAGCACGAACAAACCTGTTCCTCTTCGGATAAACGATATTCGATCGTCTCCGTAGGCAGGTTTTCAAGCATCAGTTTACGCTGACCACGTTGTTTTTTACGTTTATATGTAATCGTATCAACAGTTGGTTCTTCGATTGTTGAGTCAGCTGTGTCCTCAGCTTCATTAAAAAGGGAAAGTTGGTCTGGATTGGTTTTCTCGCTGGAAGAACCGAATCGTTGTCGCTGGCTTAGGCGAAATTGCTCCTCATACCATTTTAATTTTGCCTCTAAAGCTTCCTTTTCCAATTGTAGCTTTTCAGCACGTTCTTTATAGTATTCCATTGCCTTTGGTGATTGCGCCGTATTTTCCATACCTTAAGTATAAGGGAAGGAACCCGGCTTGCCTAGTCGAATTCCCATTTTCCCATATTTCACTTTATTTATAGGATGGTACGCGCTTTTACTTCATGATGTGCCTGCTTTTGTTCGAGTGGTAACCCGTCCAACAACCAGCGTAACTGCCGTGGGTTAATACGCACGGCGCCGGAATCCTTTTCAGATGGCCACCGGAATGTTCCGCGTTCCAACCGACGGTAATGCAACCAAAACCCGTTATGTTCCCATTGAAGAATTTTGAGCTTATCGCGTTTTCGATTACAGAATACGAAGACGCTGGGAGAAAAAGGGTCGAGATCAAAGCATTCCTTTACGATAACGGCCAAACCATCTATAGACTTTCGGAGATCCGTACTTCCGCGAGCTAAGTAGACCCGTTCAATTGGTGCATTCGTTAACATTGATTTTGTAGCACATGGACAACATCGGATAATACGGCCATATTAGCTCCTGGACGTACCTCAACGGAAATAGCCCCGAAATGAATGAATACAGGCTCCTGTCCAGTAGTGACATTGATCGGTTCATCAACTTTGACCGTCAGCCATTGCGTTTCCGATGTTTCCTTTTTTGGAGTATCGTACTCAAATTTCTGTATCCAATAATACATTTGATGATCTTTTACACCTTGTTTACGACACCACTCGGCCACACTTAACCCACTTGCTTTCCAGGCATCAAACCGCGCTTTCCATTCTATTCTTTTGTCTGCTTGGGTCATTGCAAAACCTCCCGAATTAATTTCTAAGGAGATTATCGCATGATAAGCTCATGAATCATAGGTGGGTAGTACTTGACGCTTACATAAAGTTTACGCATAGACAAACTTGCCATATAGCTTCCGTAATGCAAAATAACGTAATTCATCGCTTCTGGATCACCCTTATTTGCAGCTAAAATAATTGGATACGGTAATAAGCCACATTCGTTGTCTTTTGTGTTAGCATCAATCATCCCAGTCATCTGCATGTTCCTCCAAAAATCGCTTTAATCTTTTAAAAGAGCTTGTCCGTCTATACTGAACCGTACTACGAGGAATCTCTAGTAGTTCGGCTATTTCTACATCTGATTTATCAAAAAAATAGTATAGTAGGACTGTCTTACGCTTTTCTATTGGCAAAGTACGCAACGCTTCAGCGAGTAATTTCGGAGTGATTTTCTTTCCAGCCACTTGAAAACTTTGTCCTTCTTCTCCTTCATATTGCTGATCTAAGGTATAGAGTTGATTTTCTACTTGTGGTGTGAGATCAGAAAATGTCATCTCCTTTGCTTGTCGTTGTTGTCTTTCGTTGAAAATATTGATTGCTTCATTCTTCAATACACGTTTACAAAAAGCATTAAATGCACAGCGAACTTGCCACTCGGTACGATCTGGTTCTATCATGCATTTCCTCTCCCTTCGCAACTGCAAAGGTGGGTGATGATTTCCCCTTTCATAACCTTCAACAAGATTTTTTATGAAATGCCAAAAATAAGAGCAATATTTTAAAAAATATTCATTAAATACAAAAAAGCCCAACTGAACATAAGCCAGGTGGGAGTAAAAATTTATACATATTATTAAATGGAAAATTCTATTTCAAAAAGTTGAAAGCCTTAGTTCAAGAAGAAAACAAATTACGACAAAACAAAAAAGTAAAAGTAGTATAAGAGCAAAAGCGCGATTATCCTGTGAAGACATTACTCAAAATTTCCGGTATTCCACGTAACACTTATTATTATAAAATTAATACTTTTGAGCACTCAGATAAAAATTCAAAGTGAAAAAGGCTCATTAGTTCTATTTTTGAGAAGCATAAGGGCAGATATGGTTATCGTCGTATCCTCTTTTCTTCTTTAATATTCACCATCCTAAAGAATCTTTGACGCAAAGGGAATCTGCTTAATTATATAACTTAACAAGAAGCAAAGTGGTATCGTGATCAGAATCATAGCTAGAAACATGAAGGATGGTGGAAAGTGGATGACCTTCAATCCAGCAATAACAATAGCGATAATCGGTATATGAATGATGTAAATCACGAAAGAATGGGCTGACAAGAAGCTCCAACCTTTTCCTTGATGAAAAACTCTTTTCCGAAAGAATATGATTAATCCGAGAATGACGCCAACAGAAAATAGAGCTTCCCACAGAGAATAAACCAAAGATGTCCAGTTCCAGCCACCAGAAAACTGTAATCCGTCTACCCCAAATAACAAGACTAAGGGAAGAAGAAGAATCGATGCTCCAATTGCAATTCCAAAACCCGCCCTCCCCATAGAATCAGGAGTATTTCGAAACCAATTACGTTGGTAAGCGATGATACCCAAAATGAATAGCCCGACATATTGCGGGAGATCATAGCCACTTGCTGTAAAAAGTCCAACAAATGATTGAACCTTGGGAGATCCACCGGGTAAATCAAGAGCAGGAACCCACAGTCTTATGGTGAAGTATCCTGCTGCTAATATCATTACAAAGACTGTAAACATCCTGTAGGTGGGTGGTGTACTCTGCCGAACTACTGATAGCTTATTTTTACTCATAAACTTCGCCCAGACTGCGTATAAACAAACGAATACGAAAAGTAGTTCGACATACCACATCGGCCCGTAAGTTAAATGTGAAAAATAGGTTTGCCATGTAAATGGCTCTTCGTTAAGTATATAGGCTTCAATTGCTTGAACTTGGCTAAGAATGAAAATATAGAAGATAAATGGGATTAGGAATCGGATAGATCTATCTTTGATAAACCGAGTTGTCCCATTTCGTTCAATAGATAAAGGGACAAAGTAACCAGAAATAAGAAAAAATGTCCCCATAAAGAAAGTCTGGTTAAAAGCAAGGAATAGAAGACCCATTACAACCCCAATAGAACCTTGTGTTAATACCTCGTTATAAATGGAAAAATACACCAAATGATGAAGCACAACCAACACTGTAAGAGCTCCTCTTAGGTTATCAATAAAATATAATCGTTCTTCCTTTTGGGGAGACAAGCTCCCTATATGTCTTAAATTCATAATAATTCTTACGTTCCTCTCTATAAACATTTAAAAATTTATTTCAACGGAGCATCCGCCAAACTGGACGGCTATGTATAAACCGTCCTATTTACTCTATATTTTAATTTTCTCCTTTAGTTGTTCCGCCTATTTTCCAAGAGGCTAAACTTATGACCCCACCAACTACAATAAAAATAATGTCCATAACAATTTCAAATCCCTGAAACGCATTAATATAATTTACCAAAAACCAACTTTTTCCACCATTAGTCAAATGATTGATTAATCCGCCTACTCCCTGTATAACGAAAAGTAGACCAAGTCCACTGATAATTTCTTTCATGATGAACACCTCATTAATAATTTTTTAATTTAATATGCCTCTAAGACCGATGTTGAAAAAAACCGCACCTACGACTCCTATCGCTACCAAGAGTGAGGAAATCGGAGCTTCATTTAATTTTGATCTAATTTTATTTAAAAATTGTTGCAGTCTCTCTTTAAACATAATATTAACCCCTAACAAAAGAAGAGAAGGAAGCACCATTACAAGATTGTAGCCAATTATAATAAAGATAGAAGAGGAAGGCTCAATTGTTAGGTGATTCATTAACAAAATTGAATAAAAGTAAGGCAAAGCAGTTACAAATTCAATTAGAAAAACAATGATACCTAACATGATCATCCCTTTCATCGTTGTTTTTTGGGGTATAAATGAAATTAAACGTTTTTTTGTATTATCATTTGGTTTACAGAAGCTAATTAGAGCCATAACTGCTCCAAAAAGGAGATAAAACCAATTGATAAAGTCAAATTCAGATAATTCTCCGATTCCTTTCAATAGTGAATCTCCACCAAAGTATAGGAATAAGCCCACTACGAAGTAGCCAAACTGCGTAATAAACAAAAAAACAAGCAAGCGAGAAGATAATTGATTAGGCTGTGTCAATAATAAATAAGCTGTTACAGCAAGTACACCAGGACTTAATATATCAATTAATGCGCAAATAGAAATAATTAGCAAAGCTATCGATGTGTCTATTGATGAAGAAGGCATCAATGCTTCAATACTTTCAATCAAATATAGAGTCCCTCCTTTTTATATGTTATAATTTAAATAACACAGTGTGTTAAAGTTATAATAACACACTGTGTTAAGAAAAGGAAGTGATTTTTTATGCCAAGGATTGTTAATCATGAAAAAAAGAGGAAGTCAATTGCTGAGGCCGCTTGGAGTATTATTAAGAAAGAGGGAATCGAAAAAGCATCTATAAGAAGAGTTGCTATTGAAGCAGGCATGTCTGCTGGAGCGTTAAGACATTATTTTTCAACTAAGGATGAAATGTTATTATTTATCATGGATTATTATCTGGAAGAAGGGAAAAAACGTTCTCAAAGTAAAAGTTGGTCAGACAATCCATTGCAGGCGGTTGCGGAAGTTTTATTAGAGCTTATACCAATTGATGAAGAAAAGAAAATCGAAACGAGTGTTTGGTGGATCCTTGCACTTCAGTCACTTACAAGTGATACTTTAAAAGAAAAAAAAGATGAGATGACTAACGGTATGTATGAATTAGCAAGTTCAATGATCGAGATATTAGTTCTACAAGGGATTTTATCTGATTCAACTAATGTAAAATTAGAAAAGAGTAGGCTAGCGGCATTAATTGATGGATTGTCCATTCATGCTCTGTTAAGACCTGATGTCTACTCTCCAGAAAAGGTGAAGGAAGTAATCCGTTATCATTTAGAAACACTCTGCGATGAAAGTAAATTGAGTTAATTGATCATGTATCTGAAGTTATAGTCCATTTGTGTTATAACGAGATGCACTTTAAAGGGGCATTTTGTTGAACAGTTGCATGAAGTAGGCTTTAGTATATTACAGCTTTTCCTTCCATTACAGGCATAGCCGTCATATTTTTAGTGAAAATACAGTTCACGGATAAGCTTGTAACTAAGTTAAAAATAAATTATTTTAGAATGGCAGTAAATTAGATGAAAAATTCACATTTTTAATCATAGGTTTAAAAAATAGTTACTTTTCAATAAAAATCTGATAGGAAGTGTGAAAATATGTTGGATACTATATGTTTTTTCTGCAAAAATAAATTTACGATTAATCATTCTGATTCACAATATTATAAAATCAAAAAAGGAGAAAATAAATATTATATATGTAAAAGTTGCAATAATTCATTTCAACAAGAAGCGATTAATAAAACTGGAATAAGTCCGGATCAAATTGATGATTATGATAAGTTTTTCCGGTATAAATAAAACTCTCTTTAATATCGCGTAAATGTCAATTTTCTCATCATTCTTACAAAACTTCCTGTAGAATATTCTCAATGAGGGGATCGGAACGAAAGCGATTAATCGTGCGATAGCTTAGTTCGTAACCCTGCACTAGCCACATCATGCGAACACTGTGGAGCAAGTGTTGGTGTTATGGGAGCAGTTGCGGATGCTGTCTTAGATGAAGATAGACAAGTTATTGGAATTATGCCTAGTTTTTTAGAGCAGAGAGAAATATCGCATAAAAGATTATCCAAGCTGATAGTTGTCGAATCTATGCATGAGAGAAAGGCTAAAATGGAAGAGCTTGTAGATGGCTTTGTCGCTTTGCCAGGTGGACCAGGAACATTAGAATGTCACTTTAGGAGATATATTGCACACCATTTAAACGCTATTTTGCATTAAGTAAATATAAAAGCCTAATTTCTCAACTTTAAAATTGAGAAATTAGGCTCATAGAAGGACATTAAACCCTTTCGATCATGATGCATAATGTCCCAGGTTTTTCTAAACTTCATATTCCTCTTTGCTCTGGTTAAATAAACAAATAATAATTTACTCTAGAAGTTTTAGGTGACTGATTATTCACAAAGTAGCCTGTTTTTTGAACTAAGATCAATAATTAGGACTGTGAGTTTGTGATACCATCCAAACACAGAAATGTTGAATGGTTGTTTTAAGATTCCCTTTTTTTCGTGGACATTACCGTTTTTCTCATCTAAGTCGATAAGATGAGACTTGGTCGTTCCAAGAAGTAGTACCAGACATTCCCCAAGAAGTTAAATTGGTGGTAAAGTATTTGTTTGGATAACTTACAAGAGTTAAATAATGACCACCATAATAACGATTTTGATAGAGCCTAATCCAAGAACCAGGAGCTACAGATACAGCAGATATTCTGTTATCCCATGCAGTACTCAGAGAAGTGACCTGAGTTCCAGGATACGCAATTAATGATCTTCCATATCCATGACCCGAAGTATGTTCATATAAATAAGTTGGTCTTGCCATTATACCTATTGACTGACTAGATAATCCCTCTGTAACTTTTTGATGATATGCTTCATATTTTTCTGGAGTAGAGAAGCCATGTACCTTTTCTCCTTGATCAGTTGCTTCAACTACCATTCCAACAATTTTTTTATGTTTATCTGGTGTATATTTTATTCCATCTACTGTGTCAACTTTTAGATCCTGATCTGGATTCGATGTTAAACTAGCTGCATTTGTTCTACCTTCAAAACTAAAAACTAAAGAGAAAAATCCTACTAGGGCTATTAAAGCTAAAGACAGATTACGAATCATTTTTCTTTTCATCAAAGTTCCTCCTCTTAAATTAAAAGTCAATCTATTGTAGTGCAACTTTTTTCAAAACGGTTAAACTTTATTTTAAATCCACAACACGATATTCTTTAACTTTTTCCGCTTGAACCTCACCTTCCTTTTTGTAATAATATGACTTAATTTTCACCTCCCTAATAATTGACTGGCTTTTCTGGTAATATATGATATTTACATAGACCTGCAGCTACTTGTCCCATGTTTTTAAAAGTGATTTCAACATATGAATGGCATGTTTCTGCTTTTTAGGATCCAACGGTTTCTGCCATCGAAGTTGCCCTTCTAATAAAAGCATCATTTTCGATTAGTTGTTCCTTCGATGTAAAGTGGTTTTGTATAACGTCATAGTAGCTACATTTGCTTCCTCAATAATTTTCTTTATTCCAACAGCATGAAAACCGTGATAGTTTCGAGCATTCATAAACACTCCTTATTAATAGGAAATCCTTTAATCTCTTTTAATGTATAAAAAAGAAACAGTGGTACCACTGGCTCTAGTCATGCTGTTTGAGAATAGCCATTACTTTTGTCATTTAATTTCTCACCAACTGATATAAAGACGTGAAGGTGTCATAAGTTATCAATATTCTTTAGGTGGAGACAGCCCCATGGATTCATTGACTGGAACAGGGGTAACATGGCACTCTATTTTATTGAGTATGATAAAAATTTTAAAAACTTCAATGAAGAAAATATAAAAATCATAGATATACTTAATGAAAATACAGAACCAGGTGAATGGAAAACCTTAGATTTTGCTAGTTTTGGCGCAAGTGGTTTAGAATTATTTGTCTATGGTGATAAGATGTCATTTCTGATTACCATTCTGGTAAGCTCAAAAAAAGACTGATATGGTCGGAAACTTCCTCAGGGTGGGTCAAAGTTATGATGTGATTAGCACCAGGTATACGCACAAAGTTAATATTGGGAACTTCCTTATATAATTGTGCGATTTTAAAGAGATCTCCTGAGTCCTTCTCGCCTATGATAAAAAGTGTCTTCGTTTTAATTTCTCCCAATCTTTCCATCGCTGAATTGGAGGAAACAGTTTCGAATGTTTTCCAATCAAAAGTCTTTTGAATATTGTGTATCATCATTTCGCGCAATAAATCGTATGCTTTTCCAAAAGAAACGCTCCAGGAAGGCTCGCTTAATATTATATTAGTCATTTTCTCGACATCTGGTGCAACTTTAGAAACTCGGCTCTCTAATTCCGCATGTTCGGAAGAAAATTTAAACCCCGACAGGCCTGGAGCGACCAATACCAGTTGAGACACCCTTTTTGGATAGGTCAGAGTAAAATCAGTTGCAATTTGTCCACCTAGGGAATGTCCAACGAGGGCACCTTTCTTAATTTTAAGATGGTCCAAAAGTTTTCTAAGATCCTCAACATAATCAATGGGTTCATTCGGAATGGGTGACCTTCCTGCACCCCGGACATCAAGAGTGATTACTTTGAACGACTTTGAAAGATGTGGTGTGATGAATTCCCAGTCACGTGAATCCATAGCTCCACTATGAAGTAGTATAACTGGCTTTCCTCTTCCTTTAATTTCGTAATGAAGATCCATCTATTTCAATCTCCTTTCCCTGAAAAAAGTAGGCATTGCCCATGACTATCTTCGTTTCATTTCTAAGATTCCTTTTCTTATTATCTCCTAAACTGTTCACAAAACCATTTAATAAACTTGTTCGGTTAAAAAGGAAGTTTAATGTACCATTACAAATGATTTAATTGCTCAAGAAGGTCCTATTTCACCACTTTTATAATGCCCATCCTCTTTAATGTTCCAATAAGTGATTTCAATAATTTAAACATCCCCCCTTATTTATTCCACACACTGTGATGAAATGATAATAACACAGTGTGCGAAATAAAAGCAAGAGGTGATTTGAGTGCCGAAAATAGTTGATCATGATCACAAAAGAAAAATGATCGCTGAAACAGCTTGGAAAATTATTGAAACGGAAGGCATTGAAAAAGCATCTATCCGAAGAATTGCATCTGAAGCTGGAATGCCTACCGGAGCAATTGATCAAACCTTTATTCTAAAGCTACAGTAAATAAACTAAATCATTTTTACTCGACAATCATCCAATTTGTATCTTTTTCTAACGTGAGTATATATTGCGAATACTGTGTGGCTTTTGTTGCTTCGTCAATATATTTAACAGTAACCCATACTTTTATTTGGTTCTCTATTGTCTGAAATACTGGCTTGACTAGCCCTGAAAATAGATAATCCTTACCAATCGGTGGTAAAGCATTATTTTTCACATAATAATCAAGTTCCTGTTCTGTTGCAGTCGGATAAAATGTAAAGAATGTCTCCAAAAACTCTGTCACTTCTTGCACCGTATCAGAGTCAACTGTTCCATTACTTTCAGGTTGTTGTGGCTCATAATCTGATTTATTCGGTAAGCTCCACAAGGTAGGGCTTTGTATAATTACTAAGTTTCCTACATTATCTTGATGTAATAAGATTCGATAGGTGGATCGGACCATTTCGCTATTTTTATCTTCCATAATTTTTTGATCTACCGAATAAACAACCGCATAGGTATTATCATTTTCTGGTGACACTGACCAGATATCAATATTACCTACGTTGGAACTAGTAGGAATATCATCTCTTACGGTATCGGTATTTAATGCTTGTAATTCCTCTGTCAAATAGTGACTGATCTTTTCCACCCGTTGTTCAATGGAATCTTTTTCATTTTGCCATGTGTAGTAATCTTTCACAAAGTTTTTCGTAAAGCTTTCAATCGCATTCATATCCATGATCTTGGTTTCAATGATTTCTCTTTCATGAACGGTATGTTGATCAATTGCTGTAAAGTTTTTATAGATTCCAAAGGCTAGGCTACCAATAAGTAATATCCATAAAAGAGTTACTGTTTTTTTACGTGTACCGACAGTCCGTACTTTCATTTTTCTGGATTTTGTTTCGGTCGTTTGTTTTTCTTTTCTTTTAAAAAATCTTCTCATTTGATTCAAACCTTTCTATTGTTTAATACGTCCAGCTCCAATTAAGTGTTTTTGCCAGTAGGCAGTAGTTAAATCTGCATAACCGATTGGATCTCCGGCATTATACATTTGGTTGTTCCCAACATAGATCCCAACGTGAGTGACATAGGTTCCTGCATTATATGTGGAATGAAAGAATACTAAATCCCCAGGTTTTGCTTCTGAAAGAGGAATATGCTCGGTCACGTCATATTGCTGCTGTGCTGTTCGGGGCAAATTAATCCCAGCTTTCCGATAACTCCACTGCGTCAGTCCACTACAATCAAAAGAAGTGTTCGGATTGTCTCCCCCAAATCGATAAGGATAACCTTCATACTTTAAGGCTTCATTCATGACAATCTGAACCATTTCATCATCAAATTGAGGTGAAATGAAATATTGACTTACTAAATCGACATAAAACATGTTTCCATAACGGTAACGCCAACCACCATTTTTCTTTACGGCTATTGGATTGGAGTAAGTGACTTTACTGCCCCCTGACCGTTCCTTCGCAAAGCTTTCAGCGAGTTCAAAAGAGTAAGAGCTTCCTCGTTTTGCGACATAATCAATAAAAGCACCGCCATAATTGTAAGCCTGAATGACTGTATTCTCATTGACACCGCTTGCTTTTGCGGAACGTAATAAATCCGCAAAGTATTTTGTTCCTTGTTGAACGGAAGCTTCGGTATCCAATGTGTTAGGTGGAAGTCCCAAAGATTCACTACTCTGCATCACATCTGGAAGTTTTCCACCACTCTCTACTTGAATAATGGCAAGTAGGGTAGAGACATATTCACTAATTCCGTATTCTTGTGCATATTTTTCTACCATTGGCTGATGTTTTAACACATCGGCGGTTACCGATATGCTGTCTATATCATGAATGAAATCACCACGATTTGATGAATGTTCTTCATTCGATATAAAAATAGCTACAAATGCTAACAATCCTAAAAAGGCCAGAAAGCCTAATCCCCCAGCAATTAACATGACCTTTAATCTCATGGCTTTCATCAGCGTTTCCTCCTAGTTGCATGGATTGGACGCTTACTGATTTGTTTCTGATTTGTACGTTTCAACGGTTTAGAAGGACGCTTGATAATTGTCCGACTATTTTTTGGTCGAGAACGTTCTTCATGGAGAGATCGGTTTCCTTTTTTAATAGTTTTTTTAGGACTAGCTGTATCAATCAGATGTTCTTTTTTGTTTGGACTGGATAACTGTCGTTGTAATTTGAATTGCTTCATATACTCGCTTTTTGTAACAGGTCTTGTCTTTTCTTTTTGTTGGACAGTTGGGTTCTTTAATCTATCTTGATGTGCAGATTCACTGACATCATGCGTGACTGGTCGTTCATAACTAGCAGTTTTTTGAGAAGGGGTACGTTTTTTATCCAATGCTTGCCGCCTATCTGCAATCGTTTGACGATGTTTTGCTTGACGGTCTGCATGTGTTTTTTGTCTCTTTTCCTTTGCTTGCCGCATGCCTTCTTTAAAATCACGGGCAGGTTTTGTAAGCTGTTCTTTTCCTTGCATCACCGCATATTGAGCAGTAGTAGGTAAATCATGCAATTGCTCCTTACGATGATTTATATTCGCACGGAATTGATTTTTCGCACCAAGCACTTTTCCTGTGACTTGACCTACTTTCTGGCTCAAAGTTGTTGGTTTCGTACTGTCATTTTGGCGTTCTTTATTGGTCTTTGCGGTTGATGTTAGCCGCTGTAACGGTCGAATAGGGGAGAAGGAACCTTTTGTTTGCTTTGATTTTCCAACCATTGCCCCGACTGTTGCTCCAGCTGTCGCCCCTGCAAGGGTGCGTCCGATTGTTCTCTGTAATCGCCGACTACCCCGATTGAACATTCGGTAAGGACGACGCATGACTTTACGTCCGACCTGTTGGGAATCATTACTTTGCAGGTTAAACATGCTCATAATGTCACCAAGTTTCATGTAAATGCCCGCAAACGTCACAATCTGTAAAAAGGCAATCAAGAAAAACGGATAACTTGTTGTTAAACTGTAAAGCATGGATGAGATACTAAAGGCAACTGTAATAATCAAGGTAATGCCAGCTCGTAACATAATCACATTAAACAATTTCATAATCGCTTGTTTCCCCACGTTTTCAAAGGTGGGTATCATTGACAGTAAAAAACTGATGGGTAAAAACATGGCATAGATGATAAATAGAATTTGTGAGAAAATCATAATTCCCGATAGTAGAAACACGAAAATGGAGATACCGATATTAAACAGAAATAAAAAGAAGACCATTCCTAAGCGAGTGGTCGTTTTCGTAATCGTTAAATTTTTATTGTTATGATCTTCAATTTCTGCTTTAACAGCATCTTCACGATCTTTTCCGTTATTCGTATCAGGATTGATAGAAACTAAGCTCTCAACACGTTCTTCGCCAATCGTTTCTTTATCCGAATCATCAAATTGTAATAGCATCCACGGCTGTTCCACTTGAATAGAAAAGAGGTTATTCCGTATCATATCAACGCTGTCTTTTCCCTGACTAGTAGAGCTAGGCATCAAGATTTTAGTACCTAAATCTAAACTTGCCTGACTAATATCTGCCGAAAAGTCATTAATTTTAGCAATATACGTTGGGGCATAGGCAATAAAGGAGGCCGACAAAATAAAAACGACTAAAAAGTTTAGGATCGCCCGAATGGCTTTCGTCGTTTCCCGTTTCATTAATCCTGTATATGCCACGTAAATCCCAATCACTAAAATGAAAAGAAGCAAAAAACCTACATAAAATCCAGAACTACTGAACCCACTTGCTGTAATTCCAGCTAATGTTTGCATGTTTTTCCCGATAGCGTCTGCTGTTTGGGAAATGAAGTCGAGAGAATAAGCTTGTTGGATTAAGTAGCCTGTCGCATTTGATAAATACAGGCTAATAATCCAAATGAAATTCGTGATTGTGTATAGCCCATACATCACTTGTTTTCCAATGCCATCATTCCAATTCCATGGCAGCCAATCCCAACCTGTGTCTACGTAAAAATCGAGTTGGTAATGATCAAGCGGATATTTAGAATACAGATTGTCTTCCGATATCGTATCATCAACCAACCCAGCAGCTTGGGCAAATGTTCCAAGTAAAAGAAGGCATAGAAAAACGGTAGTACCAATAAGTACCACCGTTAAGACAATCTTTTTCCATTTTTGTTTGTTCAAATTAATCGCCACCTTTCTTCTCCTGTGAAGGTGGACGCGTGTCAAAAGCATAAAATAAATCTTCAAAGACAGGGTGGACTTGAATAATCCCCACACGTCCATACAAATCTTGAATTAAACATTGACCGTTCTCCAGTTCCCGAAGTTTCCTTTGATTCCCTTCATCTTCTTTATCTACTCCAAAAAATTCAAGTGTCTTTTTTATTTCATTTATATCCCTAGAGCGAAAAGCAAACTTCACACCAATGTTATTTTTTAGTTTTTCATCGGTTAGATCAGCCGCATTTTGCGTGACGAAGTACACACCCGCATTCATCGCACGCCCCGCTCGCACTAGTTTGTTAGATAATGTCTTTCCTTGTGCTACTTGCAAGAATGACCAAGCTTCGTCTAAATCTACAATTTTGAATACACTGCGATCCGAATGGATAAAATCTAATGCAAATGTAGAAATGACAATGAGCATAGCGACACTAAGTAACTCCATCGTCGTATACTCTTCAAAATTTGTTTCTGCATCTGGTAATACTAAGTCTGCCACTTGGATGATATTTAATTGTTTTTCTAAGCTAATCGAGTTTTTCACTGTTCCATCTGAAAACAGAAGGTGGGCGAAGTCATAATCCGTAAAACTTTCGATATGGTCAGCAATAGGGCCTGCTAAAGGATTGGGATCACTTCTTAGTTCATGGATCACAAGAAGTAAACCACGTTCTTCCTGTTGGCCGACGGCTCGAATCGCTCGTCGTAATACCGGGAATTTATCTCCATCTCGACTCGATATACCCGTGAGAAAGGTAAGAATATCAATCGCAAGACTTTCCGAATCCTTTTTCTTTTTCATAATGACAAAAGGATCAAGTAGTCCTTTATTGCTTTCCTCACTCGTTAAATTGACAATATTTATTTCATGAGCAATTTCGGGCAATGTTTCTTTCCATTTTCCTCGTTCCGCTTTTGGGTCAACAATGAGAGCTTGACCACCAAAAAGAACCGCATAATAGACAAGCAGGTTATTACTAAAGGATTTCCCACCACCGAGTGAACCTAAGAATGCAGATGCTAACGCATTGGTGACAGAACCTTTTACGCCTTGACTGGCTAGGCTTGGATTGAGATAGACATTTCTTCCCGTATCTAAGTTGTAACCAAAATAAATCCCTTCCGTTTCTCCCAACATTTGTGTTGCCCCAAATCCAAGTCCTGCAAGAAAATCAGACGTAACATATTGAATGTAATCATTCATATAACGCTTACTAGCTGGGATAAATTCACTGTGTAAGCCCAACATATCCCCAAATGGACGAACGAGTTTCACGTTTAAATCGTCATAAAAATCTTTCACCTCATTACAACGCTGTTTAAGTTCGTCTAAATTAGGGGCAGAAACTCGGATCACATAACTTAACTTATACATCGATTCCTTCGTTTGGTCGAGAACGTCTTCTAATTCGTTCACCTGTTCCAATGCGTCGATAACATTACTGCCTGTTTCGTTATCGGATTCCCAGGCATGATTATCCAAGTCTTTGAGTTCTTTTTTCTTATTTCGTACGGTAGACAAGGCTTTTTTGTTGGTGACTATTTCTACATTCATGGACGTATCGATTGGGAAATCGAATTGTTGTTGTTGATAATAAAAGATTTCATCGGATGGAAATTCAAGATCACCGACAATCGAGTTGATGGTAAAATAAGAAACATAAGTCGTCTGTTCTTCCTGTTCGATTTTTAAATAACGTTGGTTTTCCTTGATCAAACAACGAGTCGGTTTAATCAGATCATAACGCTTCACTAAAGTTTCCTTTTTTAATTTCTTTAGAGGGAGGGCATAGTCATATTCGTCATAAGCAATTCCTGTTTGTTCATGAAGATGTTCAATCAGATAGCCAAAGTCATTTTTATCTAGAGGGCGTACTTTAAAACGCCTAGATATTTTGTTTTGTAATAAAGATTCCATTTTAGAGAAACGTCTGATTTCTTCATGAGGCATGGAAACAAAATCTCCCATCAGGTGATGGTTTACATCACGGACAAATGAAGAAAGTGAATTTTTGATGTTTTTCCCCATTGCTTTCATACTGACTTCTTCTTCATTCAGCAATAGTTTAAACCCGATAAAAAAACGATAGTCTACTTGATGTTCACCAATCATGGAAACAAGGGCTTCCGTTTGGTCATCAATACGCTCATAAGCAACTTCTTTTAATCGTCCTGTCACTAACTCTTTACTTCGTTCCTGCACCGAACGAATACTGCTTGCGGTACTGATCTGTAAGGCATGAATTTTGCCGTCTTGATTCTGGGCAATTAATTGACGGAAGTGGTCATGTACTTGTATTTTCTCATCCTCCGATAAAAAGGAATAATTATATGGCAACAACTCATAATAGGCAAAACATTCGCCGTCATGATTGAAAACAAGATTATTTTCAAGGTATTTAATCGGATAACGCATGGACTTCACTCCTCACAGCAGTGATGGATTCATTTACCTTCACACGTTGAAGTTTGACGGGTTTTCCTGCATAAGTCACTTTAGGCCGGAACCAAGATGTCAATACGGACTTGAGAAAGCTATACGGTTTCTTGCCATCAAATGTTTTCTGACTCATAAACCATGTCAAACCAACTGGAATCCCGATATATTTTAATAACGCTCCATCAATAAAAGAGAGTGGGGGAAGATTCCCAAGTAACATCACCACTAGAAGTGAAAGGACAAACCATGACATTTGATTGAATGTTACGGGAAAGGGTAAGCGAAAATCATTAATTGCATAGATGACTTTTTCTACCGACCAAATACGTGTGTAGCTCTTTAATTTTTTCAAATAGAATCAACCTTTCACACATAGAAAAAACAACCTGTCCAATAACAAGTTGCTTCTCCATCTATTGAACATATTCAAATACACCATGTGACGTCACAAGAAAGCTGCCTTCAATTTCAAGATCACGTCCAAAAGCTCTATAATCAATATAATTCTGTAAATTAGCAGGGACTTCCCCAAGTACGCCTGTTTCTTCTATCAAATATCTCGCAACATCTTCCATATTTTCACAATCAGAATAACAAATGATGTCATCCTGATGTTCCAGTAATTCTTCCAAACTATCAAACCAATAGCCTTGCACTTCTGATAGTGCATCATATAAAGGAGAGCCTTCGATTTCTTGAACCATTGCACATAACCGATTGATTTCAGAAATCGGCGTATATTCATCCACCTCAAAGGGCAACTCGAAATCATGAATTGCATATTCTTCATATTCGTCCTTTAAACCAATACGTTCTTTCACATCTTCCATATCAATGGGTGGGGTAAACCAAGCACCAACCAATTCACCCTCATTATATTTTCCGAGGTTAGCTATATAGACCTGCATTTCCATTGGTCATCACATCCTTTTTATTAAAAATAACCATAAAAAAAAGCAGCAGCTTATTATCTGCTGATACACAAATGAGGCTTGTTAATCCCTACCGCACTACCGTTTGGTCCACCATTTTTTTGCAGAACATAAGAAGACCGCTTATCTTCCACAAAAAAACGGTATAATTTAAGCCCCTATGATTCGATTAAAGAGGTTTAACAACACATCTTTCACTCCGGCCGCATTAAAGACTAATCCAACCGCAACCAAAGCAATAATTAAAAAGCCTATCAATTTGGAAAACTCCCGTTTAAAGCCTAAATAAATTCCAATCACGACAATTGCCATTAATACTAACGATTGTGCATTACTTAGAAAACAGTTGTATAAATTCTGCCCAAAATTCATTTGGATTTTCTCCCTTCATAAGTTAATCATTCGTTATCTGATGATGGTTGAATCACTTTCTCTATAGGAATGGTTTGTTGCATGAGTATTTTTTGATGGCGCTTGGATAACTCTGTCTGTTCCAACATATCCTTAATTACACTCGTTTGATTGAGTTCATCTATCTTTGTCGCTAGTTTCCAAGTTGGGGCGACTTGATGAGCTAGCCATCTGAGTGTCTTATCAAAAGTGTAAGGTTCGGGCTTTGTCGTTAATGAAATTTTTCTATTCACACCCAAATCCAAAAATCGTTGCCATTCCTTATTCATTTTCCAACTACTGCGACGTTTTTCCTCGTTTTTATCGACAAAACGAATATACCGATTAATGATCGAAAAGGCAGTCCGTCCTGCGTCTTCATACATCATTAGATCGACAACCGCATGGTAAGCACGATCATTTTTCAAACGGATTTCAAAACGATTTTTCACGTCCGTATCTTCGAGTGATGTTCCATATTTCACGTATTGTTCATAATCCTTTTCATACGCACAAAAGTACACGTCACTTTTTAAAGAACCAATATATAACGTATTTCCCATGTCAGGCTTGTCTTCACTCTGCACAAGTTCACCAGAACGATAGCTTTTAAAACTACGGAAAACAGAGATACATTCTTCATTACGACATTTGTTAGTCAGAAATGGAATATCCAATATCCCTGTTTTATCGTTTATCGCAAGATCAATTCGTTTAAAAACTCCACCAACACGAAACACTTCCATAAAAAAATCGAACCATGTTCGTTGCTGTGCTAGTAGGAAATTCTCAAATTGCCTGCATCCTTTTCCTTTAAGTTCAAGTAAACAGCCTTTGTCTTCATCAGGAGAAACCATGACCACAATATCACCAAAAACGTATTGTTCCATATAAGAGTAAAATGCAAAATCCTCATGTAACATGTATTCCATTTTAAGTTTCAAAATATCTTCAATAACTGGTTTCGGGTTTGTCGTTAAAAATCGAATTCGCACATAATCAAATAAGATTTCTAATGGAGCATCTGGGTTAAATTGTTCTAAAATATCGAACAAGGCAGCTTGTAGTGAATCGGAAGGAGTTACTTTTCCTGTTTCGATTTCACTCATATATTGTCTTGAAATCCCAATATGAACAGCCAGTTTATTTTGAGACACACCGTATTCCAGTCGTTTTTCCTTTAATTGTTGATACCAAGGTACTTGGTTCATGTGCATTCCTCCAAACTAAAAAAGATGTCAACTAAAGGTTAAAAGCTGACATCTTCTCCATATGTTCCAAACCGTTGCGCCATCAGGTGTTATTAGCTTTTGGAACAGTTTCTTATTGTTTTTCTACCCCCCTGTTAGATACGGGGGGTTAAGGCGTGGCTGTCGCCACGCAGACTTCGCCCAGCACAGCGGCTTTCGCTTCGCACGCCGCCGCACTGGGCAGCCTTTATTGGGCTAGTTTAGCAATTTCCTTTAGAAAATCATGTTCTTTAGGGACAAGTGGTGTATAAAATTCAGAAATAACACTATCTCCTTTGTCAACGTATCCACGCCCTTTGATTGGTTTCAAGAAAAATTGTTTCTGTACATCTGAACCGAAAAGCATGCCGTATCCGAGTTCACTCATTCTGCCTAATCCTAATCGAAAGTTAAATTGATCCCTTATTCCGTCCCCAAGGTATTTTGCATCTGGACGTTGACAGGCGAGGATAAGGAAGAAACCTGATTGTCTACCTAACATGACGATTTGTTTCAGTTTACTCATGACTTTCACGCTTTCTTTACCAATCATCTCCATAAACGAGGTGTACTCGTCAAAAATCAAAAAGTGGGCGGGCAAACCTAAATAAGCATAGTTTTCTCCTGTCTTGTAGTTCGGCATTTGCTTCATTTCTTCATTTCGTTTCATCATGTCCTCATAAAATTGATCAATACAAGTCATCATATCTTCCTTTTTGTAGTACACATCGGGCATGACCGTGGCTAAGTCCGATAAATCGGCATTTTTGGGATCTAAAACATACAATTTCGCATTTGTTTTTAATAGTGCTTCAATGAGTGTAAGAATAAAATATGTCTTTCCACCACCAGTTCCACCGGCAATCAACATATGCGGAAGTTTATCGTATTCCCAATACATCGAGTCCATAAGCCTTAAACTACCATTTTGTACAATGACTTCATTAATAGAAATACGACTATTAATTGTGTCATAGAGCAAGATGTATTCTACATAGGAATCATGTAACTCTTTTGACACTAACTCACAATACAAACCACTTTCTAATTTGGTTTCTAAATTTAAAAGGGGTTCTTGATACTTACCGAGTGTAATTTCCACTTGAGTATGAAGCAATCCTTTTTCAAACCGATAATATATCTTTGGAAAATGGCTGATTTTTTCCTTCGTTTTATTGGATAAAATATCCTTAAAAAAGCCTTCTTGTGTAATTTGTTTAGTTTCATACCAGCCATTTTCTAATATCATTTTGGCAAGCTTTTGACGGTGAATGACTTGCTTTATTTTGTCATACCGATAGCGATAATAGAGATACGCACAGCCTGCTGTTATAGTAATACTGATAAGCAATGTTACCAATCCATAGGTGCTGATAAAGTGTGCTTGAAACACATCCAATTGCCATGTGGTAGAGAGTAAAAAGTACAGATGAAAAGGGATAAAGGTAACGAGCCATACACCAACCAGCCCAAAGAATACAAATTGAAAAACGAGGGAAGCATCTTTTTCCTTAATGCGTTTCCCTCGTCCTTTGAAAATCTTCATTATTTATCCTTCGTTGGCGTAGCTTTTGAAACATTACTAGTCGATGTTGTTGCTTTTCCCTTTAAGACTAAATCATCTGCTTTAATGTACCAATCAACATCTGCGCCACGAATTGCATTTGCAACGGTATCTGCGACAGGGTTAATAATTTCTACTTCAGCATTATAATCAAATTCTTTTAAGGGAACGGAAGCAGGAATACTCACTTGAATCATACGGCCTTGTTCACGAGACTTTAAGTCATACGTGCGTTCCTTTACCTCGGTTGATACCGTTCCATCTTCGTTTTGCAGGAACACTTCACGTCGTAAAGCAGAAAACTTTAATAATCCAAATGTCTTTTCTTTATCAATGACAATGCCTTGTGCTAATCTCATCTTTTTTCCTCCTTATGCTTTTACCATGTCATCTGCATGTAAAATATAATTTGTAAAACCACGTTCTCCAATTTTATAACCCTCTGCGGTGATTCTTGCATTGACTAATTTTACTTTTTCTTCATGTTCAAAGAATTTTTCTCCTGCTTCTTGTGGGAGAACCACCTCAATATCATCTGCACGTTGAATATCGGAATATAGATTATAGCTTCTAGAAAGAGTGGTCATACGTCCATTAATCCGTCGCTGTTCAACTTTTCCTTCTCCTGCATATTCTAAATTTCCAAAGGTCTTTTCCATGTTCGGAATGACATATTTTAATTCCATGATACATACCTCTTTTCTTATTTTAATTCTTGCTTAACCGTCCATATGGGAAGCAAAAAGAGTGGGGGGAGAGCGAGAATAAAAAGCATTCATAGAGACATCACTCCCTCTGCAAATTCTCTAAAGAAAGGCTATTTTCTACTTCATTTCCCCAAGCGTCCCATCCAGCGGCACGTTGTCTAGCAAATAATTCAATCCGTGGTACATCACCCATTAATTCAACAATTTTATCTCTAGCCATATCAGGTTTTTTACTGTGTCCTTCCACTGGACTAACTATGAGTTGATGAACCTTCTTTGATACTCTTTTGGGACGTCCTTTTACTGCTAATAAACAAATTTCCGCATTCGATCGTGTCCAGTGACCCAAACCAAAGAAAAAGCCATTTCCTGACTTGTTTTGTTTCACCCAGACAAAGGCAACCGTTTTAAATGTATATCCCCACGCAATTATCACTTGTAATGCTTCTTGTAGCATAGGGAAGGTCGTCCATAAAAATAAAACACTATCTTTGTGAGAGATAGTATCAATAGGTAAACTACATATATCATTTAAACTCATGGTCGGATAGTGATTTTCTGCCACACCTTTTCCTTTACTTTGTTTATACCGCCATGGAGGATCTCCGTATACAATGGAATATTTCATTCGTTTATCCCTCCAAACATTAGCCGCAACTAAAAAAGCAACCTTTTATATAGAAGAAAGCCTTCAAAGGTCGCTTGGATGTGCTAATAAATTTATTAATATTGTATTTTTGTCCCAAAAAGGATTCATTGTCTCACGCTTCTTGAAAACGATAATCCACATGTCCATAAATGACACACCAAAATACAACCATCGTTTCACCGTGTTTGTCACGTACCAATTTCCCGCAAGGGAAAAACGGAAAATCCTCAATCTCAATTTCATTCATAACAAAATGATCGTCAATCCATTCCATCACCTTTTCGTCATTTCCTTCCAAAAAAACCACTCTCCCTCATTGATCTAGCCAATAAAAAAAGCATGACAGATGGAAGTTGTAACACGTTAGTTTGCTATCTATAAAACTTCTGCAATACCAGCCATTATATATTCTGCACATGGTACGGCAATCGCATTTCCAATCGCCTTGTACCTTGCATAATCACTAATCACTTCATCTTTGTGTCCTAAAGCTGTCCAGCCCTCTGGTAATCCCATTAAACGTTCACATTCCAGTGGTGTAAGTTGTCGGATATAACCTTCTTTTTCGTTCCCTTCATACCAAAAAGAAAAGATATTGACCGAACCAGCTAACAAAGTGGGGAAAGGGTCATTTGTCCGTCCAAAACTTCCAATGAATCCTGATTTGTTTTTATCTTTTGCTGTACTTCGCATACGTCGTTTTTGAAAGGGGCGGATGACGGGTATTTTCCTCCTTGTTTTTTCAGAAGATCTTCGACTGGCCGCGGTGGAGGGCAACCTGTCTTCTCCGCAAGACGCAGGAAATGATTGCAATTCGCGGGTTTTAAATAATATTTCTCTGGCACGTTTTCCTCCAAAATCTGCCACGAGGAAGATACGTCTTCTTCTTTGAGGAAGCGTGGGCTTTCCCCAATATCGGGCATCCAACACGCGCCAGCACACATCAACTTCATTCCCTCGGACCATTCCCGCTTTTGCCCAGACTCCAGAAGTAGGCATTGGAATTTCGGTATTTGTGAACGACTCCAGCACGGCTTTAAAATCCAACCTGTTATTTGATGAAAAAGCTCCCATGACGTTTTCCCAAACAGCGATAGCTGGATATGCTCCATTCGTTGCACACCTCATTTCTTCGATAATTCGTATCGCATGATAAAATAAACTGGATTGACTTCCTGTAAGACCTTCTCGTTTACCGATATTCGATAAGTTTTGACAGGGTGAACCAAAGGTAATGATATGGACAGGTGGTATTTTCCCACCATCTATTTTTGTAATATCTCCAAAATGAAGCATAGTTGGAAAATAGCGTTTCGTAATGGAAACAGGTGCTTTCTCTATCTCACTTGCCCATGTTGGTGTAATTCCATAGCGAGAAGCGGAGAGGGGGAAGACACCGATTCCATCAAAGAGACTTCCTAATTTTAAATTTGTGCTATAATTATTTTTAGGCATGTCATCTATCAAATATTTCACCCCTAATCTCAAAACCTAAAAAAGTCATTTGTAGGTGAAAACCATTCAAATGACGTTAAATATAATTATTGAAATGATAAAAGTGTAAGACGAAACTTTAAGCTTTATCACTAATTTTCCCAAAAAAAAAGACGCTTCAATATGAAACGTCTCTTGTTTAAGATATCAAATATTTTAGTGATAACCCTAAGCAGTGATTTGCATTTATTGCATTAAAATTGCATTATTTTAATTTTTTTTATCATATTATAAGCATTGATACTTCCTAAAAATCCTTTAAAATCAATGATATTGCTCTATATCAAGCACCGTGAAAGTAGAGTGGGAGTAGTAACAGGTGCCCTAAAAGCCTTGGTAGCACAGGGTTTTTAGGGCTTTTTTATTGCTTATTTCATATTTAGTCATAAAGCTTTAATAGATTCCAATTCGTATTCAATATCAATTTCTACGCGTTCAGATGGATCATTATTTTTTTCACTTTTGATTACTTCTAACGCATTATGATATTTTCCTTGGTAGTTTTCTATTTCTTTAAATTGAATGGAAAAAATACTTCCTAATTGGCTCTCATCAAATTCGCTGTAGACTTGTACGGCAGAAAATGCCCTATCTAAAGCTTGGTAAGCTTTCGCAAACTTTTTCAAAAAAGGAATATGATGAAACGCTACTTTTTCTGGAGAAGCTGCCACTTCACGCAATTCTTGTATAGCTTTTAGGAAGGCTTGTTTGGTTTCCTCCCATTCTGGTGCTAAAACATCATTTTCTCCACCATTTGAATATAAAACCAAGGCTTTTTTTACCTTTTCTTCAAATGTCTTCGGTGTTTGGAACGTCACGATTATGACAAAGTAGGTAGATATCATGTTTTTTAATTTGAATATTCAGATTTTTAATGGAGAGAAATAGATGTTGACAATCTACGAAGAAAAGCGTAAAATATACACTTGAATAAATTTTACTCATTAATAACTAATCATAACATTTTTTAAGTTGAAAGTCAATAGTTTTTTAAGAATATATTTAAAGGAGGTAATGTGTATATGTTTTTACCCAAAATGTTACATTCTCTAGATTCTTCGATGCTGGAAAAATATACGGATGAAATAGTAGAGGTAAACCAAAAAGCAAAAGAATTTGGGCTTGTGTTAACTCGGGATGAAATAAAAAATATAATTGTTTCTAGAAATCAAGTACTTCATAGCTATGGTCGAGTGGAATTAAGTGTTGAAGTAACAAAAGAGTTAGCTGAGGTTTTTTGTGCCTCTCCCTATGTTGATGATAAGAACTATGTATCCGCTCTATATGAGCTGCAAGAGATCTTTTATTACTTAAAAAATGAGACGGAAGATAAGATTGGCGACTCTCCATTGATTGCCGTGATGAAGGATTACTTTGACGGTGTTTGTAACGGCTCTTTGGAACTTTTAAAGAGCAAGCTTGAAGAATTTGCGGAAAGGTTTAGAAGTGAACCTTCATTCAGGAACTCCTTTCTTGAAAGGGATGAACGATAATGGAATCAGAAAAACGGTACAATGATCACTCCTTAGTGACACAAGGAAAGGTAAATCAAACTCGTCTATTACAAAACCAGTATACACTCTCCATTTTGAATGAAGGATTACGAATAGGTTTGTTGAATAATGAGGATATATACGGAACGCAAAGGCAATTGATGTCTATATTAGAGAAGTTAATTAGAAGGTATACCCAAGGAGAAAGCTCTTCTGTAACATCTGAAACAGCTGTCAGTATATTATCTTCGGTTCTATATGCTGTGGATGCGTATCTGCTCCATTTTAACGATCCAGAAAAAGCAATGGACGTCTTAAAAAACGGTAATATAAAAAATGGATATGACCAAGGGATAGACTTGATTTGCCATTGTTTTGAGGAAACAAAACAACTCTATAAAGAGATCAATAATAATAAATTGGATGTTGCAGTAGAAGCTTATAATCTAACGATTGATGAATCAATCCCTGTGTTTCTAAAGAAATATGGTATCATTTTCGATGCGCATAATACGATGGCAAGCATTGATTATCCGTTAGCGATTGATGATATGAGTATTCAGGGTGTTTATTACTTTAGGCAATATTTAACTCATTTAAAAATGGAAAACCAGTTTTGCCTCTTGTTTAACAAAGACGATATTCAATCGGTTTTGGTTAACTATGGGAGAATATGTGGGTTCGACTATCGAATAGAACTATTCAATATATTTGAGTTGGTATTAAATAATGCGGTTTTTTCCATTTTATCAGGAGGACACGCTAGCCAAATAAAAATCTCAATAAATCAATATAAACAGTTAGTAGGTTTATTTGAGAAATTGGATGATAGTCAGATTCAGTACATTATTTTAAAAGCCGTAAATCGGTTACGACATCATTTCAATATTAAAGATCCTCAGATGACTGATTATTTGAAACGATGTGGAATGAATCTAGTAAATAGGGTTAAAAGTGTTGTAAAACATAACCGCCTAGACACAGTGGTTATCGTGGAAAAGGAATTGAGATCTAAACCCATTGTAACGACATTCAAGGCATCTGATAGAATGAGTGATAGCCGCTTTCGGTTATTAGTTGAAAAAATCATGAATTGCGAAAAGACAGTGGATAAAGTGAACATGATTCGGACAAATTTTCATTCCCTTCATGATTATATCGATATGCTGAATACCAACTGTTTATTGGATGATGAATATGAAGAACTTTTTAAGACTTTTGGTGATGTAGATCTAGCTATTTTGACAAAAATAGTGTTCTATGAGGAATTACGGAATGGTTCAACGGATTTATCATCTCTCTATGACAAGGAAGAGCAACATGAAAGTGAATGGCAGCCCCATTTTATTGAATTTATTAAAAGCATCAATATCAATAGGAAGGGTGCCATTGAGAAATATGTTAATGATATTGATTATGAAGAAATTAGTTTTTACTAACATTGGATTGTAAAGTAACTGTATATAACCTAGAAAACCAACTTTATACCCTAGACAAACATTGCACAGGGAAGAGTCATAAGATTTTCAAGTGGCTGGAAAAAGAGTCTACCGAAACTGATTGCAAAGGCTATGTACACGTTATCAAAAGAAAAACGTACCGCTGTCCTCCTATCCTATTTCTTGCACCTATCTGATGTGGAATTAAGCAAGTTGTTCCATCTCTAGAATCGTAATTATCGTTGCCGAACCTTGCTTTAAAACCACAAGAAACATTTTATTGAAATAAGTGTGAAAGACAATAATACGATCTGGTTCTATCATGCATTTCCTCTCCCTTCGCAACTGCAAAGGTGGGTAATGATTTCTCCTTTCATAACCTTCGACAAGATTTTTATGGGAGTATTCTATATTCTTAAGAGGGAGGTGACGTCCATACAAGATGGACTAAAAGGCGGTTAACTAATCTGGTCAACCACCTTTATAATATTTCTTTCACCATTTTAAAAATTATCTTAAATGATCAAAGCTTTGTTTCTGACTTTACTTCAAACTCTTAACCAGTGCATCTAGACTATCCCACGTTTGCGTAATGCCTTCCAACAATCCCATGTCCAAAACAGCTTGCAGGGAATTCGCTGAATCGAATTCAGAACGACTGATCAATTTTGTTTGACTTCCCAAATCGTTGAATTCCATCGTGACCTCTGGAGAAGGCATAGATTCATTGATATTGCCTTCTGCATCTGAAAAATAATCCTTATAGACAATCTTTTCTGGCTCAATAATTTCTTTATAAATGGTTTTGTTCCAAGATTCCATTCCATATTCTTCTTGATTCTTATCAACACATTTCATGCAATAGTGCCATACGCCTCCCGTGCGAAAGTCCACGTTGCAGACAGGCAGTTCCCAACCGTCCGTACTCCACCAGCGCTTTAAATGCTCTGGTTCTTTAAATAATTGAAATAGTTGATCACGTGGCATATCATAAACGCGCTCTAAAACTAGAACCCTTTCATTCTCTACTCTTGAAACCATTTTGTTATTTGACATAATTTTTCCTCCTTATTTTTCACTCGTCCCTTTTTCGTTTGTTTTGCAATTCTTGTACATAATCGTCCAAGTTGTCAAATCTCTTTTCCATATCCTTTTGAAAGGAAGTCGCCCAATACTCTATTGCCCGGAAAGACTCAAGACGCAGCTTGTAAAATCGACGATTAGCTTCCGGCTTCACTTCTACAATTCCATTGTTACTTAACACCTTTAAATGTTTTGAAGCATGCGGCTGGCTCATTTCCAGCCGATTTGCAATTTCCCCTACGGTTAGTGGACCATCGCGCAGCAGTTCAACGATTGCCATCCGATTAGGTTCAGCCAGTGCGCTCAGCATAGATACATCTATGCCTTTAAATTTACCTAACAATGTTGCTCACCTCATTAATTCAATTATCTATTTTCATCGCATCCCCTTTCTGATGGCTGACATACTAATATGATTAGAATATAACTTAATAGGAATATAACTGTCAAGTTATATTCGAAAATAAAATCATTTTATTTGTAAGAAGTCACTAAAAATCTTAACAATAGGCTTTCTCTTGAATATTGAATGATACAACTATATATAAATAAATTGAAATTAGTATTTTAAGGTCTGGATTTCCACACGATAATCCGACTCCTCTTTTTTTCTTTAAAATTAACCATCTCTAAAGAATCCTTGACACAAAGGGTATTTGCCTAATTATATAACCCAACAAGAAGCAAAGTGGTATCGTGATCAGCACCGTAGCTAAAAACATGAAGGATGGTGGAAAGTGAATGACTTTCAATCCAGCAATAACAATAGCGATAATTGGTATATGAATGATGTAAATCACGAAGGAATGTGCTGACAAGAAGCTCCAACCCTTTCCTTGATGATAAATTCTTTTGCGAAAGAATATAATTAATCCAAGGATGATTCCAACGCAAAATAGGGCTTCCCAAAGAGAATAGACCAAAGATGTCCAGTTCCAGCCGCCAGAAAACTGTAATCCGTCTAACCCGAATATCAAGGCTAAGGGAAGGAGAAGAATCGATGCTCCAATTGCAATTCCAAACCCCGCCTTACCCATAGAATCAGGAGTATTTCGAAACCAATTGCGTTGGTAAGCAATGATGCCCAAAATGAAGAGCCCGACATATTGTGGAAGATCATAGCCACTTGCTGTAAAAAGTCCAACAAATGCTTGAACCCCGGGAGATCCGCCAGGCAAGCCGAGAGCCGGGACCCACAGTCTTATGATGAAATACGCTACTGCTAATATCATGACAAAGACGGTAACCATCGTGTAGGTAGGTGGCGTACTCTGACGAACTACTGAAAGCTTATTTTTGCTCATAAACTTCGTCCAGATTGCGTATAAACAAACGAATATGAAAAGTAGACCAACATACCACATCGGCCCATAGGTTAAATGTGAAAAGTAAGTTTGCCATGTTAATGGCTCCTGGTTAAGCATATAGGCTTCAATTGATTGAACTTGGCTAAGAATGAAAACGTAGAAGATAAACGGGACTAAGAACCGGATGCATCTATCTTTGATAAATCGGGCTGCCCCATTTCGTTCAAAAGATGAAGGGACAAAATAACCGGAAATAAGAAAAAATGTCCCCATGAAGAAAGTCTGATTAAAAGCAAGGAATAGAAGGCCCATAACAACCCCAATAGACCCTTGTGTTAATACCTCGTTATAGATGGAAAAATACACTAAATGATGTAGCACTACCAACACTGTAAGAGCTGCCCTTAGGTTATCAATAAAGTATAATCGTTCTTCCTTTTGGGGAGATGAGCTCCCTATATGGCTTGAATTCATCATAATTTTTATGTTTCCCCCTATAAAAATTTACAAATATAAATCAGGCGGAGCATTTCTAAAACTGCACCAAGTATCAGCACATCAAATTCGTACTTAACATGAGTTTCTTATAATAACTGTGGATAAATCTGAACTCTTTAAATTGCACGGCTATGTATAAGCCGTCCTATTTGCTGTATATTTTAATTTTCACTTTTAGTTGACCCGCTTATTTTCCAAGAGATTAAAGCTATGATCCCGCCAACAATTATAAATACAATGTCCATAACAATTTCAAATCCCTGAAACGCTTCAATATAATTTACCAAAAACCAACTTTTTCCGCCGTTAGTCAAATGATTAATTAATCCGCCTACTCCTTGTATAAAGAAAAGTAAACTAAGTCCACTGATAATTTCTTTCATGATGAACACCTCTTTTAATTTTTTAATTTAATATGCCTCTAAGGCCGATGTTGAAAAAAACCGCACCTACGATTCCTATCGCTACTAGGAGTGAAGAAATCGGGGCTTCGATTAATTTTGACCTGATTTTATTAAGAAATTGTTGCAGTCTCTCTTTAAACATAATATTAACCCCTAACAGAAGAAGAGAAGGAAGCACCATTACAAGATTGTAGCCAATTATAATAAAGATGGAGGAGACGGGCTCAATTGTTAGGTGATTCATTAACAAAATTGAATAAAAGTAAGGCAATGCAGTTACAAATTCAATTAGAAAAACAATGATACCTAATATGATTATCCCTTTCATCGTTGTTTTTTGGGGTATAAATGAAATTAAACGTTTTTTTGTAGTATCTTTTGGTTTACTGAAGCTAATTAGAACAATAACCGCTCCAAAAAGGATATAAAACCAATTGATATAGTCAAATTCAGATAATTGTCCGATTCCTTCCAATAGTGAATCCCCACCAAAGTATAGTAATAAGCCCACCAGAAAATAGCCAAACTGCGTAATAAACAAAAAAACAAGCAAGCGAGAGGATAATTGATTAGGCTGTGTCAGTAATAAATAAGCTGTTACAGCAAGTACACCAGGACTTAATATATCAACTAATGCGCAAATAGAAATAATTAGCAAAGCTATTGATGTGTCTATTGATGAAGAAGGCATTAATGCTTCAATACTTTCGATCAAATATAGAGTCCCTCCTTTTTATATGTTATAATTTAAATAACACAGTGTGTTGAAAACATAGTAACACACTGTGCTAAAAAAGGGAAGTGATTTTTTATGCCAAGGATTGTTAATCATGAAAAAAAGCGGAAGTTAATTGCTGAGGCCGCTTGGAATATTATTAAGGAAGAGGGAACAGAGAAAGCGTCAATAAGAAGAGTTGCAGTTGAAGCAGGCATGTCTACTGGAGCGTTAAGACATTATTTTTCAACTAAGGATGAAATGTTATTATTTATCATGAATTATTACCTGGAAGAAGGGAAAAAACGTTCTCAAAGTAAAAGTTGGTCAGAAAATCCATTGCAGGCAGTCGAGGAAGTTTTATTGGAGCTTGTACCAATTGATGAAGAAAAGAAAATCGAAACGAGTGTATGGTGGATCCTTGCACTTCAGTCACTTACAAGTGATACATTAAAAGAAAAAAAAGATGAAATGACTAACGGTACGTATGAATTAGCAAATTCAATGATCGAGATATTAGTTCTACAAGGGATTTTATCTGATTCAACTAATGTAAAATTAGAAAAAAGTAGGCTATCGGCATTAATTGATGGATTGTCCATTCATGCTCTGTTAAGACCTGATGTCTACTCTCCAGAAAAGGTGAAGGAAGTAATCCATTATCATTTAGAAACACTCTGCAATGAAGGTCAATTGAGTTAATTAGTAGATTCTGTTTTCAGAAAAAAATTTGACTTTTTTCACTTAAAAGGTGCAATAGTTGAGCAAGGAGGAGCCCAAATTTGGCAACTCCTATTGTGTTAAAAGGCAGATTAGTGGAAGAGGAAAATATAACTTTAATATTAAAATTATATATAAGTTTTTAGGGGCAAAAAAGTTTAATAGGGGATTCGAGTGGGAAATACTTCAGCTACTTAACGAGTTTTTACCGGTTATAATTGTCCGATTTCTTATATACCTCAATCTTAATATTGCAAAGCTCCTTCTATCAAGACTTTTCCAAAATCATTTAGTCAAATGATTAACAATATTATATTAGAAAATGGTGATTTAGATGGTGAATAGTGAGGATATCCCTAGACCAGAAAGTATTATTTTATTTGAAAAGACCATAAGACAGCATAATAAAGTAATAAATTTAAAAAAATAAATGAATATTATTATTCAATTGGATTGAATAATGGACGTATTTATAAAATATATCTTACTGATATATATACTGTTAGTTTGGCAGATGTAATGGAGTTATCCAGTTCTTATGATATCGATGCCATTGTAACTATTTCAGCATGGAATGGATATACCCTTGAGGCTAAGGAATACCTGAGCGCAATGCGATGGAAGGCAAATTTGGTGAAGGCAAACGGTTCTATGGATTGGGCCGTATTTTAGCATGCCTACGGGAAACAAGTGAAACAGTCATTGCCCTCCAATTCCTGGTGATGAATTTAGAAAAGGTCCTCCGGGATACTTTTTTGTCTTTTTTTCGTTGGATAATTGATTTATTCAACTCGAACAACAGCGAAAAAGTGCGAGTGATTTTGAATTATTGATTAGTTATTCAGTAGCCCCTAGTTAGTAGTCTATTTCTTGAAATTGCAGAGCATATTTATTGATTAAGTCAATTTGCATCCATTTCCAATCAAAATTTAGATTACCTATCACTGCAATTTGATATACTTTATTTTCATTAATATTATCTTGGATTTTTCCTCTGTAGATTTTTGTTCTAAACTTCCATTCACCTTTTTGATTCATAGTTTTAATTATGAGATTATAATAATAGTATTTCTCTCCTTTAGAATTTATTTTTTCCCTTTCTTCAACCTTTAACTTTACTTTTCCATAGAAAACATGTAAATCTGTTCCATCTGATTCATCGATCCATCCAGCTAGCCTTTTCCTTCTAAGTGATTTTAAAAGATGTTTTTTTCTAGTCGTATCTGGAATTAGCATAGGATGTTCTTTCGGCTGCGTACTTGTTTTTTCTTGTTTAAAAGCAGTCTCTTCTTTTTTCTTGTTTTTACAAAGTATATTCAAGATGGAATTTAATCTATCTTGAACTTGCTTAGGAGTTAAACTGTCTACATATTGTTTAATATGTTGCTTAGGTGCATATTCATATTTATATGAACAGTTGTCTGGGTGTTGAGTTGAAGGTTTTCTTTTTAAATGCGCACGTCTTTTTGAAGTCTTCTGAACAAAAAACAATTCAGCTTTTTGACATTCGGGACAAAACATAAAACCATCGTAAGGTTCATAATTACCGTTGTGTTTATTTGCGTAATCACTAATTTCTTCTACAGTACAAATATTTTGTGTTTTACTATAGAAAAAGTCTTCAAAGCTTTTGGGTTTATTAGTCATATAATCACCTTTATGATAAGATATTGTTAAATATATCCTATCATGATATTTCAATATATTCATGTGGTAAATCTCTTATAGTATCTAACAGAAGGCGTAACTAGGTTTAGCTAAAGATGCTATAATTAAATAAAGATGATTTTTTGTTTGACGTTTTCTAAACGCAGTTCTACCATTGTGATACCCGTATATTGTGGCGCAACATCAGACAGTAAAAGGAGTGTCTTTGAAAAAGCGCCATCCGCACCAATCATTACGTCAACGATAGCAGTTTTCCCATTCTTGAAAGAAAGCCTGATTTTTTCATTTTCCAACTGATTTGCTTCTAATAATTCATATCCCCAATGGATCGTATCAGGATCTATAGATTCTAACAGGAGTTCCCGTAATCACCACGATCTATTTCTGGTCGTTGGATATCATCTTGATTAGTAATTTCGTCCATATATATCTTTCCTGTTTTATCAAGTAAGCGAAAATCCTGTCCTTCGTGCCTTGCTAATGATTGAAATGATTCAAATAACCCGGCTTCTTTTAAAGCCTGTTGTCCTGTTCCGCTATGAATATCCAGTGTACCGCCTTGCTGCCGATGTGTTGCAGATGGTTCGCGTTCGAAGACGATCGGTTCTAATCCATGTTTTTGCAGAATGCTGCGTAAGGTAAGTCCGTCTAAACCAGCTCCGATAATCGCGACGTTTTGTTCCGTTTTACTATCTGCCATTTTAGAGCCTCGCTTTCTATTTTAGATAAATTTTCTCTAAAAAGTCATGATATTTGGGAACAAGAGGAGTATAAAATTCTGATAGGTTACGTAATAAGGTATACATTTATTTTTAAAATCTATCAATAAAGTTAAATGATTTTTGAAAGAACTTTGTTAATCTATAGTGAAGAGTTTTTTGTTATGAGTAGGTGAGGAAGATCGAAGACTATATCTTAATTCGTAAAATAAAATCTGGTGATACTGAGGCCTGGGAGAAACTAGTAAATAAGTACTATAATCAAATCTTTACATTTTGTGTACGAAGATGTTGGGGCGATCAAATTTTAGCTGCTGATTTAACCCAAGATATCTTTCTAAAAGTCATTGAAAACATCGAGAAATACAAGTTTAGTGGGAAATTCTTTAATTACTTATTTACGATTACTGTTAATGTATGTAACAACTACTATAACAAAAAGAAATTCACACAGTCTGAATTAGATGAAAAAGTTTTAAATCTTGGTTCTGAAAGCCTTATTACTAATTTAATGATGCAGGAAAGTGCAAACCAAATACAAGTCGCATTAAATACGCTTCCTGATATTCAAAGAGAAGCTTTAATTTTGAAATATTACTATGATTTAAAAGTGAAAGACATTGCCAAAATTACTGGTACAAGCGTTTCTACATCCCAATCAAGGATTAATCAAGGTCTAAAAAAACTCAGTAAATTATTAGATAGAGAGGGGTTTATGAATGAATAATGAAACAATTGAAAAAATGAAAACCTACGAAATTAAAATTGATGAATTTCAGAGGCAAGAGATAATTGATTTAGGAAAGCAAAAAATAATTAAAAATCAACTTTGCAAATATTCTCTGTTTGACCTTTTTCGTTCGTCTATTCGATTCACTAGACTACATACTTGGTTGATTCAATTCGCTCTCCTCATCTTGACAACCTTTTTAATTACTAAAGTTATTAACGATGAGCCATTCATATTTATCGTGCAAAGCTTAACAGTGACAGTTATCTTTTCTGTTATTTTCTTTATCGATGAATTATTCCGCAGTTTTACATCTGGAATGTGGGAATTAGAGCAAACACTAAAATATGATTTGCGTCAGCATACAGTTATAAAATTACTTATTTTTGGATTGGCCGATTTATTATTAATTACTTGTCTAGCTTTTATTTGTCAAGGTGTTATGGCAATTTCTTTTTGGAAAATCATTTTATATTTACTCGTTCCTTTTAACCTTACTTGTATTGTTCTGTTTTCTCTTTTCACGATTTGGAGAAATACTCTCTCTTCTGCTGTTTTGTGGATTAGTTCAGGACTAGTTCTGATGTGCGTCATGTTTTTAGCCAACTTTTTCAATATTTATGAGTTCGAGATGAAATATTGGGGGGCAGGATACATTTTTTCAATAATACTTTTAATATTTATTGTAATGAATATGCTTAAAGTAAAAAAATGGGAGGCATTTTGCTAATGCTATTAGAGCTAAATAATATTACCAAAAACTATGACGATACGGTTGTTCTTAATGATGTCTCATTTAGTTTAGAACCAGGCGTTTACGGCCTTTTAGGTTCAAACGGATCAGGAAAAACGACTTTATTTAGAATCATCTGTGGCGTGATTAAACAAAATGCAGGCACAGTCAATTATAATCATGACGATGCACGAACCAATCCAGATGCCTTTCGCTCAGTATTGGGCTTTTTACCACAAGATTTCAGTTATTATCCTGACTTCACAGGGATGAAGTTCATGTTATATATCGCTGCTCTCAAAGGGATAAACAAAAATTTTGCAAAAAAAAGATGTCTAGAACTTTTAAAACTAGTTGGGTTAGAAGATGTGAAGAATAAAAAAATAAAAAAGTACTCTGGAGGAATGAAACAACGGTTAGGGATTGCACAAGCAATGATAAATGATCCAGAAGTATTGATTTTGGATGAACCAACAGTTGGTTTAGATCCAAAAGAACGGGTTCGATTTAGGAATTTAATTAGCTCTTTTTCTGAAAATAAAATTGTCATCCTTTCGACTCATATTGTTTCAGATGTTGAGTATATTGCAGACGAAATACTTGTTTTGAATCAAGGGAAACTTGAAAACAGAGGTGTTTCCTCTGCACTAGTCAATACCATTAATGGGTATGTTTGGGAGTCTATGGTTGAAACAGATAAACTGGATGAGATGTTAGCAAAACATATTATTAGCAACCAAAAGCACGAAGCAACAGGAACAATATTAAGAATTATTTCAAAAGAAAAACCTTCTAATAATGCCCAACAAGTTCAACCAACATTGGAAGATTTATATCTATACTATTTCAGAGAGGACGCTGAAAGATGAGAACAATTGTTAAGTATGAAATTGAAAAAAGTCTAAAAAACAAAACGTTTATTGGCGCGATGATTGTATCATTGTTTGTTTTGGCAGGTATATTGTTCATTGGTTTTCATTATTCACAACTAAACACTAAACAAGGCGAGGGAATGGAACTTTATCATAAGGTCGTTGGGGAAAGTACTGGAGAATTTTCAGATCAAAAAGTAAGAGAAATTCTTGCAGATTATATGGATAGATTCCAAAGTACTGATGTGGATAGCAGAACTTTTGATTTATTCTCCTGGGAAATTGCTGATACATTTTTCCCAAATGATGAAAGTGTCTATTCAAAAATGAATGATGCAATGGAACAAGGTGAAAAAATTACCATTGATCAAATAAACCTTAAAACAATGAAAGATATAGGGTTTACCCAATTTCAAATGCCTTTGAAAATTGGAAGTTTTGTTACATGGAAGGACCTTTTTAAAGTCACAAGCCATTTATTCATTCTTACAAGTATTATAGCAATTTTAATATGTTCTCTTGTTTTCTCTAGCGATACTTCGAGAAATATGAATCAGTTATTATTGTCTACAAAGTTTGGCAGAAATAAATTAACAATCTCAAAAATCATCGCTGCAACTTTGATTTCGATTTTTGTATTTCTCTTTATTCAAGTGATATCACTAGGAGCTTTCTATGTTTATAATAGTGGCTTTAGTGGTTGGGACACTAGTATTCAAACAAACTTTTCACTAGAGCTGTTTAGTTTTCCGGTTGAGATCAATCATTTACAAGTGTTCTGTTTAGCTGTAGTTCTTCATTTTTTTAGTTTGCTAACGATCGTAGGGATCACAATATTTGTTTCATCTATCACTCGTTCACCGTTCAGTGCTTTAACAATATCATTAGGTTTGTTCTTTTTGCCAAAAGCATTAACTCAACTATTTAAAAGGGGCATGGTATATAAGCTATTAAACTTGTTTCCAATCAATAACTATAGTATTGAGGATTTTTTAACTCTAATGAGTACAAAACGAGAATTTATTCTCAATTCTTTTGTACAAAATATAGTGGTTACCCTGGTTGTTCTATTGGTTATGAAAATCGTTTCAGATGGTGTCGTGTATTTACGAATGAAACAGTACCAAGTCACATGATATTTTAGAGGGTTGGGAGAATATGGAGGATTATAAAGCTGTTCTAACCAACCCGAAGCAATACAATTAAGAACAATGGCCTGCTTGCGAAGCTACCTCTTTAAGGCGTTGCAAGTAACATGCCCTTATAGAGCTAAGCCAAACCACCTGTTGAACAGGTGGTCCGTGATTTTCAGGTTCTACTCGAAACGCAAATATTCCAATTTATCAATCGCATGATCAAAGATGCGTGATGTTTAGTATTGGGGGAGTGGATGTGGAATTCGAGTGTCGCTCGTCTCCCCCGAGCTCCAGTACCGCTACGATCCGTTCCTGCGGCCGAATTCCAAATGACTTACACCGTTCTCGATCATAAATCCATTCCGGAATCGTGCGGCGCACGTGCCACGGTTTGGATTTAGCCAACAATTGAAAGTTCTGGATCAAACAGCATATCGCTGCATAATCCTCTTCCTGCTTGTGGGGATCAGCTTCTTCCTTTGCCACGACCAGAAGAAACCACGGCGAAGCATCCTCATATGAAGTTCGGAGTTTACCAGTCGCTTTACCGCCAGTCACATAGATAAAGCGCCACGGTTCCCGTAGTCCGTCGTTCGGTGCCCAGACGGCCTCATTCAGAATTTCCAGAACGCTTTGCGAAGAAACCCGAAGATTATCCGATTGCGGCCTATCGTCCCCATCGATCGCGGTCCATTTCTGTTCCGCCGGCGTTCTTTTTTTCCGGGTTCTCGGCGTTTTTTCAAGGTATCCTATGTTTAAAATCCCGGCGAACCTTTCCCCTTTTCGCAAACCGATTTCCTTAAAAAATGACTCGCTTTTAATCATTGGTTCCGTATACCATAGCATGCCCAACCCGTGTTCCCAGCCGAGCAGTTGAAAATTTTGCATGATGCTGCAGACCGCAGCGTAATTTTCGTCGCTCTGCCGCTGATTTCCGGCGGATTCTGCAATGAAGATCAAGTGAGCGGGTGTATCTGATACTTTTTTTGTGATAAAATCAATCATTTTGGCGGGAAAAAGCCTTCCAAGATTGCTTTCCTTCATCTTAGCTATCATGCTCTTGGCCAGCCTTTGACGCGACTCCTGCGTGCCGAAATGCACACAGCGCCAGTGTGGCGTTCCCTCAGATTCGTACAGACTTGCAGCTTCATTCAGCAAGGAAACGATCAATTCTTGTTCTATCGGAGTAGCATTAAATTTCCGGATGGATCTACGTTCTCTTATCGTCTTGGAAACATTCAATATAATCCCTCCTAATCATTATTGTTTATAAGTAAATTAAAAACAAAATTTAGTCTATTGTTTCCTTGCATTCGGGCTAAAAATTGCCTGAAGCTCATTATCGGAGTAGCTGTTTAAAAATGGGTAAAGCGCCGCTTCTCCTCTTCATACAAAGCGCGATGAAGTTCAAACAGTTAACTATAAACGCCCGGAAGTCAATGGTAAGTAATTGAGGGAGAACGTGTTCCTGATTGTGAATGGCTCTGTTTCTTGCGCCAGTTTTATGTGCATTAGCCATATGCATTTCCTACCATCTTCAATTTTTGTTTACATGTAAACTATATACTATGTAAAGAAGGTCTGTCAATTTATTCTTTGAGACTGTATGTGTCATCATGGTGGAGTACTCCACCGAGATTCACCAGTGCAAAATGTGGCGGAGAAATTTTTCCAGAGTATTATAAAGAGATACAGAAATATAAACTATCGGATTTTCTATAACCTTGATAGATTGAAAAGGACCGGGCGGGGTTTGCTTGTTTTTCTTAAATGATTGGTATTTTTGGATAAATATGTAAGTATTTATTTTTTATAAGCAGCCCGTATAGACATAGACTTCCTGAGAACAAAGCCATGGAGGTTTCCTCACCTAAAAAAACACGCAAATGCGTGTTTTTTTATAATAAGAACTGCATGAAAGCTGTTGCCATGCCGAAGTAAATCATGATGGATATGATATCATTAATCGTCGTGATAAAAGGCCCTGATGCCACTGCAGGGTCGATTTTCATTCGGTCCATGATGAGTGGAACTACTGACCCGGCGAGGGTGGCTACGGTCAATGCGACCAGTAATGTCATCCCTACAAGCAAACCAAGGAAAAGCTGACCTTTCCATAAGAAAATAACCAATGCGATAACAATGCCGCAAGCTGTTCCCGTAATCAAACCGGTACCAGCTTCTTTCAACATTAAGCGTGTTTTACCGCCTTGGCCATACTCACTAGTAGCCAATCCTCGAACCGCTACAGCCAAGGCTTGCGTTCCCGAGTTTCCTGCTGTTCCAGCGATAACAGGTATAAATGCTGCCAGCAGCGCCACCTTGGAGATGGTTTCTTCAAACATGCTGATCAAACTGGCAGTGAACATACCGAGAAACAGCAAAATGATCAGCCATGGCAAGCGTTTTTTAGCGGCTTTGAATGGATTGCTTTCAGGGGAGTCGACATCTGAGATTGCAGCGAATTTCGAATAATCATCACTTGCCTCTTCATCCATGACATCCAAAATATCATCCACTGTAATAATCCCGAGTAAATGTTTTTGAAAATCAACGACGGGTACAGCCAAAAAGTCATAGTCTTTCATCATCTGGGCGATTTCTTCCTGGTCCCTGCCGACAGAAACATACACTACCTTTTCATTCATAATATCACGAACGAGGGTATCCTCATCGGCAATAATCAAATCACGCAAGGAGAGTACCCCAACTAAACGTTTATCTTCATCAACGACATAAAGATAATAAATCGTCTCGGCATCAGGAGCCTCCTGTTTTAACTGTTTCATTGTTTCGGCGACCGTGCTTCGTTTATTCAACGCGACAAATTCGGTCGTCATGATACTTCCGGCCGTTTTTTCCTCATAATGCAGCAATTGCTTGATCTCCTCAGCTGCATCCTTGTTCATGATAGTCAGGAAACTGGCTACTTTGTCCTTTTCCATCTCATTTAAAATGTCGACAGCATCGTCTATTGCCATTTCGGATAAAACAGCTGAAGCAAATCGCGGATCCATTTCCGAAAAATATTCACCGGTATCGTCCAATTCAATATGCTCCATTAAATCAGCTGTTTCTTCAGGAGATAAAAACGTATAGATTTTCATCCTGCTTTCTTCAGGCTGCTCTTTGAAAAATGTCGCCCGATCATATGGATGTATATCAAGAAAATATTGCCTAAATAAGGTAATCTCACCCATATCCAGTGCATTTTGTAAGTTATCATTATATTCTTTCAGTGTTTGGTTATTTTCCAATGAAAACACCCTCCTTTCGTTTTTTTATCTGAAAGATCTTGGCGCTTAAGGACTCAAAATTATGAAATTCATTAATAGAATAAAGGGCTCCCCCTTCAAACACTTTCCTGAATTACGGGATCGCAACATTCATCATTGTTACATTTATTGTATTAAACAACACCATAAAACAAATAGAATAAAGTAATAATTTTTGTTTCCCTGTTATGTTTTTAAATCCGCCTTATCTAACTTATCCTTTAAAGGCCTCCCGGTTTCCGGAAATACGATACGGGGCTGGCCTTCAAGGGGCAGAATCGACCAAAAAGGATATATACAAATCGCTGCCATACACCTTTTTGTATTTGTTATAAAACCACCATTCGTTTTTGTTATGGATAATATGTTGCCCTTAGGCAAACTTTATTCAACACAGAAACATAGTAAGATGAATTGTTAATGCTTTTTTAAAATCATTTGGGGAAATCGACATATCACTTGCTACCCCCAACGATGGAGGACTATCTATATATTTGTTAACGCAACAAAAAGGTTATGTCCGAGTTTAAGATGAAGCGCTCGACATTCAACATTGTGAAAGGCTCTGTTTCCTGCGCCTGTTTAAAGTCTTGAGAATTAGCCGCCAACTCTCTTTAATTTTTGTTAACAAATAAACCATATATTATTTAAATAATATAAACAAACACCTTTATTCCTTTGAATTATTGTTAATGTATAAACTATATACCGTGTAAAGCAGGTTTGTCAATTTATTTTTTGTGATTCACTATCATGTATTGAAGTAACCGACAAAGCCGGCAATGGAAGCGACCAAACGGGGCCTGAATTTGATCATGAATTCAAATGTATGTTCAGAAATTGATTGTTTATAATGAATATGATATGTTAGTTTACAAACAAACAATTGTACAATAGAGGATAGTATAAATATAATTTTGGAAAAAAGGGGATGTTAAGCATAATGGATCCGTCCGAGGGACTTAAGCGATTACTGTACGACCGCTTTCTCCACTTTTCGCATCTAACCGAACAAATTTTCACAACCGAGATTGATGAGTTTGATAATCTCGCCCGGCTGCAGGGGATTACCTCATATCCGAACAATATGACAACCGTTCACGTTATTGATTGCATCGGCAACAACGAGCCAATAAACAACAAATCTATTGCAGAGAAAATGAATTTGTCCAAGGCGAGTATTACGAAAATCAGCACCAACCTGCTTAAGGAAGGCTACATTAAGCGGAGCCGGATGAACGACAACAAGAAAGAAGTGTATTTCAGCCTTTCATCCAAAGGCAGACAGATCTTCGAGGTGCACGCCATGATGCATGAAATAATAGAGCGTAGATTTATCAGTTTATTGAACTCATTTTCGGAATCGGAGCTGCAGGCATCGCTGAAATTTTTCCAAACGATGATCGACCAAAGTGACAACATCGTGAGAGGAGACGGAAGGGCGTGAGTAGGCTACAACTCGAATGAAGGTCCGTAACAGAAGGTCCGGGTAGGAAAAGCCATACAACTGGCCGTTTTCGTTCTGGTGGAAGAAAATCTTTAATTTGCCCCCATTGGTCATCACGTATTTCGTATCCCGCCATATCAGTATAATACTCTTCCATTTAAAGGTCAGATTCATGAGATAATAATCCATCTATCATATGTACAGCATTCCTTAAAATTCGTATTGAATACTTTTGCATAAAAAGAAGAAAATTTTGTGGAGACAGGTAAGGCAAATGGATTAAATCCAAATTACTATCTTCGCTATCTTTCCGGGAAGCTTCCCAACATAGATTTGACAGATATTGATGTCTTAGACTAATTACTTCCATGGTCAACAACTTTACCAGTTACTTGCATTTCCTTTAACAAGTTATCTAAATAATAACCCAGACCCCATATAAAAATATAGGTGGGGTCTATTTGACGCTTATTACTGAACAATTCGCTAAGTTTAATTAGATGCGTCGTAGAACGAGAAATACGATCAAGTTTATATACAACAATTTTATCGCCACTATGTAAAACTTCCTTCTTTCAATCATTATAATAGAACCCTTAGTCATTGGGTATTTCTAATAAATTAATTAAATTGGGTACTGCTCATTTTGCCAAATGCAAAACCGAGTTTTCCTTCTTTGATGAAGTTTTCCATTGTTCCGCGCTTAGCGTAAAATTGCACGACATCCTTTGGTGAATCTTCTAGCGTTGTCACAATAACAGTATTCTTACATGTTGACAGTATTAAAGCTAGATGATATTATCATTTTATAAAATGATAATGATTTGAGGGTATATGGACAAGAAAAGACTAATTTATATCTTGATCGTGTATGATAATGAAGTATTTTGAGCACTTATTACGACGACGATCAAATTGGGAGTAGGTGTTAATTAACTATTTTAATTCTCCAATCACTAAAGCCTATCTGGGATCCTTAAAACGTATAATCATGACCATGTTTGGTGTGATACTCTTTTGAGGGTCTTTTGCAGTAAAATACAGGTTTGTTTATTATCTGAAGTTGTTGGAATAATAGTCCATGCTTTTGATATCGGGATGCTATTGAAAAAAATAGAGCAATATGGAAGAAAATGAACGAAGTCACGAATATTTATTTTAAATTACCTGCAAACCAGCAAATTAAAAGTTTATGAGGTGAATGATTTGATTTCTAAACCTAGTAAGATAAATACACTTTTTCTTTTAATGGTTTGTGTGTTTATCGCCACGGCTGCATTTGGGTTGATTATCCCGATATTACCGGCCTTTATGGATAAATTCAATACAAACGGACAAATGATGGGGTTACTAGTTGCGACATACGGCATTATTCAGCTTTTTTTATCTCCAATTGCTGGACGTTTTGCTGATCGCTATGGTCGAAAAAGAATCATTGTGATGGGTTTAATTTGTCTTACTTTATCTCAATTATTCTTTGCTTTTTCTTTCCATTTTTGGTTGCTTTTTTTGGGAAGGTTTTTAACGGGTATTGCAGTCTCCCTGTTAATTCCCGGTGCTATGGCATGTATTATTGATATAACGACAGAAGAAGAACGTGCTAAGGGCCTGAGTTTCCTTAATGCTTCCATATCATTTGGTTTTGTCATAGGCCCTGGGATTGGGGGTTTTTTGACAGCGTATGGTTTATATGTACCTTTTTATTTTGCTGCTGCCGTATCTTTTGTTTCCTTTTTACTTTCGTTTTTTTTACTACCTGAAACCTTAGAAAAGAAGGGACAGATGCCAAAAGAAGCCACCGCTTCAACCCAATCAATGATACAGCAATTATTACGTTCAATTCGGGCACCTTACGTTGTTCCATTGCTTTTGGTTTTTCTCTATAGTGTATCCTTATACATTTTTGAAGCGATTTTTGGACTGTTTGTCGACAAGCAATTTGGTTTTACAGCAAAAGATATTGCGATGGTGATTTCGATTGCAGCGTTTGTAAGTGTCATTGTTCAACTAACATTTACGAATAAATTTGTTTCCCTTTTTGGTGAATCGAAGGTTATGAACGGTACATTGGTAGCTGGTGGCTTAAGTTTTTTATTGCTCTTATTCACCACACGCTTTTTTAGTATCTTATTGATGACATGTTTGCTTTACACTGCGACTTCTATACTGCGTCCAGTTATCAATACAGTGCTATCCAAGTTAGCTGTAAATGAACAAGGATTTATTGCAGGTATGAACAATGCATATGTAAGCCTAGGGAGTGTAGTTGGTCCTATATTAGGGGGGATTTTATTTGATATTAACACTTATTTCCCTTATATAGTAGGAGTATTAGCTTTTTTGGCTGGCTCAGTGCTGTTAACATGGAAGCATAAATCCCTTTTGTCAACAAGCATTTCGTAATTGCATTATAGTTATAAAAGGTTTGGTAATAGGTTGATAGTACCCGTGATGATTTAAGAATCGAGCTGTTTAGAAATGCAGCCAATGAGATACATAATTAAAGCCCAACGTGGATATCTGATTAGATTTTGCTGAATCTGAATAGACTCTCTTACAAATTGACAACGTTATATTGAGATGATATTATCATTTTATAAAATGATAATGTAAATGGAGGGTAATCCAATGAAAGGAAAGGCCGATTTACTTCTTCATCCCGTGCGAATGCGAATTGTACAACAATTGTTGCTAAACAAATCGCTGACGATAGCTCAACTTGTAGAGATACTCGGTGATGTTCCTCAAGCTACGCTATATCGTCATATAAATCTTTTACTCGAAGCAAACCTTATTGAAGTCATTGAAACAAAAAAGGTGAAAGGAACAGAGGAACGCAAATTCTCAGTTAAAATAGATAACTTGCAAATTCCTGAAAGCGAAATTGAAACGACATCACGGGAAGATCACATCCGTCATTTTTCCGTATTTCACAGTAATTTGCTTCAATTAGCGACGTCTTATTTGGCGGATACGTCTCCTGAACAATATAAAAAAGAGGGATTTAGTTATGCGTATACACCTTTGCATCTATCCGATGAAGAATTTCATGAACTTACACAATCCATTCAACAGGCCATTGAGAAAGTGATCCACAATCAGCTAACACCTGCACGAACCACTCGAATTTTTGCTAGTATGTTTATCCCACAAAAATCACCAAAAGAGTAAGGGGGTCCACACATGCATTATGGGTATCACATTGGGATCGACGAATTCGCAGATTGGTTACCGCTGCTTTTACCCATCTTGATCCTACATCTCATATTATTATCTGTGGCATTATGGGATTTAGTAAGAAGAGATCAAAGTGCGGATTATAAATGGATGTGGGGAGCGATTATTATTTTGATTAATATAATCGGCCCCATTTTATACTTTATCTTCGGTAGGAAGGAACGATCATATGCATCTACTTCAGGTAAGTCATCTTCAAAAAAAGTACGGAAGTCATGAGGTTGTTCAAAACATTAATTTTCACATTAATCGGGGGGAATGTGTCGCTCTTCTTGGTCCTAACGGGGCAGGTAAAACAACGATTATTAAAATGATCTTAAATATAAACAAACTTACAGGTGGTCAAATCTTGCTTAACGGAAAACGCCATGACCAAATGTGTCAATTTATTGGATATTTACCGCAGCATCCCACTTTTGATCCGTGGATGACAGGAAAGGAATTGCTTACATTCATGGGCGGACTTTCAAATATAGATAAGGAGGTATTGGAACAAAGAATCAACGAATTGCTGGATCTGGTAGGGCTGGGTGGGGTGGAAAATCAGTTTATTGGGACCTATTCGGGAGGGATGAAGCAAAGGTTAGGAATTGCACAAGCACTTATCCATCAACCAAAATTATTGATCATGGATGAACCGGTTTCTGCATTGGATCCATTAGGACGAAGGGATATATTGGAATTGCTTAAAGTGATCAAACAGACATCAACCATTCTTTTTTCCACGCATATTCTGCATGATGCCGAAGAGCTTTGCGATAAGATCCTTATCATAAATCAGGGGCAATTACTTGTTAACGGATCCATTAATCAAATCATTGAAGAGACTCAACAACCTATTTTTATTATTCAGGCACCTCGAATAGGCGAATGGACACACGAGCTTGTTAATGAGGACATTGTTGAATCTATTGAACTAACAGGAAATGCTGCCAAGGTGCGGGTTAAAAATATCGAGCGGGGGAGAAACTGGCTGTTAAGCAATATCACGCGTTTACAACCCCCGGTTCAAAAGCTTGAACTCGTACAGGAAAGCTTGGAAGAGATCTTTATAAGGATGGTGAAATCATCATGAATCACTTCACTGTTCTGTTAAAGAGAGAGTGGTTGGATGCAAGGAGAAGTTACAAAATATTATGGTTGCCCGTCGTATTTATGTTTTTGGGAGTCCTTCAACCTTTATCGTCTTTTTATTTACCGAAAATTTTAAAAATGGCCGGTGGACTGCCTGAAGGAATGGCTATTTCATTACCCGAGTTAACGGCTGACGAAGTATTAGCTGGTACCTTAACCGATCAATTTGACCAAATGGGCTTAATCGTCATTGTTATAGCGGCGATGGGTATCATCGCATCGGATAAAAATAATGGTATGTTAGCGTTTATTTTGACGCGCAACACGACACTTGTTGAATATTTGTTAAGTAAGTTGTTGGGGCATGCAGTAATGATTCTAGGTTCCGTATTCCTCGGATTCCTGACGGCAGTTTTTTATACTTTTCATTTCTATCAAACGGTTTCCGTGGCTAGGGTTGTGGCAGGACTGGGTGTTTATCTCATCTGGAGCCTGTTTATGTTGACCTTCGTAATCGCCATGGGCACTTTATTGGCAAGATCATCGGTTATTGTACTATTGTCCATTTTTGTTTTAATCCTGTTGAAAATTGTTACCTTATTAGGTGGAGGATTTCAGGTCTTAAATCCGGCGCATTTGACCAATCAGGCTGTTAGCATCATAACGTCCGGTAATATGTTACCATACTTTTTCATAACAGTGACTGTAACGTTATCGCTTATTGTTTTGTGTTTATTATTTGCAACATCGTATTTATCCCGAAAGGAACTGCCTTCTATGTGATTTTTTTAATTAGGTTACTGGTTAAATAATCCATGGATGATATGCTGTCTAAATTGGAGGGGATACAAGATGAGTTTTCAAGTTGTGGCGGGTGATCGTGTGTTACTACTAAATATTTCAGGATGGACAGCGGCTTTGACTTTGAGGAAGGAGATCAAAATACCTTACACCTCAATTGAAGAAATTCGGGTGGGGAAATTTCATTTTCCATTGACAGCTGCTATTAAGAGAACGGGCATCACGACACTTGACTATAAAGCCGGAATATTCATTATTGAAGGCGAGAAATACTTTTTAGTCTATCGTAGTACAAATGAAGTCGTTATGCTTCGTTTGAAGGGGTGTGAGTTTGATCAAGTTGTATTTGAAAGGGGAGATCAAGAACAACTGGTAAATGATATTCTGAGGCGTTGTCCTTCACTCAATGTTACAAAGGATGATGAAATATGATTGAAAAACTTACTCCCTTTCTAATTTTTTGCGCAGCGTTGGGATCTGGGCTGATTGCAGGATTGTTCTTTGCATTTTCGTCATTTGTCATGAACGCTCTCTACCGGATCCCTCCAGAACAAGGAATTTCGGCTATGCAGTCCATAAACAGCGCTGTGCTAAACCGACTATTCCTGACTGTATTTATGGGGACATCTCTCGTTTGTATGGTACTAGTGATCATTTCATTATTTAATTGGAAAGATCCGAATGCCATTTATATACTTGCTGGTAGTTTACTTTATCTTCTAGGTAGCTTGCTAGTCACAGCGGTATGCAATGTTCCTCTAAACGATGTGTTAGCCAAAGTAATGGCCACGGACGCAGAAAGTGTGGGTCTATGGAAAGATTATCATTTAAAATGGACCGTTTGGAACCATGTACGGACTATGGGAAGTTTTGCTGCATTAACTATATTCGTTTACGTACTCTGGCGAATGTAATCCACTTTCTTTCATCATCAATCAGGAATACCTAAAGGCATTCCTGATTTCTCTTGTCCGATCTTCATTTCGCTATTAAACCTTCTTCCAAACATTTTTCTATGGCTTGATCACGATTACTTACATTAAGCTTCGCATACATGTCGGAAGCATAGTTCCTAACTGTACCTTCTGATAAATAAAGTCTGGCAGCAATGGCCTTATATCGCAAACCCTTGGCTAAATAGTTGATAATCTCAAGCTCCCGCGGCGTAAGTCCATAATCATTTTTGTTATATTCTTCATATGAAACATTTCGGTCTTTCAGTTCTTCAAACACCTGATTGGCAATTTCATGATGAATAATGGTATCTCCACGGTGTATGAAGCGAAGGGTCTCCATCAGCTCTTTCGGTTGAATGGACTTGAGCAAATACCCGTTTGCTCCTTTTTGCAGAGCCTCTACAGCTTGATTGACGTCCTCGAAGGATGAAAGGATGACAACTTTTATCATGGAGTTCTTTTCCTTTATCACCTCCATGGCCTCTATTCCGTTCATATTTGGCATGTTCACATCCATGAGTACGATATCGGGCTTGGTTTGACCGCATAATGTCAGTGCCTCCTCTCCTGATTCAGCCATGCCGACAATTTGCAACTGACTTTGACTCTCCAATGCCGTCCTCAAACTATCTAAAATAATACGTTGATCATCCACCAGGACTACCTTGATGGCTTCAGTGTTGTCTTCTGAGTTTCTTGGAATCGTGCAGATCACCACCGTTTCTTCAATATTGTCTGTATGTATGGATAAGTTTCCTTGCAAGGCCTGCAATCTTTCTTTCATAGCGCTTAAGCCAAAGCCCAGCTCCATTTTTTTCCCTCGTTCTTTTACACCATTGTCTTCAACTTGTAAGCGTAACTCCAAGCTGTCGAAGTAAAGGGATACTTTAATCTCACTTGCCCGCCCGTGTCTGACAGCGTTCGTTAATGCTTCCTGTATGCAACGAATGATTGTTAATTTAACTGCCTTCGGTAAGCTGTACTCATCTCCAAAACACCGAAACTTCACAGAAGTATCCGTACTCTCCATAAATTTGTTCATTAACTGCTTTGCATATTGAATAAGGGATAGATCCATTGTTGATGGTTCCAACTGGTGTACAAGCAATCGCATATCTTTTAAGCCGTCACGTGCTGAATCCAGCAAAGCATTCAGTTTATGTTCAACCTTTTCATCAGCCAATGAAGAACGGATCGACTCCATCCCCATGATCATAGTTGTAAAGGTATGACCGACCGTATCATGCAATTCGCGTGATAAACGATTCCGTTCCTCCAACAATGAGAGTTGCTCCACCTGGTGCACATATTGTTCAAGCACGCTGTTTTGCTCACGTATGATCAAACCTTGCTTGTGGTTAGTTACAAGTAATTGAAAAGCATAGCCGAGTCCAAACGCTACACCATAATTCGATATTAAACGAAGAACGGTGTCGGCCAAAGACTGATCGGTCACCATCCCTATGATAAAAGGAATGGCCGCGATGGTTAGGGGGCCAGACCAAATATATACGCTTTGAATGCTGTAAAAACCTATAACAAAAGCAATCGGGATAAACTGCCATAATGCATCGTGAAGAACGAAAGCTAAAATAATACAGTAGCTCCCAGAAATGATGATCTCGGTAAGTATGAAATATTTTCTGTAAAATTGCTGAATTAAAAACGGAACTGAAAAGACGATAAAAGGCAATCCAAACAGAATCCAAAGCGGAAATGATAAATCATCATGAAATTCCCATAAGCCGATTAGTACCGAGAGTAACCAAATGGAGCGAACAGCAAATACCATCCAGTCATACCAGTACCACTTTTTTATTATGTCATACATAATAGTACCCTCACTTATCTTTTCACACTGTTACTATCATCATTTTACTACAAGCTACTAGGAATATCAGTCACTAAAACAAATGACAAAATATCACTATGCCTTATGACACAAAGTATGGATAATGAATAACCAAATGGTGTTAAGGACCTGATGGAGGGATCATCGAATGGAAATATGATGAATAAGCCAATCAATAAATTATTATTTCATTAAAAAAGAAAAGGTGGGTTTCCGTTATGGGATTTATTGTAACTAATTTTAAAAATTTGGTGTATATGCTTTCCTGGTTTTTCATTGGATTTTTATATTTTTCGTTTTATTTAATAAGCATTACCTTTTCCGTAGGAGTAAGCTTTACAGTAGTTGGAATTCCGATTTTGGCGGGAGTTTTTCGAACCATCCCTTTTTTATTGGATATTGATCGAAAGGCAGCGGAGAAATATGCGAACATAAATATTCCTAGCTTAAAGTGGGATCCACAAGATAAAGTAACAAGGGAAGTATCAGACAAAAGAAATTGGTTTGCTGCGGGAATCATGATTTTTCCAAGGTTTCTTTTCGGCTTTTTAAGTTTTATTGCTGCTTTTGTATGTTATTTGCTGCCAATCGCTATGATCCTATCACCCTATTTGTACAGATTATTTGATATGACGATCATGATGATTTCGATCGATACATTACCACGTGCTGTTATTGCTTGCATATCAGGAATCATTTTGTTGTTGTTGTTATCCCGTTTGGCAGCAAAAATTGTAAAATGGGCAGGGAGTTATACAGAAAATATAATGGAAACGATTCGAAGTTGGCGATGAACTTTTGATGATGGTACAAAAACAATTAGAGGGATCATTTTCTGATTGTATATTCTAATAAAGTAGTCACTATTAAAAAATTCGGTCTGTCTTTAGGATTGCAGACCAATATGTTGTTGCAAATAGGAACCAAGTCGTTTATTATGGATATTGTAGGTCCATAATAAAAAGTAATATTGGTAAAGGAGGAGGAAAACATGCAGTATTCTAAAAGCACCGATTACGCCCTGCACGCTTTAATTCATTTGGCTCACTCGGAGCACCGCAACAACATCGGTATCAAGGAGTTATCTGCAATGCTTAGCGTTTCGGAAAGCTACTTATCCAAAATCATGTCCAAGCTTAGAAGGGATGGGATCGTACGTGCTGTACCCGGAGTGAAAGGCGGTTATGAGCTTGCACGACCGGCTGGAGAGATTACGTTTCTTGAGGTTATTCAGGCGATCGAAGGCAGGCAGCAGATGTTCGAATGCTCTAATTTAAATTCGCAGCAGCATCGGTTGTTAGCCGAAGTGAAAGATGCCGAACCGATTCAAAACGATTCTGTTCACGGCGAATGCCTGGTTAAAAAAGTGATGGACGGAGCTGAACAGCATTTGCATCAATACTTGCAGGAGCATACGATTCAGTCCGTGTTGGATACGGTTGCCAAGAACTGCAACCATTTGGCAAACAAGAAGTGATACACCTTCTTGTACTTTAATTATGGATATTATAGGTCTATGGAGGTTTAAATTAACAATGGAAAAACAAATTCTCGATGTAGCCATTATTGGCGGAGGCCCAGCAGGTTTGAACGCTGCCCTCGTTTTAGGAAGAGCAAGGAAAAATGTGACGGTGATCGATGAAGGGCGTCCGCGTAACGCGGTGACTCGGGAGTCTCACGGGTTTCTTACTCGTGACGGGATTAGCCCTAGTGAATTGCGACGGATTGCGAAGAAAGAGATATGCACCTATCCCTCTGTGTCTTTTGTAGCGGATATCGCTACGTCGATTGAGGGAACGGACGGTCAGTTTCAAATCACGACTAAGCAAGGAAAAACCTTTACAAGCAAAAAGATATTGTTTGCTGTCGGCATGAAGGATCGGCCGCTGGACATACCGGGCTTAGCAGAGGTCTATGGAAAAAGCGCCTTCGTCTGCCCATATTGCGATGGGTGGGAATTAAGGGATGAACCGCTAGTCATTATTATCAAGGGGTCTGAGGTCATGCATTTCGCTCCACTCATATCTGGATGGACGAACCATTTTACCATCTGCACGAATGGCCCTGATGAGCTTACAGATGCTCAGCGCGAGGAGCTGCAGCGGCATCAAGTACCTCTGTTCGACTCGGCGATCCGGTACATCGATTCAAACGACGGGCTCGTGCGGCAAGTTGTTCTCGAAGACGGAACGACCATTCCCTGTAGAGGAATCTTTTTTAAACCGGATCTAATTACAGGATCGGACTTACCGCGAACCATAGGATGTGACATCACGGATGCGGGAATGGTTGTCACGGATGACTTTGGAAAAACGACCATTCCGGGTGTATATAGCACCGGGGATGCAGCATCACGAATGCATCAGTTGATTGCCGCCGCTTCTATGGGCGCATTTACTGCAGCGGCCATAAACAATGAACTCAATATGGAAGCATGGAGTAGAAATGAATGAAGATTTTTGCAACATGTATGACAGGTTATATTGGAGGATAGGCCAGTCATTCGGTATTGGATTGACCAATAGCGCCATTGTGATTGCAGAAATTCTGGACTATGCTATATCAGTTCCATTTTAGTAAGAGGAGGTTAAATCATATGCAAAAAAGAGAGTATAATTCTAATGACATTTTTGCAAAAAAAGTTGAATTCCTTGATAATCCTGAAAGAAGAGGAGATATACCCCCAAAACAGCTGCCGCCTGCCAATTTGGAGCGGGAATAAACGAATATTTATTATATAACAAATATTATTATTCGGTTTTTTATTGACTGCAAGTATGTTTTCTTGTAACATATCTTTAGATAATACTAGCGTATAATTTCGGGAATATGGCCCAAAGTATCTACCAGATCACCGTAAATGGTCTGACTACGCAGGTTAAGAGGTAATTTAGGTTCGTTGACACGATTATCGAATAATTCGTGTTTCATGTTCTTCAATAACTCTTTCTTGCATAGTTAGCACTCTTGGTCGTGGATCAAGAGTGTTTTTAATTTTACTTTCGAGGAGGGGAAGCATGAAAAAATACTTCCGTTTTGAGGAGTTAGGTACAAATTATAAAACTGAATTCATGGCGGGGTTAACGACCTTTTTGGCAATGGCCTATATCTTATTTGTAAATCCGGCAAATCTTGCTTTAGTCGGGGTCGAAAACCTTCCGGAAGGGGTAACCCGGATTGATCAAGGGGCAGTGTTTACGGCAACAGCCATTTCTGGTGCGATTGGCTCCCTGTTTATGGGGGTTATTGCCAAATACCCAATTGGACTTGCACCCGGAATTGGGTTAAGTGCGTTTTTTGCTTATACCGTTGTTCTCGGTTATGGAATCCCGTGGCAAACAGCTTTATCTGGGGTATTAGCATCTGGACTTATTTTTGTTTTATTAACATTGACAGGCTTGCGTGAAAAAATTATTAATGCCATTCCAGCTAACTTGAAATTAGCTGTCGGTGTTGGAATTGGATTCTTTATTGCATTTATCGGATTTCAAAATGCCGGGATCATTGTTGGCAATGAGTCAACATTAGTGGCTATCGGTGATTTAACATCACCAACTGTGATGCTGGCAACGTTTGGTATTGTCATTTCGGTCGTCTTGCTCAGTTTGAATATCAAGGGTGGCATCTTCTTTGGGATGATTTTGACAGCAATTGTCGGCATGGTAACGGGATTAATTGATCCGCCATCAGGATTAGGCGGAATTGTCGGCGAAGTACCAAGCTTAGCACCAACGTTCGGACAAGCATTTGCCCATTTTGGTGATATTTTTAACATGGATATGCTTGTCGTTATTTTAACCTTTTTATTTGTCGACTTCTTTGATACAGCAGGAACACTGGTGGCAGTTGCAACACAGGCTGGTTTGATGAAGGACAACAAATTGCCAAGGGCTGGAAAAGCATTGTTTGCTGATTCCGCGGCTACGGTTGCTGGTGCGGTAGTTGGAACATCGACAACTACATCGTATATCGAATCATCAGCAGGTGTTGCAGCAGGGGGACGATCAGGCTTTACCGCTGTCGTTACGGCAGGACTTTTTATTTTAGCGTTGTTTTTCTCACCGTTACTTAGTGTGATTACTCCGGAAGTGACTGCACCAGCACTAATTATTGTCGGTGTTCTGATGTCGTCATCGCTAAAGGATATTGAGTGGGATAAATTTGAGATTGCAGTACCAGCATTCTTGACGATTGCTGCAATGCCATTAACCTACAGCATTGCAACCGGAATCGCGATCGGCTTTATTTTCTATCCGATTACGATGATCATGAAAGGCCGGATCAAGGAAATCAACCCGATTATGTATTTACTGTTTGTGATTTTTGTATTGTATTTTGTATTCCTAAGTTAGATTAAAAAAGCGGAGCATAGTGGCTCCGCTTTTTTGGTGTAAACATCTTCTAATGGCTAACCTAACAAACGTTACTCCACTTCCCTTGCTGCATGTTCTTTCCCAAACGGTAAAACATGGTAGAGTGTTAAGAAAATCGTACCCGCCAAGGCAAAGCATCCCATTATAAAGTAAAGTGTATTTCCTCCATATGAATCAATTAACGCACCCCCGATAAGGGAGCCGAAAATGCCTGATACCCCGAAAAAAACGGCATAAAAAACAAGATGCCCGGTTGATTGCAGCAGCTTTGGAATCAACCTGGTAATGTATTGAAATGCTGCCAGATAAAACACGCCAAACGTTACCCCGTGCAGTACTTGTAATGAAACGATGTAAATGGGGTCATTAATTGCTGCGTAAATAAACCAACGAATGGTATATAAAATGCCAGCAATCATGATGAAAATCAATGTATGGAATTTTTGAAACCAGAGCCCAGCAAACGCGAATACAGCAGCCTCGCTCACGACGCCAACAAACCATGCCAGACCAATCATTGTTTCATCTCCACCAAGCTGTTCGATGTAAAGCCCGATAAAACTGTCATTTGCCCGATGAGAAACGGAAATTAACATGATGATAAATAAAAATATAAAAAACGGCTTATTTCTAATAATTTTCATAACATCTTTTAGCTGAACGGGCTCGGTTTCGACTTTCACGTCGGTTAATCGCAATGCTACCATTAATGCACATGCTCCAAAAAACAGATACGGCAAGATCATATATTGCACACCAACAGTAGACAGCACCTTACCGACAATTAGGGAAGATGTTGCAAAGCCAATCGACCCCCACATGCGAATTCCGCCAAAGTTTACATTCAAGTCATCTGCCCGCCGCTGGGCAAGGCTGTCACCTAGTGCTCCGATCGGTGTGGTGAAAAAGTAAAAAACGGCTCCCATTAAGATGATTGCAATTAATTGATTCATCTGAAAGAATAGGACACTACTGATTAACAGTCCGATAATACAAATTACTAATGTCCATTTGACCGTTTTATACTTGTCGCTCATGTAGCCCCAGAAAGGCTGTGAAAAAATAGCTGCGAATGGACCAACAGCAAGAACCCAGCCAATTTCGGTACCGTCTAACCCTTTGTACTTTAAATAGATAGGCAAGTAACTCAAGATAATAGTATTTGTCGCATGAAAGCAAAATAATAGCATTTTAAGCGGTGTTAACGATTCATTTTTTGACATGCACACTCTCCTAATCTGCAAAAAGCTATGTAAGAGATTATTATACTATGATGTGAAATAAAACGGAATACAAAATGAACGAAACATCCCTCATTAACTGGCAGTAAACCCCACTTCAAGAATTCGAGAGCAGCCGAGGATTATAAGTGGGGGATCAACTTCCCGTAGGTGTCCGACCATAGGAACAGGAACTAAGAACCTAAATCCAAGTTTGCGTCAGGGCTTCCTTACGTTGTATCCTATCGTACACGACCAAAAAGAGTGGGGGAGACAGAAGGAAAAGATGGTTACTTTATTACAAAAGAAGAATTTTTTCAAAAAGAATGGATTGCCAAAACCAATTACTCCGGTAATTTTTATGGTATAACTCATAAGGAAATTGAACCTTTAAAAAGGTCACATATGGTTTATGTAATAGACTGGGATGGATTTATTTATATGAAGAATAAATTGAAACCCATTCACAAAAATGCAGAAGCAATCAGTATTTTTATTGATGTAAATATAGAAGATCTTCAAAATCGGATGATAAAACAACAGAGGTCAGACACTGAGATTAAGAAGCGAATGGACCGGTTGCATATGGATCTCCAGGTAAAATATAAGTGCGATTATATTATTGAAAACAAAACAACCCTTGAGAATGCGGTTTCACAATTACATGCTATTATTACTCAAACAAACAAAGTACACTGCTAAATTAGTTGGTGTACTTTGCTCATAGATTTGCAGTCGATCAGATTAACAAACTTTAAAACACAATAGGATGTAGATGGTTCATCGCTGACTGTTCTATGTTGTCAATGCAAGTATTATAAATATCCTCAATGTAATCAACTTCTCTACCCATTATAATATAGATGGAATTTTTTATCTCCGCTTTTAATTCATTTACATCATAATGATCTAAATACGTTCCATCCCTTAACTCATCATAAACAGAACTGGAAAGGAATAATAAAATTTCCTCTAATTCCAACGAATGTTGCGATTCGTCTAATACACTAAAAAAAGTATAAATTTCTCCTTCCACCTTATCATTAATTACATACACAATAATCGTTCATTACATGCTGCATAAATAAATAATTAATGGATGAGACAGCAATCTTAGCAATTTGGTTCATGATCCTAAATAACCCCCTCGATCTTATTGTTTTAAATTAGTATAGCAAAACGCAATTCGATATTCAAGATCATGTGTTCGTATCTTAGTAATAAAAAAGAAAGTATTAGTCCTATTTCTACAAAATGGATATCAAATATACCATTCAATTTTGACAATGAAATTGTAAAAATTGATAAAGCTATTAATACAGTATCGACACAGCGTTCTTCATTAGGTGCTGTACAAAACCGCTTAGAACATACGATTAACAACCTTGGTGCATCATCAGAAAACTTAACAGCAGCTGAATCTCGTATTAGGGACACCGATATGGCCAAAGAGATGATAGAATTCACAAAGAACAATATTCTTACACAAGCAGCTCAAGCAATGCTTGCCCAATCAAATCAGCAGCCCCAAGGTGTGCTACAATTATTACGTTAATTATAAAGGGAACCCTGCATCGGGGTTCCCTTGGTTGATTATATAGTACCCCAGATTTGTCGCCCAGGTTTTTAGGGTTATACCCATTTAGAAAACGCTTTCATTAATTGAAAGAATAGTATATAATTGAATTTGAAATAAGAACCCATTTGAGGATTACTTATTTCAATATTCGGTAGTGTAAAAAGTTCTATGAAAACAACCTCAAAATAAAACTTCCAAATTTTTGAGAGGAGAAAAACTACCGCCATCGCTCTTGACAAACACGACAATGGTTTACATGTGAGGTGTCAAGGGCGAAGGGAACAAAAGAAGGCATGACAAATAAGCCCTTGACTTTTACCATTTTAAACCATTGTCCAGTTCGGTTTGTCAAGAGTTCGCTACGCCGATGGCTAGTTCGTCGGGCTCAGCTAAACAAAAGCTAGGCCGATTGCTGCTCTATCAAGAAGTCCTGAGCCATGGAGATTAGCTTTGTCCATCTTTCCGGCATATTTGGCATTTTTTCAAGTTCCGGGATGATGACAGGAACACTGTATTCAAGTGATGCGTGCGGGCGTAAGAAGTTAAAATACGCCACAAACAACGTCACGTAGGAAACAGATCCTTCCTGGGAACCAAACCCAGTTGTAGCCCTGTAGTTGCCTTTAAACGAGCGATTCAACCGTTCAATGATTTGTTTCAAGGGACGGTATTCCTTGGAAACAGGGTCGTCGTTGGTAAGCCCAATTACCTTATGTATATCGAAGTGAATGCCATGTTGTGCAAAGTAATGCTGGGCTAGAATATAGATTGGGTTGCCGTCAACGACAAACATTAAGTCATCAGGAATTGTCTTGAACTTTTGCAGGACTTCATCCAATGCCTTGATTGCGGATTGTGTATCACGATTTGGTGAAACCGGATAAGACAGGATAATTTTCTTCACCGCATCAAAGAAAAAGAATAAATAATGCCAACGTCCTTTCACGCGGATATAGGTTTCATCACCACAGAAGCTGTTAGATAGTTCATACGGATAGTGATCAACATATGGCTTTGTGATGAGTGCGACACTGTTCATGTAATTCAATATCGTCTGGTGCGAGATTTTAATTTGATGAACATCGTACATCAGTGCAGCTGTTTTTCGGGCAGAGAGACCATAGTTCACATGATACGTTAAAATAAGTCCTAATGTATGTGGTGAAGCATAGATCCGTGAAAGATCCACTTTAGGATTCACTGGTGATTCCTTGGATAAAGGTTTGAAATCAAAGTAAAATTCACGAAAGATATACCGAACCTTAAACGCCTGTGGATCTTGTTTAAAACGTTCTTTTTCTTCTTCGGTCATCTGGTTCAGCTTCTTTTGGTAAAAGGAACAATTATTGTTTTTACACTTGAAAACGTAGAAATCCTTACGTTCTTTGATTCTTTCTAGTGTTTTCAAGCAGTGAGGGCATTTGATAATAGCCTCTTTCAAAAAGCGATTCTGTTTATTAAACAGACAACCACACACTTTACATTGGTATTGCCCTTTGTCACCGTTGTTGGCATATAAATACGAAGCAGGGGCCGAACACTTTGGGCATGTTAACGTCGCTGGCACCTTAACCACACTATTTTTACGGCGAGCGACAGGTTTTAATACTTTACCATGTTTAGCTTGGTATTTCAGGATAAGTTCTTGAAAATCGAGTTTTTCCAGGGTTTCGATGACAGGCATTTCATCGACTTCCAATTTTCTGTAAGGCTTATTAACAGGCTCATCAAATTGAGCTTTAGCGACCGATTTACCTAAAATAATTCCTAAGAGCCCAAAAATAATCTTTTCTTGGTACTTGATATATTGAAGCAAATAGGCTATAAATTGAGGTAACAACTTGTCACTTCCTTTTTGGGTGTTTATGGGTGTGTGGTTACCTCATTAATACCCTAAATTTAAGGGGGTGGCAAGTTTTTTTGTATAAAAACGCATGAAATCGGGAAAGACAATAGTTTTTACTAAGAAACATTTGACAATACGCAATATTCTTAAGGAGTGTTAGTATGAGAAAAGTTTTAGTAGGGGTTTTAGCAGTTTTGATGAGTGTAATTGTTTTTTCGTTTTCTGGTGAAGTTACACACGCTTCAGAAATATCTCCAACAACACCGCCTACACATATTCTGATAGTGAGTCAGAAGTAACTAGATTTGTAGAAAGTAATCTTATTGGTACAAAAATTAATGTACCAGGCAACAATGGTATCTCTCCTCAAACAGGAGGATATTTATACAAAAATGTTAGTTGGAGTGAAAAAAACAAAAAGAAAACTTATTTAGGGATAGTAACGAAAGGTACTACAGTGAGTTTCGGAGTTAATGCAGGTGGAGGTTTTATCAGAATTGGTATTGCAAAGTCAACGAGTCGGAAATATCGTGAATATCGTGTAACAAGTCAATTTAAATCTACTTGGAAAGTTTATGACAAGTATTCAGGGTATTATGTGCGTACTGAAACTTTTAATCAGAAAGTAAAATATAAGAGTTATTCACGGGTTAAATAGTAAATAAGCAGAAAATATCTTGCTTAGTTTAAAGAAAATAAGATCCAAGAAAATTCAGATATAAAACATCCCGGATCTTATTTTATTTATATAAAATATAAAGCAAGGTATGGGGTAGTACCAGAGACTAGGGGAAAAGTAAATGGATTATAATTGGATCTGTCAATAACCTCGTTATATTTATCTTTTTATTATCAAACAAGTGACATCAGAAGTACAAAGCTATTGTAAAAAAAGTGTGTGCATATGCAATAAAAAATATTGTTAGTTCTTATATAGATTATCCCCAAACCGATTCCCAACATTAAAAATTGAACCAGCATTGCAATATTTCCATCAACAGAAACTCCGTGCGAAAACGTAAAGATTAACGATGATAGTATGACGGCTGCTAATTTTACTTTGACTTGCCAGTTATTATTGATGAAGATAAATCGATAGATAAATTCTTCATATATAGGACCGATGACCAAACTATTAATAATAAACAAAATGCTAAATGAGAAGGATTCTAGCACCAAACTATCAAAAATTAGAAATAAAAGAAGTAAATTACCAAATAATAGTATAATTGCAGGAATTAACGAATAAATACATATTGTTTTAAGCTTAATATTTTTAATGGATGCAAGAATATCACGATAATAACTTATCAAAATTATAACTATAAACAATATGTTGAGAAGCAATTGATTGTTTTCAACTAGAATTATAAAATAGGGGTTTCTAAGTACACCGAAATGGGTTTTTAAATATATTATAGCCCATAAAGTAAATATAATAAATCTTTTAATGGAGACCCCCACCTATCTTAATTATTTTGGATTTCTCTTGTATGAAACCGTTTAGCATATTATACAACAACTGAGATGTTAGTTCGCTATATTGGGGTCCAGTCAGGAAAATGCGCATTTACAACGATTAGATTTATTAGTGAGTTTGTCCAATAAGCCCCCCTTATAAGAAACTCTCAGGGGCTTTTCGATTTACTCTGATTTATATTTTTTTGATAAAGTTTCGATTCCAATTGCTAAAAGTATTTTTGCAGCTACTAGAAATAAACTAATGACTAGAAGTATGTCAAAGAATGATTTCCATAGTAAAGATAGTTCTAGGCGTACCAGGGGGCAACCTATCGTTGACACTTAAACATTGTCTTATCAGACATTTTTCAACGCCGAGATTTAATTCTTATAACTGATGATATTGAAGGAATAGGTGCACAATATTTTTAAAATCGTCTTCGCTTAGTTTTCCTACAGGAGTTAACGCTTGATTATCAAAGTAACTGTATCGATCATATTGTACAAATGATTGTTTTGTTAAGTTTGAATCCGGACTGTTTTTTATTTCCTCACGAAATTCATAATCTCCATTTCCCGTTATTTTTAATCCCACCGCTTTGCCATAATCCGTGTTTACTACAATAATAAGGACAGGGCGATTTTTATAACCCTGTCCGAATTCATAAGGAAAATCAAGTCTATATATATGTCCTGGTTCCATTAATCATCTTCCGTCCAATATCTGTAATCAGGGTGGGTAGGATCAATTTTTACACGTCCAAATTCATCAAGAGAAAGAGATTCCTTTTTATCTAGCTTCGAAAAGTCTATAGAGTTAGCTATAGCTCTTAATTTGCGATTCTGAACATCATCACGCACTCTTTTAGGAGACTGCTTATATGGAGTAGACGTTGGCATTTTTTCATCCTCCTTATCAGTCATATACATCACCACCTTAATTGGGACAGATGGTATTAGTATATGCAATAGTCTTAATAATGATAAGTAAATACTTGATATTAGTATCTATATTTTACCGTAGGTACAACGGACTTGTCAATTTTCGAACAGAATCACATCCTTTCGGTATTAATGATAGCCAGATGTAAATTACGCATAACACAAGTTATATGTAATTTACTTAAAACTCAGGCATCTAGGTGAACGAGCGTTTGCCTATTATTGATAAATGAACCCTGGTTTAGGCATAAAAAAGGCAGGAGATTTTTATTTTCCCCTGCTCTCTTCGTGATCCAATTTAAAATAAAAACTTTTCAACACCAATTAACACAATAGATAATAAAACAAATCTAATAAATACATCTTTCTTTGATAGCTTTTCTTTTTCAATATATTTATCTGCCAGTACTAGCAGGAAAGCTAATATTATTAAACTAATGGTAGGCATGTATCCACCCCGATTAAAATTTATATTCTAATTCATCGTAAAACCTTTTCAACACTTTACCAATCAAATATTAACTAAAATTCTTTTGAGGTTATACCACCGTCCGCATGTACTTCAAAACGTACCTTTCCATCCCACGTTTTGCCGTCATTATCGCTAATGTATAGGATAACTTCTTTGCTACCTATTTTAGGGACAGAAGTACCAACAATCTTATTCCATACTGGTATTTTATCTTGAATCGTATAAGATGCCCCGTGTTTTGCAACCCCTTTTACGTTTGGATTTATTTTAATTTTATTTACTACGTTTTTAATCGTATTTATTTTATCAACAGAATACTTTCCGATTCTTCCAACGGCCAATGTTCCTAAAAAATTTGCCGTTATCCAAGTACCTTTTGCTGCATAATAATTAATTACACCCTGCTCGGCGTTTTGCGTGAAGTATTTTAAATCAGGGTTATCCTTAAAAATGATAAAATTACCGTCTTTCATGGTGTAATTAACGTCATAACCTTTTAGATCAATGGTCGATGGATTAATGCCTAATCCGTCATAATCAACCCGTTTACCCCTACTGACCTCCATATTATTTTTTTTCCATTCTACTATTCCGGAACCGTCTGCACCTTCCGTATTATAAAAATTTTCCTTTGATACGGTATGACCAAATTCAGTATAAGGCAATCCCATTGCATTAAACATATTTTCTCTCCGGTACGTTTGGATGTAACCTTTTAACACTGGAAGCCCTTCAAACGCTAACGTACTCATATAATCTGTAAAACGTGCTTCTCCTTTTTTCGTTCCAGCTCTGTCCATTGTCACTTGGATTTGATGCAATAAGTCCTCTGTTTGGTGTCTATTCTTCTGTTGAGTAAAGGAAGCAAGCTTTTCTTCTAAATCTGTTATGGTTTTAATCGTATCATTTTTTATACTTGTAACGGGCTTAAAATCAGGTTTAATTGCACTGCTAATATCGGCCACATTATCAATGGTTCCATTAATGGATTGTTTTACATTCTCCATTTTCCCATACATTTCTTCAATATCTTGTTCCAGGTCGAGCAAATAATTGCTTTGGATACGTGCAGCGCTGCTTGTATCTACGTTGGTATAAAAAGTCTCTATATGCTGTTCTAAATTTTGCTGAAGGTCTGTGAATAATTTGATGAAGGCATCTAATAGTGTCAAATGAATTTCTGCAAAATAATTTTTTGCCTGATCTGCTGCTTTTCCGGAAAAAGAATCCATTGTTTGAATCTTACTGATACCCGACTTAATGTTTTCCAGGGTTGTTTTTGTTTCTTCTGCGGACACTTTGAGGTAATTTGAAAACTCGGTTACTTCTTCCATATCCACCTTATGGGCCATTGGTTTCCACCCCCATTTCATTTGCCAATTGTTTATCTGTTGCTTGCATACGCTCACCTACATGTACAAGCGTATCCAAATCTGAATTAAGTAATGTTTGGTATTGATGAATCATTGTTATGGATTGCTTTGTCATTTCTAAATCCTGTACAAATACTTCTATGTTGGTTTGATCGAATTCTGTTTCAGTTCCGGGTTTTAAATTAGAAAGAACGGATCTCACATTTTCAATGTTCTTCCGTAATTCATTAAATTTAATATTAATCTCGTTGGCCATCACCTTCACCTTTTACTCATATTATCCGACAGAATGGCTTTTAATGATTCCGTCCTCCTAATATCATCATCTATTGTTTCTTTCGTATCTTCTGCATTTGAAATATAGGCTTTTATTGCATTTTTTAAATCCGCATACTGTTCAACAAATTTGTTTTCTTCCTTCCCTTTCCAAATTCCTTCACTAACCATTAAATTATCGGCATAGGTTTTCAATGCTTCCAGTTCCGCAATATGGTTGGAAAGTGTTGCAGACGCTTGTTGCAATCTTGTTGCCTTATCCGACAGGGCCGCTATTTGAATCCTGGTATTACCTATTTGTGATCGTCCTTTCTCATTGTTCGGAAAATTTTTATCGTACTTTTATTTTATAACAATGATTTATGGTTTTAAACGCTTTTGAGGAAATAAATTCCCATATTAATTTCCCACACATCTAATAAACCTCTGTCTGAATACCACCTTCACTACCAACACGACTTAATAATCCTTCTTTATATGTAGCTGCAGACACATAACAGAAGGATCCACATTCTCTATCGTCCTCTAACGTTTTAAAACCAAATTTATTCATGAGTTTTGTTGCAAGTTCCCGGTGAAAATCATTTTTAAAATACATCTTTATTCCTCTCCTATTTATTAATCTTAAAGTTATCATACTATAAAATAGAACAATAAAATATACGAACATGCGTTTATCCTTAATGCTGCTTTAGTTGTTTAGTACATAATGATATGGTTATGCGTAATTTACAAAGCCCAAGAATCAGTCAATATGTTTCCATGTTCTTCTCAAAACAATGTCAGATATGGTTGATCTTGATACATTAAATTTCATTGCCAACTCTTTTTGCGATTGTGTTTTTTTGCACCCCTCTTCCAAAAGCTCCTTATATAAAGTCCGTATATAACGAACACTTTTATCATTTAGTTTTGATGATGGGTTTGTATTTCCAAGTTTTGTTTCAGATAATTTCTTAAGATACTCCTTATCTGTCTTTCTTTTTTGCGTAGCAGCTTTCGTAAAGCTACACCTCTGATCGTCCGTCAATCTTTCAAACTTCGTCTTTGTGACCCACATCGTGATGCCCTTAACTAACATTCAGTGGGGGATGAAGGCATAAGTGGCTCACATCCTCATGCCTTCGCCTGCATTAGCACTTCCTGTTCGCCAAAACCCCCACTAAATGAAGTTTCACTTTATTGGATTTATTCGTATGATGATTAAAACCTTGGAGTAGGTGTGATGCTATGATGGTGGTTACGGGTTAAAAACAGGATGAAGTTTGGGAAATTGCTTGGGACGAAGATGATACCCTCGATAAGTGATTGAAATGACAGGGGAGCAGAGTCGATGAAACGAACTATTCGTGAAATCATTGCCGGACGTTTTTACAAAGAATAATGAGAGATAATAGTGGAATCCTCGGGGGTACTCCCCAAAGACCCCGCTTAACTCTTCCAATTAGTCTCAATAAATTCATCCCTGCCAGATTTGGCGCGATCTTCTTGATATTCTTGTTTGTTCTTCTTATAAAAGTCCTGATGGTATGTTTCGGCAGGATAAAATGTTGATGCCGGAAGAATGCTTGTAACAATCGGTTTAGCAAATTTCCCACTTGCATCAAGCTCTTGTTTGGATGCTTCAGCAATACTTTTCTGCTCCGTGTCATGATAAAAAATAGCAGTACGGTAAGAGTCACCGCGATCATGGAATTGCCCGCCGTCATCGGTTGGATCAATTTGCTGCCAATAGATCGTTACAATTTCGCGATAAGAAATAAGCACTGGATCATATGTTATTTCAACAGCCTCGTAGTGTCCGGTTGTACCTGTTTTGACATCCTCATATGTCGGGTTTTCCGTATGACCGCCAGTGTAGCCCGAGACAACGCGGTGAATTCCGTCCCATTGATCAAATGGTTTTACCATACACCAGAAGCATCCCCCTGCAAATGTAGCTTTTTTTAGTACGTTATTCATGCCGATTCCCCCGCAGTAGATAGTTTTTTTACAGTATTTGCAGTAAACTAGAAATAGTATTTTTTAAGGATAAGAAATTATATAAATCTAGACTTTATTCTGCTTATGGCAGAGCAGGATGTTTCATGCGTCCAGTCGCGAAACGGACGTTTACGCCTTCGTTTACTATACCATATTTGACAGGAGGAAACATGATGAATGCACCGTATGTAGATAAATTACTGACAGGTAAAGTGAAAAAAATGGGTCGGCCTAACGCGGAAGAGCGGATGGACAGGCTATGGGAAAGTGGTATGTTTAAAAATACGGTTGATGCAAAAGTATGGCTGGGGAAAAGCGGATTAGCAGAAGACGAAGTGGCGGACACCAAAAATCATGGCGGACCGGAAAAGGCGATATTTTCCTACCCAATGAACCATTACGATGATTGGCGGCGGGAGCTTGATTTGGCTTCGATCGGCGTAGGTGCAATGGGAGAAAACCTTTCTGTCATGAATATGGATGAGAAATCCGTTTGTATTGGTGATACATATAAGTTCGGTGATACCATTATTCAAGTCTCACAGCCCCGCCGCCCTTGCTGGAAACCTGCCCGCCGTTTTCGGATTATTGATTTTGCCCTCCGCATCCAAAATAGCGGACGGACAGGCTGGTATTTCCGAGTATTACAAGAAGGGTTTGTGCAAGCTGGTATGGAGCTGGAATTGGTGGAACGCCCATATCCGAACTGGACAATCGCAGCTTGTAATGAGATCATGTACGTTAAAAAAGGTGATGTAATGCTTGCTGAAGAACTGGCATCCTGTGAATTTTTAGCGGAGAACTGGAAACGTACGTTACATAAACGGTTGGCCGGGAGGGAATCTTCTATTGAAAAACGAGTGTATGGACCGAATAAAAACTAGTTTAAGGAGTTTTCTGTCGGTGCAGAAGGCTCTTTATTAAACTTATAATGGCAGGGCTCACCTGCTTGGCGTAAGAAAATCGGCGTGGAGATTGCAGCAATTACAGTAATGCGTATAACATCTGCAGAAGCGCGTCAACATCAACAGAGAATGGACAAACATCAACAGTAAATCATGTAACTTCAACAGAGAATAGCCAAACATCAACAGTGAATCATGTAACATCAACAGAGAATGGCCAAACATCAACAGTGAATCATGTAACATCAACAGAGAATGGCCAAACATCAACAGTGAATCATGTAACATCAACAGAGAATGGCCAAACATCAACAGTGAATCATGTAACTTCAACAGAGAATCACCAAACATCAACCGTACTGTGCAATATCAACAGGTAACGAACCGAAGCACGAAACATCTCCTTTTATCGACCCTTTCCAGCTTCCTTATAATTATAATCGTTTTTTATCACGCAAATGGGGCAGCCTGGTTCAAACTAAGTTATTTACATAACCTTGCCACTTTCCACTACACATTATTCGATTGTAGTGGTGAAAGGAGGGGAGATGTTGAAAAAGCTTGAGCTTAAATTTTTGAATGAGCATGGCAAAATCGTCACTTATGCATTGGAAACACCGATTGAACCAGTTGCCCCGACTGCTGTAAAAAGTGAAATGAAAGAAATCCTGGTACAAAATTCTTTTACTGGTTCAGGTGGGGATCTTGTTTCGATAAAAGGAGCCCGTTTTGTGGAGCACAACGTAGAGGAGATCGAATCTGTTTAATTAGAGCAGGAAGGATTTGCCCAATAATTTTCTTCCTATGACCAGTGGCTTGGCCTTGGTTTCATTTTTTCAAAAGATCGGAGGGAGCATATATGGAGGCGTGGATGTCGTTTGTAACAGAGGTTGGCTTTCCGATTGTCGTGACATTTTATTTGTTGCATCGAATTGAAGGAAAACTCAACACCCTAATTGAATCGATACATGCATTGCCGGAAAGAATGAAATAATGGAAAGGTTTTCCATCAAGGATCAAACGAATTTGCTCACATGGACAACCTTTTTCACCGATAAACTTCCTAATTCATCTTACGTACTATTGGAAAGTTTTTAAAAGGGAAATTTTTACATGAGAAGGAATATTGTTTACCTTGGAAGAATTTCAAAAAAGACTTAAGGATAGGTCAATGTTTAACAGACCTATTCAGTTATATAATAAAGGGCTGAATATCCCGCTGATTCCAGCCCGTTAGAGAAATACATGTTCATCAATCTGCAAGCAATTTGACTGGTACACGATGTTTGCTGCTGGTGTTTGAAATCAAGCGGTATAATTGAATAAACACAATCCCATCCCGGTAACTTGCTTTTATTTTGTCCGACCTTACTGGAAATGGCAGATTTATTTTTCGTTCAAATACGCCTTGCAAAATTTCCTCGTTTAGCACTGTTCCGCCACTATGATTAACATCTATTACCCCATTTATTTCAAGCACCGTGTAATCCACATATATATCCACTTTGTTTAAATCGGTTAATCCGGGAATACTTATCAGGCATGTAACCTCATTTTCCGTTTGATACATGTTGATTTGTGGAATAGTAGGTTTTATAATACCTTCAAACTCGTTCCAAAAATTTTCGCCAAAAAATGTATCCATATTCTTTTTCCAATCAGCCATTTGTTTAAACGGATCCATTATTACACCCTCTTTGTTCCTGAATTAGATGATATGCAATAGGTTATGCAGGTTATTTTAACTGGGTGAATGTCATAGTATTTAATTTTGGGGGGATTTGTGTATATTGAACAAAGGCGCAAGAGCTGGGCGCTTGTGCTGGACGTGGCCTACTCTGACATGTGCGGAATAGAGCCCGTATTCTTATACTTTCTTACCTATTAAAATAAACGTTCGGGGGAATTTGTTGTGCTGAGTAATGCATATGTAATGGTTGCCATTATTCTTGTCATTAATATTGTTTATGTCTCATTCTCGACGATGCGAATGATTTTGACATTGAAAGGGCGCAGGTATTTAGCCGCATTTGTTAGTATGTTTGAAATCGTTGTTTATGTTTTAGGTTTAGGTCTGGTGCTTGATAATTTAAACCAGATCCAAAATATTATCGCATATGCGGTTGGGTTTGGGATTGGTGTGATTGTCGGGACAAAAATTGAGGAAAAACTGGCGCTCGGTTACATAACGGTCAATGTTATTTCATCCAATCCAGACATTGAATTTACTCGGAAGTTACGAGATAAAGGATATGGTGTGACAAGCTGGTTTGCTTATGGAATGGACGGGGATCGTTTGGCTATGCAAATTCTTACTCCAAGAAAATACGAGCTGAAACTGTATGAGACAATTAAAACCATTGATCCAAAAGCATTTATTATCTCATATGAACCAAAGCAAATTCATGGTGGTTTTTGGGTGAAACAGGTACGGCGAGGACGATTGGGCAAAAAGGGATCTGTAGGTAGTAAACCTGGTGCACAATCGCAATTTACAGGTTCAAATCTAGAATAGCAGGAATAATCCTTATGACACTTTGGGAAGTACTACTTATGAATTGAAATGCAGATATAAAGGACCCTGTTAACGATAATGTTCGCTAACAGGGTTTTTATTGTTAGCTTTAGGTGGAGATATCAACGGTTTGTTTTCATCTGTTACAGGGCAGTCATTCATGTGAACGGTGGGCCCGATTAGGTTCTTAACTCAAGTTTCGGAGTAAAAAAATCCGTTCAAACCCATATCAAATCAGGGTTTACTATCAAAAACAAATCAAAAAAATACAAAAAACACCCTATTCTTTGGTAAAATATAGGTAACGACACCAACCAAAGAAAGGATGTTTTCCTTGTCTACTATTTTACCAAATTCTAATGAAAATGAAAAATCAAATTCACGTATGCTGCGTTTTTTCACCCAAGCAAAAATTGGAACTTTCCTGCATCAGTCCAATATTCATAAGGAAAAGGGAGTTTCTGCTCGTATTATTGTTCAATTCATTTTTGCACTCGTTCTTCATGGCATGGGCTTTTCCCGGGCACTCGAATCCGAACGAATTCCAAAGCATTTTCAAAAGGATACTGTATACGACCTTTTGAAAAACCCTACGTATAACTGGCGTAAGTTTCTTGCATGTGTTGGATCATACCTCGTTATAAAGTACATTCTCCCATTAACGTCCAAGGACCGGGATCGTGTGCTGATCTTTGATGATTCTCTATTTAGTCGCAATCGGAGTAAGGTCGTTGAATTGCTTGCACGTGTTAAAGATCACACAACCGGGAGATATTTCAAAGGCTTCCGTATGCTTACACTCGGTTGGTCTGATGGAGCTACGTTTATGCCACTTGCTTTTTCGCTTTTAAGCTCCAAAAATGTTGCCTCTCGTTATCGAGAGATGGACTCGAAAATAGACAAGCGAACAGTCGGTTATCATAGACGCCAAGAGGCAACACAAAAGAGCACCGAAACAATGTTCAATCTTTTGGACTCCATTCATCCAAAAAAGCTTGGCGCGAAAACCGTTCTTTTTGATAGCTGGTTTGCTTATCCGGCAATCATATCGAAAATCGTGAAAAACTACCCTCTCCATGTTGTTTGTATGATTAAACGTTCTCCAAAGATTCACTATACATATGAAGGAGAGTCTTACACATTGAACCAACTTTACAAAAAGGTTCGCAAAAAGCGTGGTCGCGCCAAAATTCTTGCAAGCATCGTAGTTGGACTTGGTCACGATGACGAAAATGGCAATGAAATTCAGGCGCGGATTGTTTTCGTACGTGATCGAAACCGTTCCAAAAAGTGGCTTGCACTTTTAACAACCAACCTCGCCCATACGGAAGAAGATGCCATCCGAATTTATGGAAAGCGCTGGGAAATTGAGTGCTTTTTCAAGGTGGTCAAATCTCATTTGCGACTGGCCAAGGAGTTTCAATGTCAAAGCTACGATTCCATGACTGCACATACAACGATTGTCTTTCTGCGTTACATGATGTTGTCATTGAGCGCCCGTGAGGAAGAAGATCCCAAAACTCTTGGACAGCTGTTCTATATGTGCTGTGATGAGCTTGATGATCTTCGCTTTGCCGAAGCATTAATGACCATACTGGAAGTATTAGGATCCATGCTTGCGGAAGAATGTCTTCTAACGGATGAACAAATTAATGAATTTCTGGATCGCTTTTTTAACAAATTACCTGGATTCTTACGTAACCCGTTACTTAATCCAGGTGCAGCATGATATAAAATCACCTCTGTTCTATTTATACCATAGGTTGAGGTTTATTTATCATGTCCGATACTTGAGTTCTTAAGTTTAAAAACCGAACGTTAATCAGTGTTAATTATCTATTGTTCGATTTTGTGTTGACATGTATGGAGGCCGTTTGCTATGCTAAGGACATCAAATCAAATAAATACGGTACCTCATATATTTCCTGAGAATATGGCTTGGAAGTTTCTACCCAGCACCGTAAATGCTGGACTATGAGGGAGGGTGAATCGTTGTTGATAACAATGATCTGTTTGTTGATGTTTGAAAAAGTCTATTCATCTTCTCTCATAATAGAGGGGAGACGAATAGACTTTTTTAATGGAAAAAGGAGAAATGCTGAAGATAGATACGAAATGGCTGAACCTCGACATGAAAATGCTGGATTTTGGAATAAAAGTGCTGAAGTTCTAGAAGAAAATGCTGAAAAACGGCATAAAAGTGCTGAAGTTCACATCTCGTTCATCAAGCTAGGAAATTTCACATGAAAAGAGGGGTAAAATGGCGCTTGTTGGCGTAATCATGGGCAGTATATCGGATTGGGAAACAATGAAGCATACATGTGACGTGCTGGATGAATTGCAGATCCCGTATGAAAAAGAGATTATTTCCGCCCATCGGACACCAGATGAGATGTTCAACTATGCAAAATCAGCCCGGGAACGTGGTTTGAAGGTGATTGTTGCTGGTGCGGGTGGCGCAGCACATCTGCCGGGAATGGTGGCAGCACAAACGACATTGCCTGTTATTGGTGTTCCTGTTCAAAGCAAGGCATTGAATGGGCTTGATTCCTTGTTATCCATTGTGCAAATGCCTGGTGGTGTTCCAACAGCGACGGTAGCCATTGGTAAGGCAGGTGCGATAAACGCTGGAATCCTGGCTGCACAAATGATCGGGGCTTTTAACGATGATGTTGTGGGGAGACTAACGCAGTATCGTGACAAAATGCAGGCAAAGGTTGCGGAAATGAGGGAAGATCTTGCAAAAAAATAATGTGATTTTACCACCAAAGATGATCGGCATTATCGGCGGCGGACAGCTTGGAAGAATGATGGCAATTGCGGCGCGGCATATGGGGTATACGATTGCGGTTCTTGATCCAACACCAAATTGTCCGACAGCGCAAGTAGCGGATGAACATATTGTTGCGGCATACGACGATATGGAAGCAATTAAGAAGCTGACGGAAATCAGTGATGTGGTCACATACGAATTTGAAAATGTTGACCTTACAGCCGCTAAATATATAGAAGCAAAGGGAAAACTGCCACAAGGTGCACATGTCTTGGAGGTCACGCAAAATCGGGAAAAAGAGAAACAGCAAATGAAGGAAGCGGGATTACCGGTTCCAGACTTTTCGATCGTAACAAACGGGGAAGAATGCAAGACTGCTTTAGAAAACACCACATTTCCCGCTGTAATCAAAACATGCCGTGGCGGTTACGACGGCAAGGGTCAACTCAAACTGACCGGGAAAAGCGAAGAACAAGAGGCAATCGAATTCACTGAAAAGCACCAGCATTGCATTATCGAACAATGGGTGCCGTTTGATAAAGAAATCTCGGTTGTGTTTACGAGAACGCAAAATGGCGGATTAGAAATTTTTCCGATTGCAGAGAATACACACAAGGATCATATTCTGTATCAGACTGAAGCCCCGGCATCCATTAGTGAACAGGTAAGGATTAAAGCGGTTGAGGCAGCAACGATCTTAGCTGAAAAAATGCAGATCGTTGGTACATTTGCGATTGAAATGTTCGTAAAAGGGGACGAAATCTACTTAAATGAAATGGCACCGAGGCCGCATAATTCTGGCCATTACACGATTGAAGCGTGTAATATATCACAATTCGGGCAGCATATTCGCGCAATTTGCGGGTTGCCGTTAACCCCAGTAAGACAGCTTCAAAAAGCGGCAATGGTGAATATTCTTGGTGACGATATGGAGCATGCATTAACGAAAATGCCGGTCCTGGAAAAGGGATCCTTCCATTTGTATGGAAAAGCTGGCGTTAAGCCAAAACGAAAAATGGGGCATGTGACGTTTACCGCAAGCAAGGATGAAGAAGTTAGTGATTTGGTAAATGCATATAGGAGGAAAAACAATGATTGATCGTTATACACGTGAGGAAATAGGAAATATTTGGACGGATGAAAATAAATTTAAGGCTTGGCTGGAAGTAGAGATTTTGGCATGTGAGGCCTGGAGTGAGCTTGGCGTCATCCCAAAAGAAGACGTTGCCAAGATACGACAACATGCTTCATTTGATATCAATCGCATTTATGAGATTGAGCAGGAAACACGACATGATGTTGTCGCATTTACCAGGGCCGTTTCCGAAACACTCGGGGAAGAGCGGAAATGGATCCACTACGGATTAACGTCTACGGATGTTGTTGATACAGCTCTTTCTTATCTATTAAAGCAAGCAAATAACATCATTCGGAAGGATATCACCAATTTTGTCGAAATACTAAAAGCGAAAGCAATTGAACATAAGCATACGGTTATGATGGGTAGGACGCATGGTGTTCACGCGGAGCCGACAACATTTGGGCTAAAGCTTGCATTGTGGTATGAAGAAATGAAACGGAATCTGGAGCGTTTTGAGTTGGCAGCGAAACAGATTGAATTTGGCAAGTTATCTGGTGCAGTTGGAACGTACGCCAATATTGACCCGGCTGTTGAAGCCTATGTTTGTGACAAATTAGGACTGACACCTGCACCGGTATCAACGCAGACCCTGCAGCGTGATCGCCATGCTAATTACGTTGCCGCACTGGCACTTGTTGCAACGTCGATCGAGAAGTTTGCAACGGAGATCCGCGGTTTGCAAAAAACGGAAACACGGGAAGTAGAAGAGTTTTTCGCAAAAGGACAAAAAGGGTCATCGGCAATGCCGCATAAGCGCAACCCGATTGGTTCAGAAAATATGACAGGGATGGCACGGGTTGTACGCGGACATGTCGTTACGGCGTACGAAAATGTTTCCTTATGGCATGAACGAGATATCTCCCATTCCTCTGCAGAACGAGTGATTTTGCCGGATACAACAATCGCCTTGAACTATATGCTAAATCGCTTTGGGAATATTGTGAAAAACCTTACAGTGTTCCCGGAAAATATGAAAAAGAACATTGATAAGACACATGGGGTTATTTTTTCACAGCGTGTGCTTCTAGCCCTTATTGACAAAGGCATGACGCGTGAAGCGGCGTACGATCTCGTGCAGCCGAAAGCAATGCAGGCATGGGAAACGGAAACCCATTTCAAAGAGCTGGTGGAACAAAGTGAACGAATTACGAGCAAGTTGTCACAGGAAGAAATAGACGATTGCTTCGATTATACGTACCACTTGAAAAATGTTGACCGGATATTTGCGCGAATCGGACTGAATTAGTAAGTTGCAAAAAGAGGAAGTGCAGTGACTCTGGTTAGACTATTAGAAAAAGCTTCCATGATCTTTTTGCACATCCTATAAAACGGGGGGAATATCGTGAAGGCGGAACTTTTATATGAAGGAAAGGCAAAAAAGGTCTATCGGAAAGAAGGAACAATGGATCAGCTTGTTTTGGCTTACAAAAATGATGCGACCGCATTTAACGGGAAAAAGAAAGCGAGTTTTTCCGGGAAAGGCCGATTGAACAATGCAATTTCTGCACAGATTTTCCCGTATCTTCTGGAAAATGGAGTGGAAACCCATTTTATTGAAAAAATAAATGAGACGGAGCAGCTCGTTTGGCAAACGGAAATTATTCCACTAGAGGTTGTTGTTCGTAATCTTGCTGCTGGAAGCATTACGAAACGGCTGGCAATCGAGGTGAAAACACCTTTTGACCCGCCTGTCTTAGAGCTTTTTTATAAAGATGATGCATTGAACGATCCGTTAATCAATGATCAGCATGCATTTGTGTTATGTAATGTGACAGAGGCGGAACTGGAGGAGATTAAAAAAACAGCACTAAAGGTTAATCGAGTATTATCCGAATTGTTTCAATCTATTAACCTCAAGCTGGTAGATTTCAAGCTTGAGTTTGGCAGGCTTGCTAGTGGGTGTATCGTGCTTGCTGATGAAATTTCCCCGGACACATGCCGCTTGTGGGATCTGGATACCGAAGAAAAAATGGATAAAGACGTATTCCGCGAAGATATTGGTGATTTGCTGGGAGTATATAACGAGATTTTAAGGCGACTGGAGGACAGATCATGAAAAAGGTAATCGTGTTTATTACGTTAAAGCAAGGAGTGCTTGATCCTCAGGGGAAAGCAGTGCAAACGTCACTACATTCGCTTGGATTTCAGGAGGTGGAAGAAGCACGTATCGGCAAATATATTGAGCTGTATGTGGAAGACCAGGAAAATGTTAGTGAACGTGTGCAAGCAATGTGTGAACAATTGCTGGCCAATCCAGTTATAGAAGACTACCGTTTTGAGATAGAGGAGGCTGTTCACTCGTGAAATTTGCCGTCATTGTTTTTCCAGGATCAAATTGTGACCGGGATATGTATCATGCGGTGAAAGATATTCTGGGCGAGGAAGCGGATCTCGTTTGGTATGAAAATAGCAACCTTGCAAACTATGATGCGATTCTATTACCAGGTGGATTTTCCTATGGCGACTATTTGCGTTCCGGATCGATCGCTGCAACATCTGATTGTCTTAAACAAATCAAAGCACATGCGGCTAAAGGGAAGCCCGTATTAGGTGTTTGTAACGGATTTCAGATTTTGCTGGAGGCGGGCCTGCTTCCAGGAGCAATGCTGTGCAACAAAAATCTCGCGTTTATGTGTCATCAGGAAAAGTTAAGAGTTGCTAACCATACAACATTGTTTACCAGTGAATATGAGGAAAATGAGATCGTTCAGTTTCCAATTGCTCACGGAGAAGGCAATTATTTTTGTGATGAGGCGACAATTAAAGAATTACGGAAAAATAAACAAATCGTTTTCACATATGAAGCGAACCCGAATGGATCGACGGAGGATATTGCCGGGATTATCAACAGAGAAGGGAATGTCCTAGGCATGATGCCACATCCGGAGCGTGCGGTGGAGGCATTGCTTGGCAGTGCTGACGGCTTAAAAGTCTTTCAGTCAATCGTAATGAATTGGAGGAATTCCTATGTTGCAAGTGTCTGAGATCAGCCCGGAACAAATTGAAACGGATAAAATCTATCGAGGCATGGGCCTCTCCGAACAGGAATATAACATGGTGAAGGCGATTCTAAAACGCCGGCCCAATTTTACGGAAATAGGGATTTTTTCTGTCATGTGGTCAGAGCATTGCAGTTATAAAACGTCAAAGCCTTTACTGAAGAAGTTCCCGACGAAAGCAGCCAATGTTCTACAGGGTCCTGGTGAAGGGGCTGGAATCATTGATATTGGTGATAACCAGGCAGTCGTATTTAAGGTGGAAAGCCATAACCATCCATCGGCAGTGGAGCCATATCAAGGTGCAGCAACAGGTGTTGGTGGAATTATTCGTGATGTTTTTTCGATGGGGGCACGTCCTATCGCTCTGCTTAACTCGCTCCGGTTTGGCAATTTAACGTCGGACCGGGTGAAGTATTTATTTCAGGAAGTCGTTCACGGAATTGCCGGATATGGGAACTGTGTCGGTGTGCCAACGGTTGGTGGTGAGGTACAGTTTGATGATAACTATGAGGGAAATCCACTTGTTAATGCGATGTGCGTTGGGCTAATTAACCATGAAGACATTCAAAAAGGGGTTGCAGCAGGAGTCGGTAATACGGTTATCTATGCTGGTGCGGCGACAGGCCGTGACGGTATCCATGGAGCAACGTTTGCTTCCGATGATCTTGCCGAAGATGCGAATAAGGACCGTCCGGCAGTTCAGGTCGGTGATCCATTTATGGAAAAACTGTTAATTGAAGCTTGTTTAGAAGTGATTCATTCCGATGCATTAGTGGGCATGCAGGATATGGGGGCGGCAGGATTGACTTCATCAGCGAGTGAGATGGCAAGCTCAGCAGGAACAGGTATGGAAATGAATCTTGACCTTGTGCCACAGCGAGAATTAAACATGACCGCCTATGAATTAATGCTATCCGAATCCCAGGAACGGATGCTGCTTGTTGTTAAAAAAGGCCGCGAACAGGAAATCATTGATGTTTTTGAGAAATATGGGCTACAAGCAGTTGCGGTCGGTGAAGTGATCGAAGAAAAAACATTTCGCCTGATTCACCATGGGAATATTGTAGCGGATATACCAGTGGATGCTTTGGCGGAAGAGGCACCAGTCTATCATATGTTGTCTGAAGAACCGGAATATTTCAGGAGGTTCCAGCAGATGGAGGAAAGTATCCCCCATGTAGAAAATTTTACTGGAACACTAAAAGCGCTATTGGAACAGCCGACAATTGCCAGTAAAGAATGGGTTTATGACCAATATGATTCCATGGTCCAGACTAATACTGTTATTACCCCGGGATCGGATGCAGCAATCGTCCGGATAAAAGGAACGGATAAAGCACTTGCCATGACCACAGACTGCAACTCCAGGTACATGTATCTGGATCCGGAAACCGGCGGGAAAGTCGCGGTTGCCGAGGCAGCAAGGAATATCGTTTGTTCCGGTGCAACGCCGCTTGGGCTTACGGACGGATTGAATTTTGGTAATCCAACAAGACATGAGATTTTTTGGCAAATGGAAAAAAGTGTTGCTGGTATGAGTGCTGCTTGCCGCTTATTGAAAACACCGGTCATCAGCGGAAATGTGTCCCTGTATAACGAATCAAAGGGAAAAGCAATTTTTCCGACACCGGTTGTCGGAATGGTTGGTCTGATTGAATCATTAGACCATGTAACATCTAGCTTTTTTCAGCGAGCAGGAGACGTGATTTTCTTAATTGGCGAGACAAAGCCGGAATTTGGTGGTAGTGAACTACAGAACATATTGGCAGAAGGGGATACTGATGAAATCTATTCCGGCAAAGCGCCAGCCATTGATTTAGAAGTGGAGGCAAAACGGCAAAGCCAGTTGTTGGATGCTATCCGCCAAAGTATCGTTCAATCGGCACATGACCTTTCTGAGGGTGGCCTAGCGGTTGCTTTGGCTGAAAGTGTGTTTACGGATAAAGGTTTAGGTGTACGTGCAGCTTTATCTGGTGATATGACCGTTGAACTGTTTAGTGAAACACAATCCCGGTTTCTTGTTTCGGTAAAACCGGAAGATGTGGAACGCTTTAAAGAAATTATTGATGATGCACGGCAAATTGGAGTTGTCACAGACGATGGTCAGTATACCATATTCGGCAATGGCAAACAGGTAATTGCAGAAGATGCTGAGGCACTTTGTCAACGTTGGAAAGGAGCTATTCCATGCTTGCTGAAATCAAAGGTATAAACGAAGAGTGCGGCGTTTTTGGAATATGGGGTCATGAAAAAGCAGCCGAGCTTACGTATTACGGATTGCATGCATTACAGCATCGCGGCCAGGAAGGTGCCGGTGTTGTTGTGAGCGACGGTGAGGTGCTAAAGGCACATAAAGGCTTGGGATTAGTAAACGAAGTATTTAAGGATGCCAACTTTGCTGAACTTTCCGGACGTGTAGCTGTCGGTCATGTCCGTTACACGACACAAGGTGGCAGTAGCTTGGAGAATGTACAGCCGTTATTATTTCGTTCCCAGGCGGCGAGCCTTGCTTTGGCGCATAATGGTAATATTATGAATGCTCATCAGCTGCGCGGAGAGCTGGAGAACATGGGTAGTATTCTGCAAACAACATCAGACACTGAAGTGCTTGCCCATTTGATTAAACGTGATGGGCAAGACACAACGACGGAAACCATTGCCCGGGCACTTAATAAAATTGTTGGTGCCTATGCGTTCCTTATTTTAAAAGAGGATAAAATGTTTGCAGCGCTTGACCCTAGTGGGATACGTCCGTTATCCATTGGCAGGCTGGGGGATGCATATGTCGTCGCGTCGGAAACATGTGCGTTTGATCAGATTGGTGCGACATTTGTTCGTGAAGTTTTACCGGGAGAGCTTGTGACAATTAGTGATGCCGGCATTGAATCCGAGCGGTTTGCCATTCGTGAACAGCGAAAAATGTGTGCGATGGAATATGTTTATTTGTCAAGACCCGATAGTGATGTGAATCGGGTCAATGTACATGCGTCAAGGAAGCGCATGGGTATGGAACTAGCCAAGGAAGCCCCAGCCAATGCGGATATTGTGGTTGGTGTCCCGGATTCCAGTATTTCGGCTGCAATTGGATATGCAGAGGAAAGCGGTTTGCCATACGAAATGGGCATCATCAAGAATCGTTATGTTGGCCGAACGTTTATTCAACCATCCCAGGAATTGCGGGAACAAGGGGTGAAAATGAAGCTCGCGCCAGTTCGGGGAATTGTCGAAGGAAAACGGATTGTGATGATCGATGATTCGATTGTAAGGGGAACAACGAGTAGGCGAATTGTGCAAATGCTAAAAAGTGCAGGTGCTAAAGAGGTACATGTGCGGATCGCCTCCCCTTCCATTCAGCACCCATGCTATTACGGAATTGATATGTCGACGAGAAACGAGCTCATTGCAGCGAATTATACCGTTAATGAAATTTGCGACATCATTGGTGCGGATAGTGTTGCCTATTTATCGGAAAAAGGGTTGGAAAAGGCAATCGTCAAGGATAAAAGCCTTAATCAGGGTATCTGTACAGCTTGTATGACTGGCAATTATCCTGTTAAGGAACAGGGGCAGACACCTGTAATGGTAACACACTAAGGGGGGAAAAGGAGGAGAAACATGTCCAATCGGTATAAAGAAGCTGGGGTCGATGTGGAAAAAGGCTACCAAGCTGTAGAATTAATGAAAAAGCATATTGCCAAAACGAACCGTAAAGAGGTGCTTGGCGGGATCGGGGCATTTGCCGGATTATTTGATCTAAGTGACTTCCGTTTTAAAGAACCCGTACTTGTCTCCGGAACTGATGGTGTTGGCACGAAGCTGAAACTAGCCCACCAGCTCGGGAAACATGATTCGGTCGGTATTGATTTAGTTGCCATGTGTGTAAACGATATTGTCGCACAAGGGGCACAGCCGCTATTTTTCCTGGATTACATCGCCTGTGGAAAAAATGACCCAGCGATGATTGAACAAATCGTAGCGGGTGTTGCTGCAGGTTGTGTTCAGGCAGGAGCTGCATTAATCGGCGGTGAGACTGCAGAAATGCCTGGGATGTATCAGGATGATGAATACGATCTTGCCGGATTTACGGTCGGTATTGCGGAAAAAGCACAGCTGATAACTGGTAAATCAATCAAGGCAGGTGATGCGATCATCGGGTTGCCGTCAAGTGGAATCCATTCCAATGGGTATTCCCTTGTCAGAAAGTTAATCGCTGACCTTGATGTAACGCAAAATGCTGCCGGGATGAAGCAGCCTTTACAGGATGTACTGCTTGAGCCGACAAAAATATATGCTAAACCGATTAAAGCCCTCATGGAGAAAGTAGCGGTAAAGGGGATTTCCCACATTACCGGTGGTGGATTTTATGAAAATCTTCCCCGCATGTTACCACGAGGACTCGGTGTTTCGATTGATCGTGCAAGCTGGGATAAACCAGAAATCTTCACGTTATTGCAGGGTCTGGGGAATATGTCCGATGATGAAATGTTCGGTGTCTTTAATATGGGCATTGGTATGGCTGTTGTTGTCGATCAACATGATGCACTTCAAGCTGTTGATCTATTACAGGGAAATGGTGAGAAAGCCAACGTAATTGGGTTTGTTACAGCCGATGAAGGGGTGCAATTTTGATGGAACGCAAGAAGGCAGCAGTATTCGCATCGGGTGCGGGGAGCAACTTTCAGGCGATGATGGAAAATAAGCTTGTCTGTGACATTGTTTTGCTAGTTTGTGATAAACCCGGTGCAACCGTAATTGATAAAGCTAAGAAATTCGGTATACCCGTTTTTGTCTTTGACCCGAAACAGTATCCGACTAAACTTGATTACGAGCAGGAAATACTGGCAAAATTGCAGTTTGCTGAAGCCGAGTGGATCTTTTTGGCCGGATATATGCGGATAATCGGACCAACCTTACTAAAACACTACAGGAAAAAAATCATAAATATTCATCCATCATTATTACCAGCATTTCCGGGGAAAGATGCAATTGATCAAGCTTATGTGGCAAAGGCTAAAACGACAGGTGTAACGATTCATTATGTTGACGAAGGAATTGACACCGGTCCGATCATTGCACAGCGTCAGGTCGAGATTTTACCCGGTGACACAAAGGAAACACTAAAGATGCGAATTCAGCGGGTTGAGCATCAATTGTACCCACAAGTAATCAATCAAATTTTAGGCAAACAACAGGGAGTGTCTTGATGAAAAAGCGAGCATTAATCAGCGTTTCAGATAAAACAAACATCGAAGTTTTGGCAAAAGGACTTATTGACAATGATTACGAAATTGTTTCAACCGGTGGCACGTTAAAAGCGATCCAAAATGCTGGTATCAAAGCTAGGGCTGTCGAAGAAATTACCGGATTTCCGGAAATATTGGATGGCAGGGTAAAGACGCTTCACCCATTTATTCATGCGAGTCTTTTAGCAAAAAGAGAAAACAACCGTCACCAGGAACAGTTGCAAGAAATTAGTGTCACCCCAATTGATTTAGTCGCTGTCAATTTATATCCCTTCAAAGCAACTTTAGAAAAAGCGGGCGTGACGGAAGATGAAATTGTGGAAAATATCGATATTGGCGGACCTACTATGTTGCGTTCGGCTGCAAAAAATTACCCAGACGTAACAGTAGTTGTTGATCCTGATGATTATGAAGCCGTACTTGCGGCGATCCAAACAAATACGCTAGACGAAGCAAAGCGAAAAGAACTTGCCGCCAAGGTGTTTCGCCATACGGCAAACTATGATGCGATGATTGCAAACTATTTCACAGAAGAGCCTTACCCTGAAGTCCTTACGAAAACATATGAAAAGGTGCAAACATTGCGTTATGGGGAAAATCCGCATCAGACAGCAGCATTCTATCAGGATGTTCGTCATACAGCAGGAACACTTGCTGGCGCGAAACAGCTTCACGGCAAAGAGCTTTCCTATAATAATATTCAGGATGCCAATGCAGCACTTGAAATTATTGCCGATTTCGACGAGCCAGCTGCTGTAGCGGTTAAACATATGAATCCATGTGGGATTGGCATTGGTGATACGGCTGAAACCGCATTTGCCGGAGCATATGACGCTGATCCGGTTTCTATTTTTGGTGGAATTGTAGCTGTCAATCGTGAAATTGACGTAAAGATAGCGAAAAAACTGAGTAACATATTCCTGGAAATTGTTATTGCACCAGATTTTAGTGACGATGCATTTGCCATGTTAACGAAAAAGAAAAATATCCGGCTGCTGGAATTGGATAAGACGAACGGGAATACCGGCAAGCAAAAAATCACAAGTGTTATGGGCGGCATGCTCATTCAGGATTATGATACAGGAAAGGTGACCGAAGCGGATCTGGAATTCACGACGAAACGGAAGCCAACTGCACAGGAATTGGAAAACCTGTTATTTGCCTGGAAAGCGGTCAAACATGTAAAGTCAAACGCGATTGTGCTGGCAAACGATAAGCAAACGATTGGTGTTGGTGCCGGACAAATGAATCGGATTGGCGCCGCGAATATTGCCATTGAGCAGGCTGGTGAAAAAACAAAAGGAGCCGTCATGGCATCTGATGCATTTTTCCCAATGCCAGACACGGTAGAAGCAGCTGCAAAAGCAGGAATTACAGCTATTATCCAGCCTGGTGGATCGAAGCGGGACCAGGATTCAATTGATGTTTGTAATGAGTACGGCATTGCCATGGTCTTTACTGGAATGAGGCATTTTAAGCATTGACGAGGAAGTTCAAAAAGTGCCAAACGATAAGCGTTGATCGCTTCGTGGGCTTGGTTCTAATTTGGCGGCTTTTTGCACCCAACTTAAAAAGATATGCATTTTCACCAGATTTTTTAACACTCTATTGAAACCAAGGAGGTTGCAGATGAATATATTAGTAGTCGGTCGCGGCGGCCGCGAACATAGTATTGTGATGGCACTTGCTAAAAGTGAACGGGTGACAAAGCTTTATGCTGCACCTGGAAATGGCGGGATGGAAGAGCAGGCCACCTGTGTTGCGATTGATGAAATGGATATTGCCGGATTAGTCAAGTTTGCCAAGGAAAAGGCAATCGATCTAACCGTTGTTGGTCCGGAAAATCCACTGAATGCCGGGATTGCAAACCGCTTTCAGGAGAATGGTTTAGCCATTTTTGCACCGACGAAGGAAGCAGCCCTTTTGGAAGGAAGTAAACGTTTTGCAAAGGAATTTATGAAAAAATACGATATTCCAACAGCTGATTATGCTGCGTTTACCAATGCCGCTGATGCTAAGAAATATATTATGGACAAAGGTGCTCCAATTGTGATTAAGGCAGATGGACTTGCAGCGGGAAAAGGCGTTATCGTTGCGGAAACAGAGGTACAGGCTTTGCAGGCGGTTGATGATATGCTTGTTGGGCAAAAGTATGCCGAGGCAGGTGCGATGATCGTCATTGAAGAATGCCTAACTGGCCGGGAATTTTCACTAATGGCGTTTGTTGATAAAGGAGATGTCTATCCGCTGCTTCCAGCAAGAGATCATAAACGCGCATTTGACGGAGATGAGGGGCCGAACACTGGTGGAATGGGAGCATATGCACCAGTTCCCGATATTTCCGGAGATGTACTTGATTACACCTACAAGGATATCCTGAAAAAAGCAGCAGATGGGTTAATTGTAGAAGGACGTCCGTTTACCGGGATATTATATGCAGGTTTAATGATGACACCAGATGGTCCGAAAGTTATTGAATTTAACACCCGCTTTGGTGACCCGGAGACACAAGTGGTATTGCCATTAATGAAAAATGATCTGCTTGAAGTAATGGTGGACGTAATGGATGGAAGGGACCCTAATCTGGAATGGAACGATGGTTTCTGTACCGGGGTTGTTGTAGCTTCGAAAGGTTACCCAGGTTCCTATCAAAAAGGTGTGGAATTACCGGAAATTGCGCTTGGTGAAAATTCCTTTATCGTGCATGCAGGAACAACACGTGTGAATGAAACATATCAGTCCGATGGCGGCAGGGTATTGCTCGTTGGCGGCCAGAGTAACTCACCAGAAAGTGCTGCCAATATCGTATATCAGACATTAGCCAATGTGGAACCAATGGATGGGTTTTTTTATCGAAAGGATATTGGGAAACATATATTGGGCATCCTCTAGAAGGGTGTCTTTTTGCTTTGTGAAGATATTATTTGTAAAAACGGGTAACATGTTTCTGCAACTTAATAAATTTTTAATAAGTGTACTGTACAATGTATCATGAAAGCAGGTGAAAGCGTGTCGATAAAAAAGCGGCTAATTTTATCAAATATCGGTATGGTTTTGATCCCAATTGCTGCCTTTCTGTTAATTGAAATTCTGCTGGGGTATGTTGTATTTCATTTAGTTAACGGCAACGCAGATGGGAATCAATTACGATTTTTTATGATACTAAGGTTTATTGGGTTACTGGTTGTTTTAATTGTTACCAATGGGCTGCTGACATATTTCGTTGCCAGAAGTATTATTCTGCCGGTTAAGGAGCTGGTAAAAGCAGCAAACGAGATAAGCGAGGGAAATCTCGATTATCATATACAGCCAACAGGAAAAGATGAACTTGGACATTTATCGGAAACATTTGAGATGATGCGGCAAAGGTTAAAGGAAGCACGGGATCTCCAAGTCCGTTACGATGAAAACCGTAAGGAATTGATTGCCAGTATTTCACATGATTTGAAAACACCAATCACATCAATAAAAGGGTATGTAAAAGGGATACGAGATGGGGTAGCAAGTACTCCGGAAAAGATGGACCGTTATATCGAAACGATTTATTCGAAGGCAAATGAAATGGATCAATTAATTGATGAGTTATTTATGTATTCCAAGCTAGATTTACAGCAGCTTCCATTTGATTTAGAGGAATTAGATTTGCAAGCCTATTTAGCCGATTTTATTGAAGAGCTTAGTTACGAACTGGAGCAAAATAATGGATCCGTTTCATTTATGGTCAATCCGGAAGAACGTTATATTGTCAAAGCGGATCGGGAAAAATTGGGACGGGTCATATGGAATATAGTCCAAAACAGTTTAAAATACATGGATAAACATGAAAAAAAGATTAGTATCCGACTTACTCAGGAATCCGATCAGGCAGTTGTGCAAATAAGCGATAATGGAAGCGGGATATCGAAGGATGCTGTTCCTTTTGTTTTTGATCAGTTTTATCGTACCGATGCATCAAGAAATTCAGCAACTGGTGGAAGCGGGTTGGGATTAACAATTGTAAAGAGCATAATAGAGGCACATGGCGGCAGCGTTTGGGCGGAAAGTGAACTTGGGGAAGGAACAAGTATTTGCTTTACCCTTCCGAAAGGGGTGATGTGATGGTGCGGAATATATTAATTATTGAAGATGAGGCAGCTATTGCGGAGTTAGAACGTGATTACCTGGAAGTAAGCGGCTTTTCCAGTGACATTGCCGGAACTGGTGAGGAAGGATTACAGAAAGCTAAAGCAAATACGTATGACTTAATATTGCTTGATTTAATGCTACCGGGGATGGATGGATTTGAGCTATGTCAACAAATTAGAAAAATAAGGGATATTCCTATTTTAATGGTTACCGCAAGAAAAGAGGATATTGATAAAATACGCGGATTTGACCGGGGTGCTGATGATTATATTGTAAAGCCATTTAATCCAGCCGAACTTGTGGCAAGGGTAAAGGCACACATAGCAAGGTATGACCGATTAGTTAATCGAAAACAGCTAAAACATGAAATCCATGTCAGGGGATTGCACATTGATCAAAAGGCACGGAAAGTCTATGTGAATGAGGAAGAAAAAATATTAACTGCAAAGGAATTTGATTTGTTAACCTTTTTGGCAACACATCCCAATCAAGTGTTTAGTAAAGATCATCTTTTTGAACGGATATGGGGGTATGATTCAATGGGAGACATTTCAACCGTCACCGTTCATATCCGAAAAATACGGGAAAAAATTGAAGAAAACCCAGCTGAACCAGACTATATTGAAACCATTTGGGGTGTTGGCTATCGCTTTAAATAAAGAAGTACACTAGTGCCGGTGCCGGACATGGAATATCTGGGCAATAACTTAATATCATTAAAAATCATATGGAAAATGCTGAAGTTATAGTTGAACTTCAGCATTTTTTTCTAGACATTGGGATTATCGTGTGGAAAAGTTAGTATCACAGATTTCTTCAAACACCACATTAATATTAATATCCAATTATATAAATACTTTTTTTCGTATCATGGTTTCTGCAATGCATAAACTGATTATCCAGCATAACCATACAGCAATTGTGTAGGAGGTACCATATGAAAATTGCAAGGCATTGTGTGAAATGGCCACAATGATGTAGATAATCATATTGGCAAAGGCAAGAAAGAAGCTTCTTGACATCCATGAACTATGCTTTATCACGTTTTTTCTTCTAATATTGATATAGCCTAGAATTGTTGTACCAAACCATAGTGTATTTAAAACGAGAAATCCAATGGTGCTCAACCATCCTCCTGTTGCAAAAAAAGAAACGTAAACACCAGGGATAAAGTTTAACAAAATAGACAGCACATATACTCGACCATTCCAACGATGAAACTGGATATATTTCATACGCAATTTCTTAATTACGCCCAAGGGTCCAGTGATAAGGGAGATAATAGCAAAGATAATATGTAACCTGATCATCAGTACCCACAACGATTCGTTAGTTAGAACTTTATCTTTTTTAGCAAGAAAATCCTGAAAAGTGGGATCAACCATGAAGTTTTTTGAAAATGTATGCATGACCCACATGAACGACACGATTAAAAAAATGATCCAAATGTTCTTTTTCATTTATCGTTATCCTTTCCTCTTATATTTAGGCAAATAAACCATGATTTGTCATAACAAATACAACGGTAACAATAAGGAGAAATGTAAACCAGCCCAGTATATTTAGTTTGGCCATATTTCGTTGCAACACTTTGTCGGGATTCTTTGCTGGAATAACGCTTTTCAAGCCTTTTTGTATCATACCTATCAAGGCCCCAATAAGCATCAGCTGGATCAATGATAACACCACCCATAACAAGGAAGGATAAGTGGCATATCCCATTACCATCCATCCTCCAGTAATGATTAACAAAATTAATGCATAATGGCCAAAGCGGGTAAAGCCTACCAATGTTTTAACAGATATTTTTAATTCATTACCTGAACGTGACAAAAGAGATTTAAACGCAACTGGAAAAGCTAGAAAACTACCGAGCAATAAAGCACCTATTACATGAACAAATACAATAAATGAATACATAACTACAACTCCATTCTTAAGAAATACGATGTCCAATTAATTTTGATGAGGGAAGCATACCAGCCTTTGCTTCACCATACATACTGTTTCCATCTACAGAAACGATAAATTTTAAAGAAAGTCTTATAGGCTTCTTCACTTTCATAGACCACTTTAATTGATTCCCTACCTGTACAATATTGTTCAAAGTGACAATATCTCCTCCTTGCTTTGCAATTCCCGCTATACGACCATCTTCAGAAGATAAATCTAATAAAACGGAAAGATGGCCAATAGGAGTGGAAATTGTAGTATCCCATTTTCCTTGGAAATTAAAGCTCTTATCAGTTTGATTAGAGGAGCGGGAACTTGTCGCTTCCATTGGATTTTCATGTTTGCTTTCTTTAGGTGCATTTCCTTCAGCTTTCCAAACTGTGCCCCTGCGCTCGTACTCAAATAGTTGTTCCACAGCATGTGCTATACGGGGACCTAACTCTCGCTCAACTAAATAAAGCGCAACATCAAGTCCCGAAGTAACGCCACCACCAGTGATAAGATCACCGTCGTCTACAACCCGGGCATGAACTGGAATCGCATTTGTAGCTTGCAAAAGCCCTATACCCATGTGATGTGTAATTGCATGCCGATCTTCTAATAAACCACCCATTGCTAAAATGAGGGAACCACCGCAAACTGTAGATAGCAAAATATCTGGCTTTTTAATAGCTTCATTTAGTAAATTACTTAATTCTGTTTCAGTTACTTGTTGTAATTTAACTGGTATTGATTCTGGTCCATTGTCATGAACAGAACCAGATGCTCCCGGAACAAGAATAATTCCTTTACTGCTTAAATCAAGTTCACCACTTGCTTGAACCTGTAATTGATTTACTCCACTTGTCACCTTTCTCTGACCTTCAGCAGATACAAGTTTAACTGTTACTTCCTCGTTTGAGTACATTGCAGCAGCAGTAAACACTTCATAAGGAGCAATAGCGTCTAATAAATCAAATCCATCAAATAATACAATTTGAACATTCATACATATTACCTCCATTTTTCTAAATTTATATCAAGCCTTCTGGTGCTTAATTTGAACTTACGTGTCAAGGAAACTTTTTTTATTTATATAGTGGATACTCGTCTGATTGGTTCGCAATTAAAGAATAACCTTTAAGTGTCTCAAATGATGGTACATAAAGGTCACAAACTAATCACAATCCATCACAAAACATGTAGTGTCAGCTTGTTCCTTGGTGAAAAAATGATAAACTAAAAGTAGATTTCGATGGGAGATTCGTCTCTTTAGTGAGTGTCAAAGGGAAGGTGGGATTTTCGTGAGGGAATTACAGACGATTTTGGTGGTGGATGATGACAAAAGCATTGTCGAACTATTAAGAGACTTCTTGGAGAATGACGGTTTCTATGTAAAAACTGCTTATGACGCCGATCAAGCACTGTCCGCACTTAAGCAGGTTACAATTGATTGCATCATTCTTGACATCATGATGCCGGGACAAAATGGTTTCGAGTTCTGTCGGCAGGTACGAGAGGAAAGTAACATACCTATCCTTTTCTTGAGCGCCCTCAGTGATGATGTAGATAAGATTCGCGGGCTGGCACTTGGAGGGGATGATTATATAGTCAAAACCGCTACTCCGGGTGAGATAATTGCCCGAGTGAAGGCTGTATTACGACGTTCTGGTTCTCGGAAGGAGTTTAGCAGGAGGGTCTTGAATTATGGGAGCCTCACGTTGGATTTATCCACAAGAGAAGTGTTTGTGGAAGGAGGCTACATCTCCCTTACACCGAAAGAATATGAATTGTTGCGACTGTTTGCCGAGCATCCGCAAATTGTTTTTACATATGATCAATTACTGGAAAAATTTTGGGATGGGATTGGCGACAAGCATACTGTCCGCGTCCATATTAGCCGGCTACGTGAGAAAGTTGAGTCCAATCCAAACGAACCAAAATATATAGTTAACGTCTGGGGTATAGGCTACCGTTTTAAAGGAGAATAAAATGAGACCAATTCGCATTCGTACATTTTCTATACTTAGCTTGCTTTTAATCTTGATGCTGCCATGGGTATTTTACGTAACGGCCCACTTACTAACAACGAAATCACTCAGTTTCGATACGACTGATGCTCAGCAAGTAGATTTGAAAAAAATGAGTCAATTCATTGAAACAAATACAGAAAACTGGACTGATCCCAAATGGCAAGATGATCTAATAGAAAAGTTACAAGCATTGGACATGGGTGTAGAAATTTTAACAGAATCAAATCAAGAGATTTTTCGATTCTTCCCTGAGGAGGACCGCTCATTTATACGATCGGAACAGTTTTCAATTATGCAAGATGGTCGCCTATTTGGAAGAGTAATAATTTTTCAGCCGAATTCAAGAGTGGTTCAGATGATTATGGCATTTACGGGATTATTGTTAGCTTTTTTTATCATCGGTTATGTCATGAGAAGGTTCATTCTCAAACCGCTTGAGAAAATGAGCCTGGCAGTCCGACAAGTCGCAGAAGGGGATTTGGACGTCCAATTACCTGAGTCCCCGATCAAAGAAATTACGGAAGTTCATGGCGGAATTCAAATAATGACAGATAGTCTCCAAGAATCCATGCAAAAACAAGTGGAATTGGAGGAAGAACGCCGATTTATCATTGCTGCAGTCGCCCACGATTTACGGACACCATTATTCGCCTTACGAGGTTATTTGGATGGCTTGGAAAAAGGAATTGCTGATTCACCGGATAAACAAGCAAAGTATCTGGCGGTTTGTAAGGAAAAGTCAGCACAATTGGCCCGTCTTGTAGAGGAGCTTTTTACATTTACAAAGACGGAATATTTGGAGATGGAACTCAAAAAAAACACGGTTAATCTTCCGCTTTTATTACAGAAGTCGATTGACAGCCTGAATCCACTAGCTAAGCAAAACAACATCTCTATCATCGAAAAAAATTTTGGGGATGATTGTATGATCATGGGCGATTCGTATTTATTAGAGCGTGCCATGAATAACTTATTGGATAATGCTGTCAGACATACACCACACTCTGGTAAAATTTTTATCCAATGCTATAAGGACGGTAACAAAGTGGCCTTTACTATTCACGATACGGGGAAAGGTTTCTCTTCAGATGAGATTCATCATGTTTTTGAACCACTATATCGTGGTGAAGCGTCGCGAAATCGTTCAACCGGGGGGATAGGGTTAGGGTTGACTATATCAAGAAGGATCATTAGGCGACACGGGGGTGACCTTGTCGTAGATAACCATTCAGAAGGTGGTGCACTCATAAAAGGTTGGATACCAGCTCACTGTTCTACCATTTAAGGTGTTGGCTATCGCTTTAACTAAAGAAGAAGAAATACAGTAGCGCTGGAGCCGGACATGGAATTTCTGGGCAATAACTTAATATCATTAAAAATCATATGGAAAATGCTGAAGTTAATAGTTGAACTTCAGCATTTTTTTAAAGGGTAAGAAAGTATAAGAATCCCTACACTATTCCGCTCATGTCAGGGTAGGCCACGTCCGGCTCCAGCGCCCAGCGGCTAGTATGCTTCCTTCACCTCCGTACGATAAGTCAACATCGACTCCCTCTGGTCGTCGTGTTTCCTTTATCTCCTACGGCTCAGTCCAGCATATACGCCGCTAACCGGGCGCTTACGCCTTTGTTAAAGGCACGCAGGTGGTAAAACATCCCGGGAATTGGAAACACGATAAACGCATCTCCTTCCAAATATTTAATAAATCGTTAATAATTCCATAAGCAATATTTTAGAAGTGCCTTGTATGCTGGGAGTGTAGTTTAAAAGGAATGAACGATTTTGGAGGAGGAAGAGGAATTGAATGTAAAAAACCGGATTGGTCAAACGATTTATTTCGTTTTGGCGCTGCTTTTTTTACTATGTATAATGATACAAATTTTCTTAGCGGGTTTAGCCATATTTGCAAACCCTGTTCATTGGATAAAGCACACGATGTTTATCCATTTATTTGGATTTAATATTCCTTTGTTTATGCTTTTGTCTGCATACATTGGACGTATGCCCCGATGGAGTTACTGGTCCATTTTCGGAATGTTTGTTTCTGTGTTTTTGATGTATTTTACGGCAAACATGTCAGCACAATTTCCTTGGATTGCAGCGGCGCATCCGGTAGTGGCTATGCTGTTGTTCATTATTTCACTTGTTACCGTTTTAACAACCTGGAAATTAATAGTTAGTTCAGCAAGTAAGAAAGGTGGGGATTAAATTGAGAAACTTTTTGGCAATCATTGTTGGCTTAATTGGCGGCTTCATCTTGGGGATTGCATTGTCCAGTTTCATTGGGGTGTTTGGTATGATCGTGTTTGATAAACCTATTGGCATAAAGTATTTGCCATATTTCACCGCTCTTCTATGCGCTATTTTGGTACCGCTCTGGTCAAATAAGAGATAGCTATGTTTTACAATTTTATCAGGGAATAGGAGTGGCAAGGCTGGTTTTTGGGATCAGCCTTTTTGCATGTGCTCTTTAATAGGGGTAAAAAATCTTTAAGTAACGAAGTGTCACAAAAAATTCACTTCATTTAACAAAAACTTTACAGTATGAAAGCGGATTATATGGTAAAATAAAGGAAATCATAAATTTGGAGAGTTGTTCTATGCTGGAAAATGGTTATTACTGGAGAAATCGCGAACTGCGCAAACATGTTGCTGTGATTGATGGAAAAGTAGCACCTACTATTGTTTTAAAAAATAGTACTTATTTAAATATATTCACGAAGCAATGGCTAACCGCAAATATTTGGATTTCGGATGACCGGATTGTCTACGTTGGTGACAAAATGCCGGAAAAACAATTAACAACCGAGATCATAGATTGTAAGAATTATTATCTTGTTCCGGGCTATATTGAACCACATGCCCATCCATTTCAATTGTACAATCCCGAAGAGCTGGCAAACCATGCAGCGGCATTCGGTACGACAACATTGATAAATGATAACTTAATGTGGCATTTTTTGGCTAACAAAAAGAAAGCGTTTTCTTTGCTGGCGGAGTTTAATAAACTACCTGTTTCCATGTACTGGTGGGCACGGTTTGATTCGCAAACTGCCCTGCAGGACGAAGAAGCTTTTTTTAACAGTGAGGAGGTATTAGATTGGCTGTCCCACCATTCCGTTATTCAGGGTGGAGAGCTGACTGCGTGGCCAAGTCTGCTTGCTGGTGATGACCGGCTGCTCTATTGGATGCAGGAAGCGAAATCCAAGGGTAAGCCTGTCGAAGGGCATCTCCCTGGAGCTTCCGAACGAACCTTAACGAAAATGAAGCTGCTTGGTGTTTCAGCAGATCATGAGGCGATGACCGGTGCTGAAGCAATTGAACGTTTGCAGCTCGGGTTTCAGGTAGGACTGCGCCATTCATCTATCCGACCTGACCTGCCAAAGCTTTTGGATGAAATGCTTGCTGCAAATATAACCTCATTCGAAAACGTGACGATGACAACGGACGGGGCTACACCGGCGTTTTACGAACGCGGGATGATGAATATTTGTCTGGAAATTGCCATTGAAAAGGGGGTTCCGCTTGAAGAAGCGTACCGGATGGTGACATATAATGTGGCAAATCATTATAACCTGGCAGAAGAATTAGGAAGCATTGCACCTGGGAGAATCGCCCACATTAATATTTTGCAACAAAAGGATGATCCACATCCTGTTAGTGTGCTAGCGAAAGGCCAATGGATAAAAAGGAAAAACAATGGTAAGACATTGACAACCCATATCGATTGGGAGAACTATCAAATAGGACCGCTAAATCTTGACTGGGATTTGCAAATGAGTGATCTGCAGTTTTCAGTGCCAATCGGCCTTGATATGGTGAATGACGTTATCATCAAGCCATATGCGATTGAAACAGATGTTACCCTCGATGTGATACCTGAGCAATTTGCTGATGCCTTCCTTCTGCTGATTGACCGTGATGGCAATTGGCGGGTGAATACGACATTACGCGGATTTACCAATCGTCTGGGCGGGCTTGTGAGTTCTTACTCTACGACCGGCGATATAGTTTGTATTGGAAAAAATAAATATGATATCCAACTAGCGTGGAAACGGTTAAAGGAACTAGGCGGCGGAATTGTTTTAGCTCATCAAGGCGAAATATTATTTGAATTACCGCTTACACTTGGCGGAATTATGTTTGATGGAAAGATGGAGCAGCTTATTGAAAAAGAAAAACAGCTAAAGGCTACACTTAAAGAATTTGGCTATCGTTTTGACGATCCAGTTTATTCCGTGTTGTTCCTGTCAGCAACCCATTTACCGTATATCCGTATTACCCAGCAGGGCATCATTGATGTAAAGAAACGGGAGGTACTCTTTCCAGCAATAATGCGTTAGCGTATAATAGAAGAAAGACATAAATAAAAGGTGTGTTTTTGTATGAAAAAAACTTTCTTCTTTATATTACTTGGACTATTTGTACTCCTTGCCGGATGTTCCAAGGATAAAGAGAATGTGGAAAACAATGGTAAAGAAGAAAATGCGGCAGAAGAAATGAAATATGTCTACCCTCTGACTGGAATGAAAACAGATAAACCAGCTGATGACCGAATTGTTGGGGTGATGGTAAACAATCATCGGAAAGCACGACCGCAAACAGGTCTGTCTAAAGCGGATGTCGTTTTTGAAATTTTGGCTGAAGGACGAATTACTCGATTTCTGGCTTTGTTTCAAAGTGAAAAATCTGATGTAGTCGGTCCTGTCCGCAGTGCCAGAGAATATTATTTTGAATTGGCAAACGGATATAATGCATTATATGTTTATCATGGAGCAGCAAATTTCGTCAATGACATGATTGCTGATCGTGGGATTGAACATTTAAACGGGTCAGAGCATGATAATGATGGGAAATTGTTTAAACGGGAATCATTTCGGAAGGCACCGCACAACTCCTATTTACTTTTCGATGGCGTTGATGAAGCAGCCGAAGCTAAAGGGTATGATGTAACAGCATCATATAAACCATTACCGTTTTTAACAAATGATGAAACGCAGCAGCTTTCTGGTGAACCGGCACAACATGTACAGATTGATTACTCATTACGTGATATAATGAACATCGTGGAGTTTGACTATGATGCAGCAAATGAAAAATATACAAGATTTAGTGATCACGAAAAAACAGTGGAATTGGATACAGAAGAACCGATCCAGGTAGATAATGTATTCATTATCGAGACAAAGCATGGAGTGATCGACGATGCTGGCCGCCGTTCTGTGGATATTGAATCAGGTGGTGATGCCTTGTTGATCCGAAAGGGACAGGTACAACAAGTCCAATGGGAAAACAGAGATGGCAGAATCATCCCAGTTAAAGACGGGCAATCAGTTGGTTTTGTGCCAGGTAAGACATGGATTAATGTCATCCCGGAAAGTCCGGGACTGGATACTGCGGTTACGGTTTCCAATTAAAAAAATGTCCCAATTGAAAAGTTAGTTATGTTCTTATTTTTAAAAGGGCAGGAGGAAAAGATGTGCAAATTGATAAATTACGAGGAGAGCAATTAGATCAATTGTTTGACGCGATTTTGTCACTACAAACAAGAGAGGAATGTTATCGTTTTTTTGATGATATTGCTACAATGTCAGAAATCCATTCCATCGCACAGCGTCTGCAAGTAGCAAAAATGCTAATCGGTGGTCATACCTATAGTGTCATTGAAAAGGAAACAAAAGCTTCAACCGCAACCATTTCCCGTGTCCGCAGATGTATTAACTTTGGCAATGATGGGTATAAGATGGTTTTGGACCGTATTTTGGCGGAAGATATGGAAAGTGATGATTAAAAGTCGTACCTTTGATGGTGCGGCTTTTTTTAAAATAAGAAACCAACATGGCTCCGCTCCGCGTAGCTACCATCTATCATGAAAAGGAATATAGCCTAGATATGAGGTAAATCACATTCATTTATGCCAAACAATACAACCAGGTCGAAAATACTATGGTGGGTCCAGAAAGAGGATACCCTGTATAAGAAACGGGTTATGACAGTATAAAAGTACCATCTATTGTGACTATAGCGCGTTTTCCGGTCACCTCCTTAATAATGTACATGTTTTTGTGATTCTCCGATAAATGCCGCAAGTCGATTAGGGCACAAGAAAAATCAATCGAATGGTTTTTGACGACAGGGTACTATTTTAACGATCCCTGATTATATCCCTGTCACCAGTATAAATGTAATACACTCCAAAAAAACAAATAGTCCAAAAGACACCTCGCATGTGTACCGAATGTATCATATAATTTAGTATAATTGGTTTATTTTTCCCGTTCGGAAAATATCACGGTATGTAGAGGTGAAACTAATGGATGCGGGGACCCTTAGTAGTATAGCGTCAGTTCAAGGTTCAATCAGTAGCTTGAGTCTACAGTTAGGGGCGAAAAGAGAAGAAATGGAACGGCTTAATCAGGCTTCATCTGAATTGTTAGATTGCCAAGGTGACTTTCATGCGAAAAAACCGCTTTGTCTAAAACCAGAATTAACAGTAACCACCTGGTACGGGGAGTTGGCTGATAACTTTGACACCCTTAGAGAAGATGAATTGTATGGGAGCTATGTCGAGATCTCCGATGAACAATTGGACGAGGCGATTTCCAAGTTGGAAGCAAAAATCCAGGAAGTCAAACAGGAGATTCAGAGCTTGGAGGCAAGTATCGCAGCCCAGCGAGCCATGCTTGCCAGCTTGTATGCACAAGGAAAGGGGGCAAAGTAAATGGGTGAGGAGATTAAAGTAGTTCCGTTCTCAATTAAGTCGGCGTTGGCGGAATTGCAGGCGGCTGGTGAATCGTTGGAGACGGCCTTTGCCAAGGAAATAAATGGAGAGAACGTTCTTGAAATGGTCGATAAAATCAACGAGATGCAACAAACTTATGAAGCAATTTTAACCTCCTACAAAACGCTGCTAAAGAATAATGCTGACGAGACCGGGGTAGCAATCGATTCATTTGTGGAAAACGAAAAAGTGATTGCGGACGCCATTCAATTTATTAAATAGTTTTCAAAATTGTATCGGTGCCTGGCACGTGCATAATTTCGGAGAGGAGGGGAATTGGTGAAAATTTTAGATGCCGAGCATTTACATAAGGGGATTGATAATATAAAGAATGAGATCCCCGATTTTCAAAATCAAATCTCGGGCGTACAACAGGCTGTTAATGGCATTGTCTCATTAAATGATACACTAAAAGGAGAAGGCGGCGAGGCGATTCGCACTTTTTATGAACAGTGTCATCAGCCATTTTTAATTTATATGCAACATTTTTTAACGGATTATGAGGAGCTGTTTGATCAAGTTAAAGAAGCAGTATTATCCTTTGAACCGAATGAAAAAGCGATGATTAGAGAAGAATTTTTGGAAGATGATGTGACATCTGGGCTTGAAAAGGTAGAAGATGTGACTGTTAACCTGACAGATGAAGCAAATGCGATCATGGATAGTATCCGAGATATTGTGGCTTTGCCCAAAATGGATGATGAGGAATTTTTGCATAACGTCCAACGCGGGAAAAAGAAAACAAAGGAAACAGTTGAGGGACTTTATGATTTGGATGATTCGCAGACAAGTGCATTGGAATCGGTTGAAAAACAGTTGGAAACAATGAAGGGTTATATTACAGATATACAGGCCGTATTTACAAACGGTGAAATCTCATTGCAGAATATGGATGGATATACTGCGGAGGGCATGGGATTCTATCGTAACACGTTGGTAGATAAGCCAGCAGAATTCACAGCATTGCAAAAGCAGAACCAGTTCAATCGGGGTGCGTGGCCGTTTGTGGCGATGATGTATCCGAATATGATGTTTCCGATTACGTATCGGAATCATGGCAAATATATAAACAATGTTACGCCAAAGGATATAAGTGAACAGAGGTTTATTCAGGAGCTAGCGGAACAAAACAGGATGACAGACGAGGAAGCAATACAAATACAACAGTACCTGCAAAAAATAAGTGGAGAAGAAGTAACGACAACTGGGGTAGGAATTGCACCTCATAGTTCCTATAATCAGGAATTGGCACAAAAGGAAAAAGAGATAGAAGATCTGCAAAAAATGATCAACTCCTATCAAGCGTCAGCTTCACAAGGCGAGAGGGAAAATTATGCGAGAGAGCCGATTACTTTTGAGGATAAACGAAAGGTAATGGGTGGTAACTCGGACTTGGCTGGGGATCCGTATATGATGGGGCATATTGCTAGTGCGGGATTTGACTTTGCTTTCGATGATATTGAGACGATAGTTGATCCGGATGCAACGGCTGCTGATAAGATGATGGCTGGTTTGTTTTTAGGTGTAAAGCCAGCTAAATTAGTTGGTAAAAGTGCAGAGGCGTTTAAGGCTGGGGAAAAGGTTAAAGATGTCGGGGAAGCTAATAAGAGCATCTCAAATTCATTGTTGCCTTCAGAAGGAAAAGTAGATACGTTTAAACAACTCACTAAACAAGGTACAGCGTTTGACAATATTACACCGCACCATATGCCTTCCGCGAAAAAGATGAAGCAAGCCGGAATTAAAAGAAATAATGGTGTAGGAATGAATATGGAACAACCCCACCCTGGTGTAGGAGGAAGGCATAGAGAGACCTATACGTATGGTCTTAACGGAAAAAAACTAGAAGAATATTTAAATCTAACCTATCGCGATGCCCTTGCCCATGATATATTAGATGCTAGAAGAATATATATGAATGAGGGCTTGTACACACCACAAATAAGAAACGGGCTGAGTGAAGTAATTAGAAAAAATAATGAATTATATCCTGACCTATTTAAAAAATAAATGAGGTGTAATTATGAATGTTAAATTAGAATTAAATAAGATATATACTAATCGACTTTTACAAACTAGTGACGAAATTACTGAATTTGAACAGGCGTTGGAAAATGTTGTTAGCTTAGATGATGTATCGTTAATTAGTGATTTATGCTACAGTCTTGATGATGACACTGATAATTATGAGGTTATGTTCGGTTTAATTCATGGAATAGAGCATCTATATAAATATAGAATAGAAGAAGGACTTAATTTATTAGCATTGGCTGTTCCAAAGGTTATCGATAGAGCCGAGGAATGGATGGAAGTTCTACATTATAGGATATTAAATCATCCCAAGGTACGAGTTGCTTATGGAAGGGTTCTTTCTAAATTGGACGTTCAAACAAGAAAAATAATTATTGAATTATTAAATGATATTAAAAACGAGGATCCCGATATGTTTGGCGGTTCTGTAGATGAAGTTTTTAAAACCATGTAGATCTAACACCTTGAATGGCTTTATGCCATTCAAGGTGTTTTAGTGTTGTGTTGGTCAATATATAAGGTAGAACCTCACATTTTGTTTGATAAGGGGTAATGGGAAAGGATTTGTCCTCAAGCTAGGCTTGACAAGGTGAAAAACTGGATTTGGGGACAAAAAGGCATTATCTAATTTCTATTTTATACCCCGCTACGGAGGGCATGGGATTCTATCGTAACACGTTGGTAGATAAGCCAGCAGAATTCACAGCATTGCAAAAGCAGAACCAGTTCAATCGGGATGCGTGGCCGTTTGTGGCGATGATGTATCCGAATATGATGTTTCCGATTTAATCAGGAATTGGCACAAAAGGAAAAAGAGATAGAAGATCTGCAAAAAATGATTAACTCCCAGCAAACATCAGCGTCACAGGGCGATTATAATGCTGGATGAACATACTGCTGCTCTTGATCCTGCCCGGGCAGAACTGATTACGAATCTCACTGAAAAAGTGGTGAAACAATCGGGTTTAACAACAATAATGGTAACACACAATATGCAGCAAGCCTTAGATTTAGGCAGCAGACTCATTATGATGGATAAAGGACAAATTATTTTTGATGTACGAGGAGAAGCGAAACAAAAGCTGAGCCTGGAAGACTTGCTGCATGAATTTAGGCGGATACGCGGGAAACAATTTGAAAGTGATCGGGCTATATTAAGTTGATGTTTGGCACTGTAATTGCCAAACGAATAATGAAGCTAAACCCTGTCTAGTATGGCAGGGTTTTTGTGTAGACGGAATAGAGAATTTATGTAAGGATACTGTATATGGAACGTATATTCCTGTATAATGAATTTTATTATACTAGATGAATATTTCCCAAAATAATTTCCGCCAAAAACATTCATATTCACCCTAATCTCGAGGCAAAATTTTTGCTATAATAGACTAATGGGATTACGAAAATGGAGGTTAAAACCTTTGTATAAAGAGATGAATGAATGGAAGCATATATTCAAGCTGGATCCGGCGAAGGAAATAACGGATGAAAACCTGGAAAAACTTTGTGAATCCGGGACCGATGCAATTATTGTCGGAGGGACGGATAATATTACATTAGACGGGGTGCTGGATCTACTATCGCGAATTCGCCGTTTTACGGTCCCATGTATATTGGAAATATCTGATATGGATGCCATTACTCCGGGATTTGATTTTTACTTTGTCCCTATGGTGATGAATTCAACTGAGAAAAAATGGATGATGGATATACAGCATCAAGCCATTAAAAACTATAAAGATATCATGAACTGGGACGAAATTTTCGTTGAAGGGTACTGTATTTTAAATGAAGAAGCAAAAGCTTTCAGAAAAACCAATTGTGAACTGCCAGATACAGATGATGTGACTGCCTATGCTTTTATGGTTGAGCACATGTTTCATTTACCAATTTTTTATTTGGAATACAGCGGCACATATGGTGATCCACAGCTTGTCCGGCAAGTAAAAAATGAACTGAACAACACATTGCTTTTTTATGGGGGCGGAATTGAAAATAGCCAGCAAGCAGTTGAGATGAAAGAACATGCTGATGTGATTATTGTAGGAAACAGTATTTATACAGACTTCAAAAACGCGTTAAAGACAGTTAAAGCAGTAAAGTAATGTGTGCAGATAAAATATCAAGGAGTTTGGATAGTATTTTGCAATTTCGGATAGTATTTGTCCAGTTTTGGATAGTATTTCGCAATCTCGGATAGTATTTGCCCGGCTTTGGATAGTATTTACTCATTTTTGGATAGTATTCCGCAATCTGGATAGTACTACCCCATTCCGGAAGTTACCGACAGGCAGTTGTACAGTGTCAGATTACTTGAACAGACTCTGACAAGAAATAAAATAAGGTGGTGTCACCCGTGAGTCAAACAATGAACGATCTACTAAACGGATTAAATAAAGAACAGCAGGAGGCTGTCAAGCATACAGACGGACCGTTATTAATTATGGCGGGAGCAGGAAGTGGAAAGACCCGCGTACTGACACATCGAATTGCGTATTTATTAAGGGAAAAAGATGTTGCCCCCCGGAATATTTTAGCGATTACGTTTACCAATAAGGCTGCACGAGAGATGAGGGATCGTGTCCATAGACTGGTTGGCGCGGGAAGTGAACAAATTTGGGTATCTACTTTCCACTCGATGTGTGTACGAATTCTGAGACGCGATATTGACCGGATCGGGTACAACCGGAATTTTACCATTTTGGATAGCAGTGATCAGCTGTCCGTTATCAAACAGATACTGAAAAACCTAAACATTGATCCGAAAAAAATCGATCCTCGAGCCATGCTAGGGCAAATAAGTTCGGCAAAAAACGAACTTGTTACGCCTGAAGAATACAGTAATAATGTTGGCAACTTTTATGAACGACAGGTTGCGCAAATCTATCAGGCATATCAAAAAATGCTGCAAAAAAACCAATCACTCGATTTTGATGATCTGATCATGCAAACGATCCATTTGTTTAAGCGGGTTCCGGAGGTACTTGAATTCTATCAGCGCCGGTTCCAATACATTCATGTGGATGAGTATCAGGATACCAACCATGCGCAATACTATTTAGTAAAACAGCTAGCAAGCAGGTTCCAGAATCTTTGTGTGGTCGGTGACTCTGACCAGTCCATTTACCGTTGGCGCGGTGCGGATATTCAGAATATCCTCTCGTTTGAAAAGGACTATCCAACAGCACGGACTATCTTTCTCGAACAAAATTATCGTTCAACCAAAGCGATCCTGGAGGCAGCCAACAATGTCATTCATAACAATCCAGGACGCAAACCGAAAAATCTGTGGACCGAAAATGCAGACGGAAAACAAATCAGCTATTTCCAGGGAGCAACGGAGCAGGAAGAAGCATTGTATGTAACGGATAAAATTCAGGAATTGACACGCGAACAAGGTTTTTCGCCCAGAGACATTGCCATCTTGTACCGGACAAACGCTCAATCCCGGGCCATCGAGGCAACCTTGATGAAATCGACCATTCCTTACCAAATGGTTGGCGGGCAAAAATTCTATGAACGCAAAGAAATTAAAGATTTAACCGCATATTTACGGTTAATTACCAATCCTGACGACGATATCAGCTTTGAACGAGTCGTAAACGTACCAAAACGCGGTATTGGCAAAACGTCTATTGACCGGCTGCGTGCTTATGCGACTGAACATGGTTTATCTTTTTACGAGGCAGTGAAGGATGTTGACTTAACCGGTGTTTCTAAAAAGGCTGCTAATCAATTAGAGCAATTTACAACGTTAATCCGATCACTAGCACAGCAGCAGGAATTTTTAACGGCAACAGACATGGTGGAAGCGGTACTGGAACGAACAGGCTATGAAAAAATGCTAAAAAACGAAAATACAATTGAATCACAAAGCCGGCTGGAAAACCTGGAGGAATTCATGACGGTTACGAAGGACTTTGAAGCGGGAAGTGAAGACAAAACTCTTGTTGCATTCTTAACCGATTTGGCTTTGATCGCGGATATCGATCGGGTTGATGATGACTCCGAGCAGGATGAAAAGGTTACACTGATGACACTGCATGCCGCGAAAGGACTGGAATTTCCAGTTGTCTTTTTAATCGGGATGGAGGAAAACGTCTTTCCACATAGCCGTTCCATGTTTGATAACGATGAAATGGAAGAAGAACGCCGCTTAGCCTATGTCGGCATTACCAGGGCGGAACAAGAGCTTTATTTAACCCATGCCAAAATGCGAACGCTATACGGACGGACAAACATGAACCCAATCAGCCGCTTTATTCAAGAAATCCCGGAAGAACTGATTGATGGGATCGAGCAGGCAAGAGAAACCATGTTTGGTGGTGGAATGTTTGCCCAAAAAAACAACGAGCAGCCGAAACAGCTCAAAAGAAAAGCGGAAAGATTACAGAAGACAACTGGTGCTGAAAGTCAAACCTGGATGCCGGGCGATAAGGCCAACCATAAAAAATGGGGTGTTGGCACGGTCGTCAAGGTACAGGGGGAAGGCGAGGCAATGGAGCTTGATATTGCGTTTCCGGCCCCGACCGGGATTAAGCGGCTATTGGCAAAGTTTGCACCGATCACGAAGGAGTAGGATGGTGTTTGATGGATGAACAAACAACAAGCACAAGAAAAAATAGATGCATTAAAAGAACTGTTGAATCAATATGGATATGAATATTACGTACTCGATAAACCTAGTGTTCCAGATTCTGAATATGATGAAAAGCTACAGGAACTGCGAAAACTGGAAGAGGCATACCCGGAGCTTATTACCGCCGATTCCCCGACCCAGCGTATCGGCGCAGAACCGCTTGCTGCTTTTCAAAAAGTCCAGCATAATGTACCGATGTTAAGTCTCGGAAATGCCTTTAATGCGGGTGATTTACGTGACTTTGACAGACGGGTAAGGGAAGGAACCGATCAGCCGGTAACCTATGTTTGTGAATTAAAAATTGATGGATTGGCGATTTCTTTACTCTACGAAGACGGCAAATTTACCCGTGGGGCAACCCGTGGAGACGGAACGACCGGTGAAGATATTACGAGCAATTTACGAACGATCCGCAGTATCCCGTTAACCATTAAAGATACCGAAACAATTGAAGTTCGCGGGGAAGCATATATGCCGCATAAATCGTTCCTTGCTCTAAATAAAAAGCGTGAGGAAAACGGGGAAGAACCCTTCGCTAATCCACGAAATGCTGCGGCAGGTTCACTACGGCAGCTTGATCCGAAAATTGCCGCAGAACGCAATCTCGATATCTTTTTATACGGTGTTGGGGAATGGGAAGCTGGAGCAATCGAATCCCACAGTGAACGGCTGGAGTATTTGCAACAATTGGGATTCAAAACAAATCCCGAATGGCGCAGATGTCAAACTATTGAAGCGGTCATTGAATACGTGGAATATTGGACAGCGGAACGTCCAAATTTACATTATGAAATCGATGGCATTGTTGTGAAGGTGGATAATTTGGACCAGCAGGAAGAGCTAGGCTACACAGCCAAAAGTCCACGCTGGGCAATTGCCTATAAATTTCCGGCTGAAGAAGTGATCACAACGTTACGAGATATTGAACTAAGTGTCGGACGCACAGGAGTCATTACCCCCACAGCGGTATTAGATGCCGTTAAAGTTGCTGGAACAACGGTCAAACGTGCATCATTGCATAATGAAGATCTTATTCGTGCCAAAGATATTCGCATTGGGGATAAGGTTGTTATTAAAAAGGCTGGCGATATCATCCCGGAAGTTGTTCGGATTGTTGAGGAAAAAAGGACGGGTAATGAGCAAGAGTTTCACATGCCGACCGAATGTCCGGCATGTGGCAGCGAATTAGTTAGACTTGAAGGAGAAGTGGCGCTTCGCTGTATTAATCCGAATTGCCCCGCCCAGTTGAAGGAAGGGCTTATTCACTTCGTGTCACGGAATGCGATGAATATTGATGGGTTAGGGGAAAAAGTGATTATCCAGCTTTTCCAGGAGAAACTGATCCATACCATTGCGGATATCTATCGGCTAAAGCGCGACGAATTATTAAACTTGGAGCGCATGGGTGAAAAATCAGTCGATAATTTACTACAAGCAATTGAAGCGTCAAAAACGAACTCACTGGAGCGACTTTTATTTGGTCTGGGAATTCGCTTTGTTGGAGCCAAGGCAGCCAAAACGCTTGCCGAGCAGTTCGAGACAATGGAAAAATTGCAGCATGCTACACTTGATGATTTGATTGCGGTTGATGAAATCGGCGAAAAAATGGCTGATTCCATTGTGCAGTATTTTTCCGAAGAGGAAGTGATGGATCTGCTCAAGGAGCTAAGCGGACTTGGTGTAAACATGGAATACAAAGGGATAAAGCGATCGGAACAAACGGCCGATACAATTTTCTCCGGTAAAACCATTGTGCTGACAGGGAAGATGGAGCATTATACACGCCCGGAAGCAAAGGAAATTATCGAGAATATGGGTGGAACTGTTACAGGTAGTGTCAGTAAAAAAACGGACATTGTCATTGCCGGAGAAGATGCCGGATCGAAATATGAGAAAGCACAAAAACTTGGTGTAACCATTTGGGATGAACAACAGCTAAAAGAAGCCTTAGATGTATAATTTTTGGTTAGCGTATCAATGGAAATGGAAAATAAACACATCCAGCTCCAGCGCCCAGCGGCTAGTGTGCTTCCTTCACCTCCGTACGATAAGTCAACATCGGTTCGCTCACGCTCACCGTGTTTCCTTTATCTCCTACGGTTCAGTCCAGCACATACGCCGCTAACCGGGCGCTTACGCTTTAGAATTAGGGAGTTGAAATCGTGAAGAAATTATGTGTAAGTCTCCTCTGCACGCTGCTTTTACTTGCGAGCTGTGCACCGAAAATGAACGAGGATGAAGTAGTTCAAAAAAAGAATGAACAGGCAAATCAGGAAAAATCCATTGTCCCAAGCTATCAATTGTCTGAGGAAACCTATAAAATGATCCTGCCATACAAAACCAGCGCCGCCAGAGGAGTTATAACGAATCAAATGGGGAATCGCCTCGATATCGATGAAATGGAAGAAGGACTAAGGCGCCATTCCAAATCCGTTTACGACCCGAAAAAGTATTATTTTCAGGAAGGCCAATATTTAAAAGAAGACATGGTTTATAAATGGCTGGGCAGATCACTTACAAAGGAACAATTAAATGAAGCAGCCAAGGACAAGGTTAAATCGCTGGAACTAGGAAAGGGCAGAAAAGCAAGTAAAGACGAAATAGAAGAGGTTAAACAGGATCTGCAGCTTGGTTTGAACCCTCAACTTGCAGATGACGATGAGTATAGTGAGGAAGCAAATAGGAAAAATCCGACATACCTATCCCATATTCTGGAGCAGGATTATTTGAAGAAAAAGGAAGATAATAGTGCTGAACTAGTAGGAATTTCTATTGGACTTGCCTTGAAGTCAGAATATCGTTTTCAAAAGAAAAAAGACGGTCCATACTATTATGAAAAAATTTCAGAAAAACGAATGCTTGAGCATGGGAAAGAGATGGCAAAAACTGTCCTGGAACGTATTCGGAAAATAGATGGATTACAAAACGTTCCGGTTATGATCGGCTTGTACCGTGAAGAAGGCCAAGGTTCACCTGTACCTGGAAACTACGTAGCCAAAACCGTTGTAAATGGGGGCGAATCGGCAATTGACGATTGGGAAGCCATCAAGGAAGACTATGTTTTATTTCCAAATGAACAATCTGCGGAGAAATACTTTGATGATAACAAGCTTGTGGAAGACTTCGGAAAAGAAATTCAGCAATTTTTCCCTAACTATGTTGGTGTCATCGGAGAAGGGTTTTATATTAATAAAGATTTAAAAAAGCTGACACTGGAAATCCCTATTGAATTTTACGGAAAAGGGGAGGTTATCGGGTTCACCCAATACGCGTATGGCCTGATAAAGGAAATGTTCCCAAAATATTATGATCTGGAAGTTAAAGTCACCGCAAATAATGAAACAGAAAGTTTGATTTATCGTAGCGCTGGCGTTGATGATCCTACTGTTCATATTTTTCATTAGATCATTTCTAATGATTGAACTGTTTACAGAGTTCGGGTAAAATATGGGATGGACATACTCCATCCCATATTTTACTGAAAACGGAGTCACAGGATAATTTAAGGAGGTTTTTTTAATGGCAGTAGTACCATATAAACATGAACCTTTTACGGATTTCTCGGTAGAAGAAAATAAGCAAGCTATACGGGAAGCTATTAAGCAGGTTGAAGCTGATCTTGGCGGGGAATATCCGTTAATTATCGGCGGTGAACGCATTACTACCGAGGATAAAATTGTTTCGGTAAACCCTGCTAATAAAAAAGAAATAATCGGCTATGTATCCAAAGCAAATAAGGAATTAGCCGAAAAAGCGATGAAGGTTGCCGATGAAACATTTGAAACGTGGAGAAAATCAGATCCAAAATTTCGTGCAGATATTTTGTTCCGAGCAGCCGCAATTGTCCGTCGCCGCAAACTGGAATTCACTGCTCACTTGATTAAAGAAGGCGGAAAACCTTGGAAAGAAGCGGATGCTGACGTTGCAGAAGGCATTGATTTCATGGAATACTATGGCCGGCAAATGCTTAAAATAAAAGATGGTGCCGAAGTAAACAGCCGCCCGATCGAACATAATCAATTTCATTATATTCCGTTGGGCGTTGGTGTTGTTATTTCCCCATGGAACTTCCTTTTTGCGATTATGACTGGTACAACGGTTGCCGCAATGGTTACCGGAAACACAGTACTCCTAAAGCCGGCAAGTACAACACCAGTTATTGCGTATAAATTAATGGAAGTATTAGAAGAAGCAGGTATGCCAAAAGGTGTTATCAACTACATTCCCGGACCAGGAAGCGAAGTTGGGGATTATTTAGTTGATCATCCTCGTACACGTTTCGTAAGCTTCACCGGTTCCCGTGATGTGGGAACACGTATTTTCGAACGTGCGGCGGTCGTACAGGATGGTCAAAAATGGCTGAAACGGACGATTATTGAAATGGGTGGGAAAGATACGATCGTTGTGGATAAAGAAGCAGACTTGGAGCTTGCTGCAGAATCGATTGTGCAATCTGCATTTGGCTTTTCCGGTCAAAAATGTTCAGCATGTTCACGTGCGGTTATTCATGAAGATGTTTATGATCAAGTGAAAGACCGTGTTGCAGCGTTAACAAAGAAATTAACGGTCGGTAACACTTCAGATCCTTCCAATATCTTTATGGGCCCTGTCATTGATCAAGGTGCATATGATAAGATTATGAGCTACATCGAAATCGGTAAAAAAGAAGGCGAACTGCTTGTCGGTGGTACAGGCGAGGATAGTAAAGGCTGGTTTATTAACCCGACCGTATTTGCTGATGTTGATCCGGAAGCACGCATCATGCAAGAGGAAATCTTTGGCCCTGTTGTTGCATTAACCAAGGCTAAGGATTTTGACCATGCAATTGAAATTGCCAACAATACGGATTATGGGCTAACTGGTGCAGTCATTACGAATAATCGCGCACACCTGGAACAGGCTCGTGAGGACTTCCATGTCGGTAACTTATACTTTAACCGTGGCTGTACAGCGGCTATTGTTGGTTATCAGCCATTTGGCGGTTTCAATATGTCCGGTACAGATTCCAAAGCCGGTGGTCCGGATTACCTAATCCAACATATGCAAGGAAAAACCACATCTGAAATGTTGTGAGTAAATAGACACAATTTAACAAAAAAATTACACAAGACCTTTTTCTGGTAAAATAATGCAGAAAAAGGTCTCTTTTTTGCATAACTTTCCTCATTTTAGGAAAGTAGGCAAGTTTTTAGATGGATAATCGCCCAAAATACCCCTCAACTTTCCCAATATGAATTTTTGGAAATTCATGCTATTATATAAGTATAGAAATATCATGTAACGCCTTTTCGGATTCTGTTAGTGAGGTGGGTAAATAGATGGAAATTGGTTCTTATATCAAATTACACCGTATCAAACAGGAAATGACCCAAGCAGAACTTGCTGAAGGAATTGTATCTTTTGCCTACTTATCCAAGATTGAAAATGGGAAAACCGAAGCAAGCCCGGAAGTTATCAGCTTACTATGCACACGGCTTGGTATTCAGCTTGATAATGAAAAGGACATTACCATTAAGAATAAGTGCCAGGAGTGGTACAGCCAGCTATTTGAGGTCAATGACAAGGATGAAATTGAAAGAGGTTACAACGAGCTTGAGGCATTGATGGAAGACACGCATTCGGAAAGCATGGTAATGTTTGAGATACATAAGATTAGATACTTCTTAATATTAGGACAGTATGAAGCAGCATTGACGCAAATTAACAGCCTTGCTGATTTGTCAAGCACGTTTGATAGTTTGCATCAGTTTTATTGGTATAAGTTTAAAGGGAACTATAACTCCCAGGTTGGTGAGTTTAACCAAGCGATGCGGATGTATAAGCTAGCAGAAGAAAAGTTAAATCATCTTGAACTGGCTGAAAGTGAAATTGCTGACTTGCAGTACACAATTTCGGTAACACACAGCAAACTGCGAAATACGCTGGATTCGATTGAGTATGCGAATAAAGCATTGGATGTTTTCCAGAGGAATTATAACTTTTTACGATGTGCACAATGCCATATTTTGCTTGGTATTTCTTATCGCAGGCTTATGATGTATGAAAAGGCAATCAAGAATTATAATTTGGCCTTGCACTTGGGGAAATTAAACAATAATAGGCAGCTTATCCAATTAACAAACCAAAATTTAGGGAATTTGTACTCAACAAAGGGAGAAGCAAAGCAGGCGATTCAATATTTTGGGAAAATAGTTGATGATGATAAGGTGATTTTAGTTGAACGACTTGCTGCGATAGCCTGTTTAATAAGAGAATATTATAATGTTGAGCAATACGACAAAGCCAAAGGGATTATAGAGAAAGGTCTTAGTTTAATGAAAGACCTTGATGATATAGAGCCATTTCGGTTGTTATATTATATGATTTATACCTATCACTTCGCATTGGGTGATGATCATGAAAAATTTGAAAATCTGGTAATTAATGAATTTATCCCATACTTGAAAAAGCATAAAGACTATGCAAACCTTGTTACCTATGCAGAGCTTATGGGACAGCATTATGAACGATTATACAGGTACAAGGATGCAACTAAATTTTATAAGCAAGCTAACTTAGCTTATGAGCAATTTACAAATATTTAAAGGGGGCGATAAAATGAAAAAACTAATAGCATCAGTAGCATTAGGGGCTCTTTTAGCTGTAGGATTTTTATTTACTCAAGATAATACTTCAGATTTGGCAATTGATAGGGAACCTAGCGTTCTTTCAATCAGCAACACTTATTTTTAAGATTTAACCAGTTTGATCTTTTTTTACCCTATTACTATGATTTGCCTGAAACGGTGTGGAAAGCTGTTTCGGGCCTTTTTTTGTTTCTGGGAATAAGCTAACCCGGTCGTAAAAGTAACATGATGAATTGGATCGTAGTATATGCTATTATAAAAGTACTATTATGTTAATTTTATATTTGTGAATTATTCAGAAAGGGGTGTCAAGATGCAAGAGACAGAGTATGCGATTGCGGGCATTACATGGTTTTGGATATTTGTTCCAATGCCACTGTTAATTTTATTATCCATTGTAACGTTATTTACAGAGAGGAAGTGATTCAATTATGGAAATAGAAACATTGGTTACCTTTATTGTTTATTTGATTGGCATGCTTGTTATCGGTCTTATCATGTATTTTAGAACAAATAATTTAGCGGATTATGTTCTGGGCGGGCGTTCGCTTGGCGCGGGTGTTGCAGCCTTAAGTGCGGGGGCCTCGGACATGAGTGGCTGGTTGCTCTTAGGTCTGCCGGGAGCGATTTATGCTTCAGGCCTATCAGAAGCATGGATGGCAATAGGCCTCTCGATAGGTGCTTATTTAAACTGGCAATTTGTTGCAAAACGTCTGCGTGTGTATACAGAAGTTTCCAATGACTCGGTTACAGTTCCAGACTTCCTGGAAAACCGTTTTAAAGATAAATCACATATGCTGCGGATAATTTCCGCATTAGTCATATTACTGTTCTTCACATTTTATACATCATCAGGTATGGTAGCCGGGGCAAAGCTGTTTGAGGCATCATTTGGCTTATCCTATCATACTGCCCTTTGGATTGGCACGATTGTCGTTGTTTCATATACACTTCTAGGAGGATTCTTGGCTGTAGCCTGGACAGACTTTTTCCAGGGGCTGTTAATGTTCCTGGCATTGATCGTTGTTCCGATTGTTGCCCTCAATCAAATGGGGGGCTGGGATGCAGCGGTTCAAGCTGTTGGTCAGATCGATCCCACCCACCTGAACATGGTACAAGGGGTTGGCCTGCTCGCAATTATTTCCTCTGTTGCCTGGGGATTGGGCTATTTTGGACAGCCGCATATTATTGTCCGGTTTATGGCATTACGATCAGCAAAAGACGTTCCGAAAGCTCGTTTAATCGGGACAACGTGGATGATCTTGGGGCTTTATGGAGCAATTTTTACCGGTTTTGTTGGTCTTGCGTTTATCAGTACGCAGGATGTATCTGTTTTAGGGAAGTTTGGTATTGATGTTACAACGGAGGGCGGGTTGCAAGTACTTGCTGACCCGGAAAAAATCTTTATCGCATTTTCCCAGATTCTATTCCACCCGATTGTGGCAGGTGTCCTGTTAGCGGCAATTTTGTCTGCCATCATGAGTACCATTGACTCCCAGCTGCTTGTATCATCTTCTGCGGTGGCTGAGGATTTTTACAAGGCACTTTTCCGTAAAAAGGCATCAGATAAGGAGCTTGTCTGGGTTGGCAGAATTGCCACGCTAGCCATCGCCATCATTGCTGCCTTGCTTGCCTTAAATCCGGAGAGTTCGGTGTTGGAACTGGTAAGTTATGCCTGGGCTGGATTTGGGGCTGCTTTTGGGCCAATTATCCTGTTATCCTTATTTTGGAAAAGGATTACTCGCAATGGTGCACTGGCAGGAATCATTGTTGGTGCTGCAACCGTTATTGTTTGGGGAGGATTTTTGTCAGGTGGAATTTTCGATTTATACGAAATACTTCCCGGCTTCTTGTTTAATCTAATTGTTACAATCATTGTAAGTTTGCTGGAAAAACCATCTGCTGAAATTGAAGCGGAATTCGATGAGACATTAGCGAAATTAAACGAATAACAAGTTCTTTTAAACACACTTCACACCTTTCCCAGGCTATTCCTTTGTCAGGCTGGTTAGAATAGTGAGGTGTGAAGTTTTTTTGTGTAGTAAAATTGGCCGATCAGTTGCCTATAGTCAACGAATTCTGCTATTATCAATAGTATTGTAAGAGTACTACAGGAGGTGTGAAAATGGCGGATATTTCAAGCGATCAAGTAAAACATGTTGCCAATTTGGCTCGACTTGCGATAACAGATGAAGAGGCAGAACGATTTACCAAGCAATTAAGTTCGATTCTTGAATATGCAGAACAATTAAATGAACTGGATACAACTGGTGTAGAACCGACTACCCACGTATTGGATTTGAAAAATGTCCTGCGTAAAGATGAGCCTAAAAAGACGATTACCCAAGAGGAAGCGCTGAAAAATGCACCAGATAAAAAAGGTGACTATTTTCGCGTACCGTCGATTTTGGAATAGGGAGGGAAGTACATGTCATTGTTTGATAACAGTATAAAGCAATTGGAACAAAAGCTACATAATAAAGAAATTGCAGTGAGCGATTTAGTCGATACATCCTACAAGCGGATAGCGGAAGTCGATGATCAGGTAAAAGCATTTTTAACATTGGATGAAGAAAATGCCCGCAATCAGGCAAAAGCTTTAGACACGGAGACTCCTGATTTCACAGTACATCCGTTATTTGGCATACCAGGCGGGATTAAAGATAATATTGTTACAAAGGCACTTCGAACGACGTGTGCAAGTCAATTTTTACGGAATTTTAATGACCCATTGTACAGTGCAACAGTGATTGAAAAACTTGATGAGGCAAAAACCGTGAAGATTGGTAAAACAAATATGGACGAGTTTGCGATGGGATCATCGAATGAGAATTCAAGTTTTGAACCAACACGCAACCCGTGGCATACCGATTATGTTCCAGGTGGCTCCAGTGGTGGATCAGCTGCTGCTGTTGCTGCTGGTGAAGTCGTTTATGCATTAGGCTCTGACACTGGTGGCTCAATCCGCCAGCCTGCAGCATTTTGTGGTGTTGTCGGCTTAAAGCCGACGTATGGCCGTGTGTCGCGTTTTGGACTAGTTGCATTTGCTTCATCATTCGATCAGATTGGCCCGATTACCCGCAATGTTGCGGACAATGCCCGCGTACTTGAAGTTATTTCTGGTCAGGACAAAATGGATTCTACAAGCGCGAATGTCGATGTGCCTGCTTTTACGGAAAGCCTGACAGGTGATATAAAAGGATTAAAAATTGCCGTGCCAAAGGAATATCTTGGTGAAGGTGTTTCCCCGGAAGTTAGGGATTCGGTAATGGATGCCTTAAAAGTTTACGAATCACTAGGTGCTGAGTGGGAAGAAGTTTCGCTCCCACATACGAAATACGCGGTTGCAACCTATTATTTACTTGCATCATCAGAGGCATCTGCCAACCTGGCCCGTTTTGACGGCGTGCGTTATGGCGTGCGTTCCGAAAATGCGAAAGACATGCTGGACATGTTCAAGCTTTCCCGCAGCGAAGGCTTTGGCGAAGAAGTGAAACGCCGCATCATGCTTGGAACCTATGCATTGTCATCTGGCTATTATGATGCATTTTATAAAAAAGCACAAAAGGTACGTACATTAATCAAAAACGATTTTGATGAAATTTTTAAAAACTATGATGTTGTTATCGGGCCAACCACACCAACACCAGCATTTAAGATTGGCGAGAAAGTGGAAGATCCACTAACGATGTATACAAATGATATTTTGACAATCCCGGTTAATTTGGCTGGTGTACCGGCAATTTCGATACCATGCGGGCTATCAAAAGGCGGATTGCCATATGGTCTGCAAATTATCGGTAAATATTTTGACGAAGGTACGGTTTACCGGACAGCTCATGCGTTTGAACAGGCAACCGATCATCATACAAAACGACCTCAGCTAGGGGGTGCAAGCAAATGAATTTCGAAACAATCATTGGACTCGAAGTACATGTCGAGTTAAAAACAGCTTCTAAAATTTTCAGTCCCAGCCCGAATGCATTTGGAGCTGCCCCGAATACGAACGTGAACCCGATCGATCTGGGATATCCGGGTGTGTTGCCGGTTTTGAATGAAGAGGCGGTAAACTTTGCGATGAAAGCAGCAATGGCACTAAACTGTCAAATTGCAACAGATACGAAATTTGACCGGAAGAACTATTTTTATCCGGATAACCCGAAGGCCTATCAGATTTCGCAATTCGATCAGCCGATCGGGGAACATGGCTGGATTGAAATTGAAGTAGGTGGAAAGACGAAGCGGATTGGTATTACCCGTCTCCATTTGGAGGAGGATGCAGGGAAACTAACTCATGGCGATGACGGATATTCACTGGTCGATTTCAACCGGCAGGGAACACCGTTAATTGAAATCGTATCAGAGCCTGATATGCGTTCTCCGGAGGAAGCATATGCGTACCTTGAGAAATTGAAAAATATTATTCAATATACTGGTGTCTCTGACTGTAAGATGGAGGAAGGATCCTTAAGATGTGACGCCAACTTGTCGATTAGGCCCATTGGACAAGAGGAATTCGGGGTTAAAACAGAGTTGAAAAACTTAAACTCGTTTGCCTTTGTACAAAAAGGGCTTGAATTTGAAGAAAAACGCCAAGAAAAGGTTTTACTGTCAGGCGGAGAAATTTTACAGGAAACCCGCCGCTATGATGAGAAGACCAAAGAAACGATTTTGATGCGGGTTAAGGAAGGTTCCGATGACTATCGTTATTTCCCAGAACCGGATCTTGTACCATTATATATTGATGAAGAATGGAAAGAGCGGATCCGCGGGGAAATCCCAGAGTTGCCGGATAAACGTAAAAAACGGTTTATCGATGAACTTGGATTATCCGAGTATGATGCAGCAAACTTGACGGGCGCAAAGGAAATGGCCGACTTTTTTGAAGCAACAGTTGAGTATGGGGCTGATGTCAAACAGGCATCGAACTGGCTGATGGGTGAAATTTCCGGCTATATGAACAAGCACCAGAAAGAATTGCATGATCTGGCACTCACACCGGAATCACTTGGCAAAATGATTAAACTTATCGAGGATGGTACGATTTCATCGAAAATCGCCAAAAAAGTCTTTGCCGAATTGGTTGATAAGGGCGGTGACCCGGAGAAAATTGTCAAAGAGAAAGGGCTTGTGCAGATTTCCGATGAAGGTCAGCTCAAGGAAATTATTACCGGAATTTTGGATGTGAATGAACAATCGATTATTGACTATAAAAACGGTAAGGATCGCGCATTAGGCTTTTTGGTTGGACAAGTGATGAAACAAACAAAGGGACAAGCAAACCCGCCAATGGTTAATAAAATTTTGAAAGAAGAAATGGATAAGCGTTAACGTTTCCTAGCGTATTCTCGGCCATCTCAAGCATTATTTGCTATTGGGATGGTCTTTTTATTTCGGGAAATTTTATAAGAACCTTTTCAAAAAGGGGAAAAAGGGCTATGATAATGGTTGTATGAAAAAAAGTGTGACGTGTTTATTGGACAAACGATATAGAAACGGTCGATGCAATGGAGGGGTATATAATGAAGAAAGCCCGGATCATCTACAATCCTACATCTGGACGAGAAGCATTTAAAAAGGAACTGGCAAATGTGCTGGAACGATTTGAAGTAGCTGGATATGAAACATCGACACATGCGACAACATGTGAAGGCGATGCGATTAAAGCTGCCAAAATAGCTGTCGAGCGTCGCTATGACGTAGTAGTTGCCGCTGGTGGAGATGGAACGATTAATGAGGTCGTAAATGGGCTGGGAGAACAGGATTACCGCCCAAAACTAGGTATCATACCTGTAGGGACAACGAATGATTTTGCGCGAGCATTAAGTATTCCTCGCAACATCATAAAGGCTGTTGATATCATTCTTAACGATCAATCAATTCCACTTGATATCGGCAAGGTAAACGAACATTATTTTATTAATATCGCTGGCGGCGGCAAGCTTACCGAGTTAACGTATGACGTACCAAGTAAATTAAAAACAATGCTGGGACAGTTGGCATATTACATAAAAGGGATCGAAATGCTTCCTTCTCTTAAGCCAACCAATGTCCGAATCGAATATGATGGAGAAGTGCTGGAAGACGATATTATGTTATTTCTCATATCCAATACGAATTCGGTTGGTGGATTCGAAAAACTAGCCCCAACTGCCAAACTGGACGATGGCTACTTTGATGTGATTATTTTAAAAAAGACCAATCTGGCAGAATTTATTCGTGTTGCAACATTGGCATTAAGAGGGGCCCACCTTGATCATAAAAATGTGATCTACACGAAAGCAAGGCATATTAAAGTCGAGACAGACGAAAAAATGCAGTTGAATATTGATGGTGAATTTGGTGGTCTTCTACCTGGTGAGTTTATCAATTTAAAACAGCATGTGGAATTGTTTGTTCCAGATGAATTTGTGAAGAAGAATGATTGCTGATGGATCGGCAGTCATTTTTTTGTAGTGTTTTGCGACATTACCTATATGGTAAATTGACAGCATATCGGTGGCTTATTCTGTTATAATAGATGGAGAAATGTATTTGAGCGATAAGCTTTATGTCCTAAGTAAAGAAAGTATAAAAATTTAGGCTCTATTCTGCTTACGTCAGAGTTGGCCATGTCCAGCTCCAGCGCTAAAGCCAAGCAAACTTCACACTCCTTCACTACGATAAGTCAACATCGGTTCGGGTAGGAAGGAAGGCCGACTAAGAACGGGCTTTGCGCCCAACGTCGGCATACCCCTTTTGCAGGGGCATGTTTCCTTTATCTCATTGCGGAGTGCTCCAGTTTGTACGTTGCTAAACGGGCGCTTCCGCTTTTCTTAATTAAAAGGATGTGAGATAGTAACATGGGAAAAATAACAAAGGAGCTCTTTTTGGAAGTATTGGAAGTTTTAGATGAGAAGCTTGAGGAAAACAGGTTGGAACTTACGTTAAATATCTATGGTGGAACGGTTATGATGGCTTGTTTTGATGCAAGACCTGCGACAAAAGATATTGATGCATTATTCGATACATCTCCTCTTATTGACACTATCTTAATCGATATAGCAGAAACGTACGGCTTAGCTGAAGACTGGATTAATCAGGATATCAGAGAACCATTAAAATATATGAAGGATGAACACTTAAAAGAAGTATATCAGTTTAAAAATCTTAAGGTATTAGCACCAAGTGCTGAGCAAATGCTGGCAATGAAAATATTATTTGCCCGCCCTGAACCATACAGGGATTTTATGGATGTGGAATATTTGGTGAACTATCTTGAAATAGAAACATTAGAAGAAATCATTGAATTATACGATAAATATGTTGGCAGAAGGCATTTAAGGGATAGGCAAAAAATGTTTCTAAATTATGTTGGAAGGGACTTGAATAAGGATTGGAAAGAGTTTTCGATATAATAAACGCGGATGATTTTAATTTTTCCCTTACAAACCTGCTGATTGATCTATATTCCTCGAAGTATGAAATGTATTTTAACGAATTGGATTTTGATGAAAAAGCAATCGATAACCTGGATAGTAAACAACTTGATAAATTAACCAAGTTGGCAGCAGTTATTGAGTATGTAGGGAATAGACAGCCAAAAGCTAAACTGTACCCTTGGATTTTTTCCGGAAAATTAAAGCTGGAATATCCTTATACTCCTGGTGTAGAGAAGGGGAGTATTGCAAGAGTTAGACGGATTTTTTCTGCGCCAAAGGAATTTGCTTTAAGAAATGTGTTTTATGATGAACATACATTAAAACCCATATAAAAATAAATATGTAACATTAATCCCTTTTCAGTTCGTTTGTGAACAAAAAGGGTATTTTTATAAAATCGAAACAAGATATGATAAGATGATAAGCATAACATAAACGAGCGTAAAGGAAGTTAACAATGCCGAAGCAGACAGCACCAGTGAAAAAGAACGAAACCATTACCCTGACATTTGAAGATCTGACCCATGAAGGAAATGGGGTAGGGAAAATCAATGGCTATCCATTATTTGTCCCAAATGCACTTCCTGGTGAGGAAGCAAAGATAAAAGTGGTTAAAGTAAATAAGAATTATGGGTTTGGCAAGCTTCTGGAACTAACGAAGGAAAGTCCCGAGCGAGTAGAGCCAGTATGTGATGTTCATTGTAATGGATGCGGCCTCCAGCATATGAGTTACCGGCTGCAGCGGAAGATGAAACAAAATCAGGTAAAGAACGCGTTGAAGAAAGTTGCCCATCTGGAAAACGTCCCGATACATCCGATCATTGGCATGGAGAATCCACTAAACTACCGTAACAAAGTGCAGATTCCTGTAGGGGAAAGGGACGGCCAACTTATCACAGGGTTTTATCAGAAACGGAGCCACCGCATTATTGAGAATACAGATACATGTATCACACATAACGATGTAATCAATGAGGTAGTGAAGGCTGTCAGAGACATTGCGAACCGGCTTGGAATTGGGGCATATAACGAGGAAAAGCATCGTGGTGTATTAAGGCATATCATGGTGCGGACGGGACAAGCAACAAATGAAATCATGGTCGTACTTGTTACACGGACAGAAAAACTGCCGAATAAAGATGTTTTGGTAGAAGAGTTGACGAAGGCATTTCCTAATATGAAATCCATCATGCAAAACATCAATGATAAGCGGACAAACGTTATTTTAGGCCGAAAAACGAAACTGCTTTGGGGCGAGGAATATATTTACGATCGGATTGGTGGCCTGACTTTTGCTATTTCAGCTAAGTCATTTTATCAGGTGAATCCGGTGCAAACCAAAGTTTTATATGATAAGGCCCTTGAATATGCACAAATTGGTGGCAATGATGTTGTCATTGACGCATACTGTGGAATTGGAACGATTGCATTATTTTTAGCGCAACAGGCTAAGAAAGTTTATGGTGTAGAGGTTGTTCCTGAGGCGATTAGCGATGCGAAAAAGAATGCCAAGCTAAACGGCATTACCAATGCAGAATTTTTCGTTGGAGAGGCAGAGAAGGTAATGCCATGGTGGAAGGCGCAAGGGCTAAAACCGGATGTTGTTGTCGTTGATCCACCACGAAAAGGCTGTGATGAGGCATTATTGAAGGCGATGACGGATATGCAGCCGAAGCGGATTGTGTATGTGTCGTGTAACCCAAGTACCCTGGCGAGGGATTTGCGGATTTTGGAGGATGGCGGGTATGATACGCAGGAGGTGCAGCCTGTTGATATGTTTCCGATGACTGGGCACGTGGAGTGTGTGTGTTGGTTGGAGAAGCGGTTGTCTAACTAAAGTAAACATTTCCCAAACAAAATAAACATTTCCCAAACAAAATAAACATTTCCGATACAGAGCCCGATTTCGTGAAAAAACAGGTGGGAAACAGGCGGAAAACGGTCATTTTGAACCAGAAAAGTGTGAAAATAGGGGTTCGGTCGGAAAAATTTATTTTAACTCCGACGGTGGAATGCGGGTTTTGTTATTACTTTACAGTACATACTATTCATTATTCAATGAACTAGTTTGAATGTTAACATGTGTAGAAGCCCACTGTAATAAAAACAGAGCCGTATCAACTAAAGCTGAAGCATGTTGAAATTGGCCCTATTCGAAGACAGTATTAACCGGTTAAGAGTATTGGTTCTCTATGGGTGGACTATATAAGTTTGTTCATGAATTCAAATCATTCAGTGTATCTGTTGCAGTTTGATTAGAATTATCAAGTGATAGTATTTTTTTACAAATTCTTATTGCGTGTTGGTCGCTTACTAGTTTATCAGGAATGCTGTTTAAAAATAGTAGATTTTCAAGACTTCCTATTTCTTTTTCTGCTGTAAGCATTACAGATTGTTTAGCATGGTATAGTGCAGAATTATATGCTCCTTCTATATGGCATAATGGGTTTACTAGAAGATCAAATGCTAAATCGTGTAACTCATTTGATTCTCTTTTGTTGATTAAAAAATTTATAAAACTATAATTTGCAATACTTTCGTTTTCATAAGTAATTTCTAATATCTCTTCTGAAAAAACATCAAAACTTAGATTGCTTGTTATTTCATCTGCTTTTTTAAAATCTGCATGTAGAATCAATTTTTCCAAGTTCTTCATTATTTATTCACCCACGCATCACTAATTTTAATTTTTCCTTTTACTCTTTTAAAAGTCACGGTTACCGTTTTACCGCTCATTTTCAAGGTCTTTTTTCTAACGCTCTTATACGCCGACTCTTTTCCGTTACGCATAACATGAGAGATTACCTTGGAGACATTGCTCCAGTTAGCTTTGGTTACTTTATTCCAATTATGTTTTGATTGCATTATGTGATTTATCTTATTCTTATTTAGACTAGTAACCGAAGATAGTACCTTTCCATAGCTTTTCTTCTTTACTGCGTTTTTGGCAGCTTTTTTACCATACTTTTTTATAGCATATTTGATTCCATATTTTGCAACTGCAGCTATAATTACCAGTGGTCAAGCCGATGCTTGAGCTTCCAGAGTATTCATGTCGTATATTTCGCCAGTCTCCGTATCAATAAAGGTAGCCGCAAATTCTTCTCCTTCTACTTGGTGAACCACGACATCAAGTTTTGGCTTTTCTTTGTGCCGTCAGTCTCTTTCATGATTCCCTCAACTGTAATTGCACCGCTTTCCGTGTCATACTCGACCTCTGTAGAAACAGTGATATCTTCCGTATTTATATCAGTATTAACAAATAAACTTATCATCAACCGTTTTTACTGCATTCATATCCAATTCTTCTGTAACTTCAATACCAAAGTCTTTTTTGATTTCTTGCTCGACTTTGGCAGAATTTATTTCTTCTGAATCATTACTTGCATCTGATTTTGTAAACACCTCATTAGGATTTGGAATTAAGGAAAACAATAGTGTAGCAACCATAAGATATATCAATAATTTCTTCATTTATAGTATCACCTTTTCTATTTAATTATAATTACACCATTACCATAGTCTCTATCAAAACCTTTTTCACCTAAATCTTTTACATAAGGAGACAAAAATCATAAAGTTCATTATTAGTAACTCAAGTATCGGACATGATAAATAAACCTCAACCTATGGTATAAATAGAACAGAGGTGATTTTATATCATGCTGCACCTGGATTAAGTAACGGGTTACGTAAGAATCCAGGTAATTTGTTAAAAAAGCGATCCAGAAATTCATTAATTTGTTCATCCGTTAGAAGACATTCTTCCGCAAGCATGGATCCTAATACTTCCAGTATGGTCATTAATGCTTCGGCAAAGCGAAGATCATCAAGCTCATCACAGCACATATAGAACAGCTGTCCAAGAGTTTTGGGATCTTCTTCCTCACGGGCGCTCAATGACAACATCATGTAACGCAGAAAGACAATCGTTGTATGTGCAGTCATGGAATCGTAGCTTTGACATTGAAACTCCTTGGCCAGTCGCAAATGAGATTTGACCACCTTGAAAAAGCACTCAATTTCCCAGCGCTTTCCATAAATTCGGATGGCATCTTCTTCCGTATGGGCGAGGTTGGTTGTTAAAAGTGCAAGCCACTTTTTGGAACGGTTTCGATCACGTACGAAAACAATCCGCGCCTGAATTTCATTGCCATTTTCGTCATCGTGACCAAGTCCAACTACGATGCTTGCAAGAATTTTGGCGCGACCACGCTTTTTGCGAACCTTTTTGTAAAGTTGGTTCAATGTGTAAGACTCTCCTTCATATGTATAGTGAATCTTTGGAGAACGTTTAATCATACAAACAACATGGAGAGGGTAGTTTTTCACGATTTTCGATATGATTGCCGGATAAGCAAACCAGCTATCAAAAAGAACGGTTTTCGCGCCAAGCTTTTTTGGATGAATGGAGTCCAAAAGATTGAACATTGTTTCGGTGCTCTTTTGTGTTGCCTCTTGGCGTCTATGATAACCGACTGTTCGCTTGTCTATTTTCGAGTCCATCTCTCGATAACGAGAGGCAACATTTTTGGAGCTTAAAAGCGAAAAAGCAAGTGGCATAAACGTAGCTCCATCAGACCAACCGAGTGTAAGCATACGGAAGCCTTTGAAATATCTCCCGGTTGTGTGATCTTTAACACGTGCAAGCAATTCAACGACCTTACTCCGATTGCGACTAAATAGAGAATCATCAAAGATCAGCACACGATCCCGGTCCTTGGACGTTAATGGGAGAATGTACTTTATAACGAGGTATGATCCAACACATGCAAGAAACTTACGCCAGTTATACGTAGGGTTTTTCAAAAGGTCGTATACAGTATCCTTTTGAAAATGCTTTGGAATTCGTTCGGATTCGAGTGCCCGGGAAAAGCCCATGCCATGAAGAACGAGTGCAAAAATGAATTGAACAATAATACGAGCAGAAACTCCCTTTTCCTTATGAATATTGGACTGATGCAGGAAAGTTCCAATTTTTGCTTGGGTGAAAAAACGCAGCATACGTGAGTATGTGTAAAATTATACTCGGTAGTAATTGCGGTACTTTTTGATAGCCAAAAAAGAGAAGGCGCTCTATCATTAAAATGTATGCTTTGCACGGCATAATACATTTTAGAAAGAGGCCTTCTCATGGATCATATTATATCAAAGCTGTATGAATTAATAAAGAATACAACGAATCTGGTGGAGTTTGAAGAAAGAGCTCAAATTTTAATGTATAACTTCTTTTCCTCTTTGATGGGGCGCATGTTCAGTGAATTAAATCAAGTCATTGTAGCACAAAGACGTGCAGATGACTGGAAAGTGGAAACCACAGATTCAAGAAGTGTACAATTTATGTTTGGGACGGTTACCTTTGATCATACGTTGATGAGGGATAAAAAAGGAAAGGCAGTCTATCCATTGGATGAGTGGATTGGTCTGCGGGATAGGCAACGATACAGTCCATTGGTGGAACTGAAAGTAGCCGAAATGGCGAGTGAAAGTACTTACCGGCAAGTGGCCCGTACTCTCAAGGAATGGACACCTGTAAGCTTAAGTCACCAAACGGTAGGAAATATGGTAAAGACTGTGGGTAAAGCCCAGGCAGAGATGGATCAAGAGATGGTGAAAGAGTTGGATGAAGCAGCGTCCCTGCCAGAAGGAAAAAAGGTTGATTTCTTTTATGCGGAGGCAGATGGTGTTTTTGTCCGCGGACTCCAAAAAAAACAGAGTATGGAAGTGCACCATGCGATCATGTATGAAGGATGGGAGAAAAACGGGAAACGTGTATCCCTTAAGGAACCGACAGTAATTATGACAACGCAATCTACAGATGCATTTTGGGATGAAACGCAGGCGATGGCATCCAGCCGATATACACTGGAAGACGCACAGGTTGTTACTAACAGTGACGGTGGCCCGGGTTATACAGTTGAAAGGTTTCAAGCTGCTTTTTCCCAATCGAATAAACCGATTTTAAACCAACTGGATGACTATCATATCTCACAAGGATTTAACCGTGCATTTGGCAGTGCAGGAAATGCCTATAAAGATGCAGGAAGAAAGGCACTGAAGGAACATGATTTAGAAGCATTCAAGCTTCAATTAGATACATACGAAAGCACATTGGAAGACGATAAGCAGATGGAGAAAATCAACGTCTTTCGCAGTTACATTCTCAACAATTGGGAACGCATTTACGACTGGCGGGATATTGTAACAGACAGCCCTAGAGATGCCAGGAAACTCGGTGCTATGGAATCCAACCAGCGGCATGTGTCTTTTCGTATGAAAAAGCGTGGAATGCATTGGAGTAATGATGGTGCGGAGGCAATGGTGAAAATCAAACAAGGCATGTTGAATAATACATTGCGTAACGCTTATCTGAAATGCAATGAACGGAGTACCAGGAAACAACGGGATGTAAAAAAAGCTGTCAGAGTGGCCCAATTATTACGTCAGCCAACACAACCATCTATTGGTGTAAAACAAGGTTCTGTCGCTTTATATGCGGCTCATTCAACAGCCATAGGTAACTTATTTAAAATATTACAATAAACCTCGTTTTTGATGGAACGGTCTTTGGTTTTTAAGACCGTTCTGTCAAAAATGAGGCCAGCAAGCGACAGCGCGGTAGCCGAACAAGGTGTACAAAATGGGAGCGCCTGAAATATTGGTATGAAAGCAACGTCGAGAAAAACTTGACACATACCATACGTGAATTTGATTTTTCATTTTCATTAGAATTTGGTAAAATAGTAGACAAGGAAAACATCCTTTCTTTGGTTGGTGTCGTTACCTATATTTTACCAAAGAATAGGGTGTTTTTTGTATTTTTTTGATTTGTTTTTGATAGTAAACCCTGATTTGATATGGGTTTGAACGGATTTTTTTACTCCGAAACTTGAGTTAGTAATTTTTCTTTTTGCTTTCCCCAACAAATTTGCGATTGAACCAGTTACAAATGCTGTGGCAAAAGAAGTACCATTAAATTCGCTATATTTATAATCATTGTCAGTTGATAGAATCATTACCCCAGGTGCAGCATAGTCTATTTTTCCTTTGCCGGAGATACTGGATCTTTTTAAGTTTGGTTTTAGAGCTGCAACAGATATTACACCCTTATATTTTGCTGGATAGTCAACACGCAGACCTAAATTGTTACCAGATGAAGCTACAATTATTACGTTGCTATTCAAAGCCCTTTGGATAGCTTCTTCCAGTTGTCTATGATTAATCTCAAAACCAAAGCTAATATTTATTAAATCTACATTTTGTTTTATGCTCCAATTGATTCCATCTATAACTGTCTCGACATTACTCTTTCCATTCTCATCTAGCACTTTGACATCATATAATACTACGTTGGGTGCTATTCCTACATTATTTGACTTGGAATTTCCTGTAATTATTCCAGCAACTGCTGTACCGTGATTGAAATTGTCGTTATTTTTTTCATCAGGATTTATAGCATTATATGTCTTCGCTACTTTGTCTTTTAAAGCACGGTGTCCATTATTGATACCACTATCTAATACTGCTACCTTAATACTTTTTTTAAAAACAACGTTCCGATTATTCTTTGGGTTTATTAGCCTAACTCTCCAGCTTTTTTCGTCTACGTTTGGAGAATATGTATCGTGGTGAACTTTTCGAGCTGTGGAGCAACCCATTAACAAAAATAAGATTAGAAATATTGTTATAAATTTATTACTTCTTAAATTAATCACTCTCTATTCATTTAATTCTTATTCTTGGTTGTTAATGGAAAAAATAAAAAAATTCAATCAGTTTATTATGCCATGATTCGGTAAGTTAAGCAATTTATATCTGTACGGGCTATCCATATGTTCTACCCTAAAAGTCAAATTGAGCATTTACAAGTAATATATGATGACACCATAGTTTGAAAAGCATTATATAGTGCACTATGCCAACTATTTTTCATTAAAATTCAGTATCTTTTCCATTCATTTTTCATCCGTTCTTTTCGCCGCTATCCCTTGCCATTTCCGATAATCACTTCAATGGCATCCAATATCTTTTCAATACCAATTCTGTTGTTCCTTTTGCTAAAATCCTTTTCTTCTCACGGTCTTTTCTTTCCTCTACTATCGAAGATCTTTATTTTAAAACCGAAAAAAAGGTGAAAAAATGGGTGAAAAAAGTATGGAAAAACAGCCAATTTTGAACCAAAAAATGTCCAAAATGGGGGTTCGGTCGGAAAACTTTATTTTATAGCCGACGGTGGAATGGGGGTTTGAGGTGGGAGATTTCGGAAGAGTTTATTTTAATTGCACAGATTTGTCTAGTTTAAAAATCCTCCTGCTAGTAAAAATAAACATTTGCTAATCCAGCACCCGTTTTGTTAAAATAAGCTTTGGCTTTTCGTAGCAAAATCCAATAATTTCTCGGGTTTTTAAACTTATACAATAGTACGATGCCTAATTACATTTAAGATAGACAATCCAAGCTAGACGCAGAGTAAAACATATTAGCGTATTGAGAATTAGAGTATTTTTTTCGATCGGGTGCGATGGTGGAAGAAACGCTAATACAAAACATAACAAAAGGAGCTTGATAAATAAGCTCCTTTTTGTGTGTTAGATGCACCGCTAATTGTGGTGCTGATTGCCTGGTAATAGTCCTGTTATTTCTGCCACTTTTTCCAGTTTTCGATCTCTGAATCGAACTACTTAATGAATACCGCTCTTTTTCTAATTGTGTCGTTTGTCATCCGCCAATTTTAATACCTACTTCTCATATAATAAACTGTTTGCCAAAGAATACAAGGCTTATGCTGTTTATATTCATTGGTCAACAAAGGCTTTATTTTTTTTCTCCGTTGACTTCGTTTTTGTGTAAAACACATAAACAACGTTCGCAATAACTAATATTATTGCAGCGGTTAAAAAGCCTAGCATGGTGTATATATTAAGATCGAATATTAAGGTCAAAATAGTTCCCACAACAAACGCACCCAAGCCTACTATACTAAGATACCACCTCGATCTATTTTTAGAAGACATATTAAATTTTCTCCTTTCCCCCGTTAAGAAGTATTCGTGTCTGAGAAACTTACAACTGCATTTGAATCCTAAAAATATTTTTCTGTTTCGTTAGATAAGTCATATGATTCATATAATTAATTTTCCTACTTTATTATTATCTGTGATTATAACAAATTATTTGATGATGCCCCACCTTATTTTTATAAAATTAGTGTCTTGACAATGGGGTCCACCTTAACATATGAAAATGAAATTTCAAATATGGAAACACCAGAGAATATTTATGAGAAAAAAGAAGAATCGGTTTATGTGTTACATGCTATAAAGAAGCTAAAACAACTGCAACAAGAGATAATTATTTTACGTTTCTATAACCAATTGAGTTTTAAGGAAATTGGAGAAATATATAATCAATCTGATACCTGGGCAAGGGTTAATTTTTACAATGGGATGTGGGTTGGTTAAAAGAAAATATGTTCAAAAAACTGAGGTCATGTAGGGAACTACAGCTTCTTACTTATGATGAAAATTCCGATGTACAAAGTTTAGAGGTAGTTAAAATACCTGATACGTGTTTAATTATGATTGAAGGAGTATTCCTGCAACGTACAGAGTGGAGAAGGTTCTATGATTTTATGATTTACTTGGATTGTCCAAGAGATAAGAGATATAATCGTGAAAGTGATGCTACACAAAGTAACGTGGAAAAGTTTAAAAATAGATACTGGAAAGCTGAAGAATATTATTTGAAGACCGAAACTCCACAGAAACGAGCTGATTTGGTCTTTCAGAATTAAATGTAAGAAGACGGCTTGCTTATTCTAAGTGCTAAATTAAAGATGTGTAGTGGAAGGGAGTTGTAAAAACCCCTCTCTGAAAGAATGAACTCATTAAACAATTCATCAAGCGATTCGACAGCTACACTAATTGTTCCATTTACATAGCAAGTAATGGTTTAACGGATTATTTGAAAGCAATTGTGAGTTATTATAATTTGGATGATTGGGTTGCTGAAACATTTAGTATTCAACAAATTGAATCGTTGAATAAATCAGGCTTAGTCCAGAGTATTGTAAAAAAATATGTTATTACTAATGGAGCTGTAATAGGAGACCCTATCAGATATAAATGCGCCTAAGAAAATGATTTAGTTTCAATAGGATGTAACTTTGATTTTGTAAGGGAAGATAAACTTTCTTAGGCCAATATAGTAATAGATGACCTGATTGAGCTAAACAATATTACCTAAATTATACAAATAGTTTGTTGAATTAATGTATCTGGTATCTTACAAAACAGAATGGAGTTATAAAAGTGAGTAAAAGTAGAATTTTTATCGTTGCATCTTTATTAGTAGTTGTATTGGTCGTATTTACTGGTTGTAATAATTCATCTGATACGTCTAGTTCAACAACATCAAGTGATAGTTCAACAGCTATACCAAAGAATGAGGATGAAAAACAAAATAGTGTCAAAAGTGATTCACCAGATGATACTGACACCACCGATTCAAATGATCAAGGAGATACTTTAAAAGAGGATGAAGAAGACGTACCTATAAATAATACGACAGTGAGTCTGAAGGAAGAGTATCTCAAAAAACTAAATGATACTAAAAAAGAAACGGATGAAATGGAAGCAGAAGATACATCAACATACGCTTTGAAAAAAGTGGAAAACGATACATGGGATATTTGGGATGAATTGTTGAATGAAATTTATGGAGCTTTAAAGGAGCAACTGCCACCAGAAGAGATGGACCAATTAAGAGAAGAACAACGGAATTGGATAAAATATAGAGATGATAGTGCATTGGAAGCATCACTTAAATATAAAGGTGGTACACAGGAGCACTTAGAATATGTGACTGTGTTTGCAAATCTTACAGAAGAAAGATGCTTTGAATTAGTTGAAGACTATATGTAGTAATTTTTCCTTCACTGACGTATACACGAGAGGAACTTTTTAATGGATTACATACAACATTTGAGGTCAATTGTTGGTAATGAAAAAGTATTTATGGTGGTGGCAGGTGCGTTTGTTTTCGATAAAGAAAAACGTGTTCTTTTACAGCAACGTACCGATAATTAACAAAAAAAGAGAATGTGGCAAGGTTATTAACTTGTTCATTAGCTTATAAAAGGAGAGATTTATTATGAACTTACTAGTGCAGACTATAAAACCTTGTTCTTTCTGTGTGAAGAAATGAATCATGATAACAATATAACATATATAAAACAAAAACAACTTGCCGAACATTTAGAAATGAATAAAGGTAATATTTCAAGGTCTATAAAAAAATTAAGAGAGAAACAATTTATAGTAAAATGTGAGAATGGATTCATGATTAATCTCCATTTATTTTATGTTGGAAGAAGAGGTTTGCAAATGCGTTTCGAACTAAGGGATAGATTTGATTGATACTTTAGTAATAGATACTGGAGTGTCCACTAGATTTGATTTAAATGAGGATGATCATCAATTAGAAGAGTTGACGGTTGAGAAAATCACTAAAGAAGATGACATTAATCCATAAAAGGTGGAAGAGGGCTTAAAAGGTATGTTTTAACGTTTTCCCACAATCCTGATCAATGTTGAATAACTATCCTTGTATAGAAAAGTATTAAATGAAGTATCGTTTAAAATTTGAAACTTAATAGGTGAAAATATATGCAATTGCCGAATAACGGTAAAGAACCACAAATTCCAATGTGATACTTTGAGTGGATATGAAAAGTAAAGAACATTTTTTAAAAAAGCCGCATTTTCAACGGAAGAATGCGGATTCACAACGTTAAAAGTAAACGACTTTATTTTCTTTCACTTAACAATACGTTGAATCATGATAATAAAGTTGTGTAAAAAATAATAAAGTCGTATAATTCATGAAAAAGTTATATAAAAAACACTTAGCTGATGTTCCGCAATCGGGTCGATTGTCGAAGATCACGGCTATATAATGATCAAACTTTAATCTAAATCCATAGATGTTTACTGAACAATAATGTTCTTTTACGGTTGTAGCTATTAGGAAAATGTTTGTTGACAACATTGCAATAGGAATGGTCTTATGTTATTTTTATAATGATCGTTCTATATAAAAGGGAGTGTTCTTTTTGTGAGTAAAAAGAAACAAGATCTCATTGAACATGCGGAGCAGTTATTTTATGACCATGGTTTTCACGCCATTGGCTTAAAACGAATCGTCAAAGAAGCAAATGTTGCTCTTATGACATTATATAATCATTTTAATTCGAAAGAAGATCTGATCCTTGAAGTCCTTAAAAGACGAAATGAAAAATACTTTTCTATCTTGAAAGCATCCGTGAAAAATCCAAAATACTCCATTGTATGGTCTTTAGCGGAAGCCCATAGTGATTGGATTCGAAAACATGATACGAATGGATGCATGTTTTTAAGGGCTAAAGAAGAGTTTTCTTCTAATGATGACCATGAGATTGTCCAATACGTAAATGAGCATAAAAGATTATTGCTTGCTTTTTTTGAAGAACTCGGCTTCAACTATAGTGAGGCTACACAATTAGTCCTCTTGTTCGAAGGAGCCACTGCTTTAGCAGAAACTTTAAATGTGGATGATGTGGTTACAGCATTTATGCATTCCATAAAGTCTACGGAGCTCCATATGAGGGGCGAATGAGACAGGGGCATACAAGGGAAAATCTTAGGGCGGTATCTGTCTGGGTTTTTTCTTTTTACCAAAAACATAATGATCGTTCTATATAAAAAGAGGTGTTGTTAATGGATTCAAAAAGGTTAATCATGGCTGGTTTACCCATGATTGCAGTAACTTATGGTTTTGCAAGGTTTAGTTATGGATTGGTTCTCCCTTATTTACGGGAGTCTCTGGATATCAATCCATCAGTGGCAGGAATGATCTCTTCATTATCGTATTTGGCATATTGTATAGCAATTATAATGGCGATGTTGTATATGCGGAAAGTTGGTCCCCGTATGCTGATTTTAATAGCAGGGATTACAGCAGCAATGGGAATGGGCATCATATCGATGGCTAACGGCGCAATCGTACTTGGCATTGGTATCTTTATTGCTGGCTTAAGTACGGGGTTGTCTTCTCCACCTTATGCAGATGTAATTAAAGAATGGGTGGATCACGAAAAACGTTCTCCAACGAATACATGGATCAATGCAGGTACTAGTTTGGGAACAGCATTAACAGGCGTTATGGTCATTTTTTTAGGCAGCAACTGGAGACTGACGTACCTTCTATTTACACTTATAGCGATCATTATACTGATACTTAATTATAGGGTCATTCCGCAAACCAAGGATACGGACAAAAATTCCCAGGCCCAAGCCTTTCATGTGACAAAAAAGGATCTTGTTAATGCTTATCCCTTAATTTTATCTTCTCTGCTATTAGGGATTTCGAGTGCGGCTTATTGGACGTTTTCAAGGGACTTGTTGTTTCAAATGGAGAATGTTCCTGAAGCTCTCACGCAAGGATTTTGGATCATAATTGGCCTAGCAGGAGTGTTAGGGGGATTCGCCGGATATTTTAGCTCGAAAATTGGATTATTATACTCCTACCGATTGAGTGTCATTTTGCTGGAAGCTTCTTCCTTATTATTAGGTTTATTTACAAACGTCTTCCCTGTTGTCATATCAGCCATTTCATTTGGAAGTTCGTATATATTCATGACAGGTGTTCTGATCATTTGGGGCATCAATATCTTTAAAACAAATTCTTCATTTGGTCTTGGTTTACCATTTTTACTATTAGCTTTAGGTCAAGTGTTTGGTTCATTAATTGGAGGAGTGGTTGCTGGGCTTACAGGTTATGAAGCCATGTTTATCATATTTGCTATGACCGGTTTTATTGCTTTAATTTTTAAACCAAAAAAATAATTTTAACTACTTAAGGATTGGGTTAAATGTCGTTGTCTATACGAAATTCGAAATAGAATTAATCTTCCTATTCTACGAACGGGCGCTTAACTGGAATAAAGGTTAGCGTCCGTTTTCCTTTTTAAGGCTATACTGTTGAGGAAGGAATTACTTGTAAGTAAAAAAAGAGAAAATATCTTGACGAAGGGACCGTCTGGACGGTACACTAAAATAAGCAATGAATTGAAGGGGATATACAGATGTCTAAGAACGATACAAAATATAAAATTCTCAAAGCTGCGGCAGACATCGTTCAAACAGATGGAATCTTAGATTTAACATTGGCAGCCGTAGCGAAGAAAGCTGGTGTAAGTAAGGGCGGGCTTCTTTACCATTTTTCTTCTAAGAATGCACTAATTGAGGGAATGATCCAACACTCCCTGCAAAGTTACACTGAGAGAATTAAAAAGGAAGCGGCTCATGATTCTCTGAAGAAAGGAAAATGGACCCGTTCCTTTATCAAAGAAACGTTTCAACAGAGTACGTCCAATGAAAACATGGATGCAGGATTAATGGCAGCTGCTGCACTTAACCTTGGTCTATTAAAACCGATACAAGATGCCTACAGGGAGTGGCAAGATTATATCGAACAAGATGGACTTGACCCGATTCACGCAACAATTTTAAGACTAGCAATGGATGGTCTTTGGTTTTCTGAGATTTTCGGTTTGGCTCCTTTAGAAGACGACCGCCGCAAACTTGTTCTGGAGAGACTTATTCAGTTAACACAAGAGAACTGAAGATAGGCGTACCTTTTGCCATCTTTCATTAGAAATGGCATTTTTACTGAAACGAGCTGCCCGGTTTAACGATTTAGGGGGGATGGGGGTATCCTTATGGGTAAGTATCAAAAAAGAGGAAAATTTGCAAAAAGTCAAAGGACGCCGAATACATTGAAAAGGGTTGGCATTTTCCTTTTCATACTTTCCTGGATTTTGTATGGCATCGCTTTCGTTGTTCCCTTTACTCCCCTTTCCACAAACACAAAAGTCATCATGGCTTCTTTATTCGTAGTGTTAGGAGAATCTGCATTTTGGATTAGTTGTATCATTGCTGGCAAGGAAATGATGAAGCGTTATAGAAAACACTTGAATCCTGTAAATTGGTTTAAAAAGTCAAGGGATAAAAATTCTCAATAGCAGAATATAGAATGTTTTGGTATTCAGTTTTACTAGCTAATACAAGAAAAGATTATTCAGGAACGGGTGCCTATCTGGAATAAGAGGCGCTCTTTCTTGATTTAGGGGTATATAGCAAGGGCTTATTTGCTAACGACAGTTTAGTTTAAGGGAGGTAAAATAGAAAGTGTAATGATATTTAAATATGGAGGATTACAACATTAAATGAATCTTAGGGGAAATATCTACTATTGTTTAAGTGGGAAACAGTAGAATTAAATACGTTGGATTTTAGGTACCTATAATACTGACAATATATTCAGCAATCGGACCACATTATTGAATACGGTAGATCATGGAGAAAAATGGAATTGACTGTTGTAACCTTATAAATACTATGATATGTTTAAATGCTAAGCGAAAAAACTGTTACATGGAGGTGGAGCAAATGCCATCAATTCAGGATGATCCAAATTCAACATCTAAAAGTGACGAAGAGCTTCAGAGGGTAACGGTTGGAGATGCTAAACCTCACAATGCTCCTATCACCCTCCTAGAGTATGATCCATGTTGGCCGAAGCTATTTGACCGAGAGGCTAATCGGATTCGTTCCGTACTCGGCACCAAGATATTGCAATTGGAGCATGTTGGATCTACCTCAGTGCCGGGACTTTGTGCCAAGCCAATCATTGACATTTTAATGGTTGTAAAGGACTCTGCCGATGAAAAGAACTATGTCTCTGACTTGGAGGAAGCTGGCTACACTTTACGTATACGAGAACCTGAATGGTTTGAGCATCGTCTACTCAAAGGTCCAGATACTGATATCAATCTGCACGTATTTAGTAAAGGAGCGTCTGAGGTCGACCGGATGTTACGTTTCCGCAATTGGCTACGATCCGACAATTCTGATCGAGATAAATATGCAACCGTCAAGCGTAAACTAGCTGGGCTTGAATGGCGACATGTCCAACACTATGCGGATGCTAAAAATTCAATAGTCAAAGAAATTATGGAGAGAGCAAAAGCATTTGAATAGAATGCTTGATGATACTGTTCACGGTTATACTCTTGAAACATGGCTTGTTTAATATTACCCATAAAAAAATAAAAAACCCTACCCGGCCGTTCACTTTCGTCTTCCCCTGTAGAGAATAATGTTAAAATAACAACGGTTATTAGTGATAGCCCAAGTGATTTAAAAAAAGCAATGCTAGAATTAAAACAGGCTTGGGAGATTGAGGACTAGACTTGCGTTGTGGAAAAGTTTTATAGGAAAGGATATATTATGAAACAAAACAAGTATGATGATGTTAATTTCTTTTCAGAATATGAAAAAATGCCAAGATCAGTCAAAGGGCTTGAAGGTGCGGGAGAATGGCCAGTTTTAAAAGCATTATTGCCAGAGTTTAAAAATAGAAGAGTACTTGATTTGGGATGTGGTTTCGGTTGGCATTGTCGATATGTACGTGAACACCAAGCAAGTTCAGTAATTGGAGTAGATATATCCGAAAAAATGCTTGAAATAGCCCGTGAAAAAACAGACGATCCTTTAATTACGTATATTAAAATGCCAATTGAAGACATAAATTTTTCGGATACACAATTTGATGTGGTGATTAGCTCGTTAGCTTTTCACTATATTAAATCTTTTGAAACAATTTGCGAAAAAGTTTATCAATATCTAAAACCTGGAGGTTCTTTTATTTTTTCAGTTGAACATCCAATTTTTACTTCTCGGGACGAACAGGATTGGTATTATGATGATCAAGGAAAACGTCTTCATTGGCCAGTGGATAATTATCAATCAGAGGGAGTGCGAGAAACAACTTTTCTAACAGAAAACGTGATTAAATATCACCGTACGTTTTCTACCTATATTAATGATTTAATTCATGCTGGTTTTAAAATAAATGCAGTTAAGGAACCTATGGCTACTGAAGAAATGGTAAAGAATGTTCCGGAAATGAAAGATGAAAACAGAAGACCAATGTTTTTAATCATCTCAGCAGAGAAGTAATTATTTATTTGGTGCAAGTCTATTCTTACCCGATTTACTTGCATGGTTCTTTGGCAATAGGTAGTTAAGGAACTTAGGGAAAATCCGAATAAAAAAGGAAATGATTCTAATCTAAGATTCATTTCCTTTTTGTTTAAGTAACTCAATTAATTTATATAAATAATGTGCACCACGAAGCTGGTGTTCAATTTGATAATCCATATATGCCAGTGAATCCATCGTGATTCTTCTCGCCTGTGTGACACTTTGCTGGTTGATTTTTTCCATTACATCTCTTACGATATCAAGTAAGTAAACGGATGATTGGACGGTTCGAATGATTAATAAACGGCGAATATCTTCATGATTATACTTCCGATAGCCACTTTCAGGGTCTCTGTTAGGTGTAATCAATCCTTCCTTTTCCCAATGCCTAAGAGTTGTAGCAGGCACTTCTATTTCTTGTTCCACTTCACCGATTGTATACCATTTTTTACTTCTCTTCTCTAAAAAACTTTCCATATTATCGGGTTTCAATATTTCCAAAGCCTTTAATGCTTGTTGCTTTCTTTGAAATAAATCTGCTTGAATCTTATTTACCTCCCATAAGGCCTCAGTAAATTTATTGTTTTGAATCATTGGCATGATTTTTCTAACGGTTGCCATCCCAAAGCCGGGATACATTGCCCGTATGCATTGGAAATAAGCCTCATGTTCTTCTGTATATATACGATATCCATTTGGCTTTCTCTGCGCCGGCGGAACAATACCCCATTCTTCATAATGACGTAAAGCACTTGTCCCAACATCCAATTTCTTAGCAATATCTATTGGTCTTAGTTCCATATGAACCTCCGAAAATCATTTTATTTGTTAAAGATTACATTAAAACATTAAAGTAGCGTGGCCGGGATTAATGGTTTAAAACCCCGTCATAATAGTAACATAATACCCAAAACCTTGCACTTGCATAAATGTTATATGCTTATATTAGAAGATGTAAAGGAGGAGTTCGGTTTTGAACAATGTAATGATTGTAAAAGGTGCCAGAGAAAATAATTTAAAAGAGCTGTCTGTATCGATTCCCAAAAATAAACTCGTTGTGCTAACAGGTCCATCTGGCTCAGGAAAGTCTACGCTAGCGATGGATACGTTATTTAATGAATGTCAGAGACAATATTTAGAATCTATGGGTTTACAAGGGATAAATAAGCCAAAGGTTGATTCAATAAGAGGACTTTCCCCAGCTATTAGTATCAACCAACAGATTACAAATAGAAATCCGCGTTCAACTGTAGGTACGGTAACAGATATGTACACGAGCTTACGGATGATTTTTGAAAAACTTGGTAAGAGAGAATGTCCGGTTTGTCGTCATGAGATTCATCCGACATTCAATACAGAGGAGATTGAAAAAGAGGAGGGAAGTTTTAAGGAGTTTATTTACTGTTCTAACTGTCACCATCGAATGGAAAAATTGACACGAACCCACTTTTCTTACAATACGACAGAAGGGGCTTGTCCTACTTGTAAAGGTCTTGGTGAGACAGTCGACATTCATCAAGAATCTGTCTTTCACCAACAACTTTCTATTGAGGAAGGAGCCGTTGATATATGGAAAGGACGCTATGCAGATTATCAAATATCAATTGTAAAAGCTGCCATGTCTTATTATGGTGTGCCAATTGAAGATGGGCTTCCTTTGAGGGAATACAGCCTTGAACAGAAGGCGATTCTATATTACGGTGTTGATAGTGATGAAGTAAAAAAATACTTTCCCGATAAGAAACCTCCAAGGACTATGGATAAAGGAAAATTTGAGGGTGTCCTAACAGGAATGTGGAGAAGGTTTGCAGAAAAGTCCGGTTCGTCTGCCGAGGCAGAAGCGTATTTTTATTCTCAAGTATGCCCTGATTGTCAGGGTGATCGATTAAATGAAATAAGTAGAAGTGTGACTGTAGAAAATATAACAATTCCAAAGTTAGTAAATCATTCTTTGGAAGAAATGCTCAAATGGACCCTTCATCTTGAGAAAGCATTAGATAAAGAAGGTTATTTGATTGTTGAAACCTTCATACAAGATTTGCAAACGAAACTAACCCGAATTACGAAAATTGGGCTAGGTTATCTGACATTGGATCGTCAGGTGATAAGTCTTTCAGGAGGAGAAGCACAAAGATTAAGATTATCTGCCCTTCTTGATTCAGCATTAACAGGTGTGCTTTATATCATGGATGAGCCAACTGTCGGTTTGCATCCAAAAGATACGTTAGGTCTCGTAAGTGTTCTAAAAGGGCTTAGAGATTTAGATAATACAGTATTAGTCATTGAGCATGATGCAGATGTGATGAAAGAAGCAGATTACATTGTTGATATGGGGCCTGGAGCAGGTAAGGTAGGCGGAACAGTAGTTGGACAAGGTACATTACAAGAACTAATAAAGCAAGAAAAATCTGTGACAGGGAAATATTTACGTGAAGAAGGAGAAGTTAATAGAACATATCGAGAAGGGAATGGACAAGAAATAACCGTTCATCATGCAACTGTTCATAATTTAAAGGATATCACAGTAACTTTCCCCATCGGGTGTCTCACGGTGGTGACAGGTGTGTCTGGTTCAGGAAAATCATCACTTGTTTTTGATGTTTTAGCAAAAGGGAATGACAAGATTCATCAAGGTTTTGATCAAGTAACAGGACTTGACCATTTTAATCAGATGATCATAGTTGGTCAATCTCCACTCAGTAGGATGAAACGATCAAATGTAGCAACATATATTGATGTGTTTACGCATATTCGAAATATTTTTGCTAAAGTTAAAGCTGCAAAAGAAAAAAGGCTAACTGCTAAGCATTTTTCATTCAATACAGTAGGTGGACGCTGTGAAAACTGTCAAGGACTAGGTTATGTAACCACGAATATGCTTTTCTTTCCAGAGCTGGAGGTTGTTTGTCCAGTATGTCATGGCAAACGATTTCAACAAGATATTTTGTCGGTGAAATATAATGGGTACTCCATTAATGATGTACTCGAAAGCTCTATTCAGGATTGTTTACATTTCTTTAAAGAAGAGAAAAAAGTCAAAGTAGTTCTCGAATTACTTGTTGAGATTGGTTTAGGCTATTTAAAGATGGGACAGTCTTTAACGACACTTTCAGGTGGAGAAGGACAACGGCTAAAACTAGCAAAAGAACTAATAAAACAAGGAAATAAGAGCTCGCTATATTTATTAGATGAGCCAACAACTGGATTACATCCAAATGATGTCACTCAATTATTAAAATTATTGAACCGACTCGTAGATGCCGGAAATACCGTTATTATGGTGGAACATAATAGCCAAATGATAAGAGCTGCTGACTGGGTTGTTGATTTAGGTCCTGAAGGAGGAGCCAAAGGTGGTCAAATTATTGCTGAAGGAACACCGGATTCAATTGTAAAAAGTCCAGAATCTTATACAGGTCAGTATCTATAACATATATCTTATTAATGGTATTAAAAGAGGTGAAACTATACATGAAACTTAATCATTTGAATTTAACTGTTAATGATGTTGGGGTTTCCAAAGGGTTCTTAGAAACTTATTTTGGTCTGACATGTGTAGGGAGCGGTGGGAGTGGGTTTGCTGCAATGTTTGATGATGAAGGCTTTGTGCTGACTTTAATGAAAGGTAAGAACGTCCAGTATCCTCAAACTTTTCATATTGGATTTCCACAAGAGAATAAGGAGAAGGTAGACGAAATTAATATGCGTTTGAAAAACGATGGTTATGACGTTGATCCTCCTATGGAATCTCATGGCTATACCTTTTATGTTAAAGCACCTGGAGGATTTACCATTGAAGTATTAGCATAATATTAATATAAAAAAAGAATAAGGGCTTCTTTTTTACCAGAGATGATTACACATTTCCCCTACTGTTAGTCATCTCTTGTTGTACTAATTGGTGCTTCAATGGAATAGAGAGAAGACCTATAGGACTCATTTCAGAGCATATTGTTATTACAAAAAATATTCCTGCGAATGTAATATCATATGTACCCGCTAAATTCCTCTTCCTTCGGCTAAAATGTTGGTAGCTATTGTTTAATAGCTTGTCGCCAAAGAATCGGGAGGAACACAATGTATGAAATCTTATTCAATCGTTTTTTTAATACAACTTCAGGCTGGATCCAATAGTGTTTCAGTCTTTTTTCTTGATCAAATATTTCTCCATTCCCTTGCCAATACTGTACAGGGGTCTGCAGTTGTCTTATTCAGTTGTTTTCTCCGCCACATAATTCGGATCTTCCAACCATTACACCATCCCAAAATCGCTACAACTCGACCCTTTTCTCTGGATTCTTTTTTCTGTTCCGGGAAGAACCTAGTTCCATTTCTATGAGGGAATAAAGAGGGGGGTGGAGTCTTGGGAGATAAGGGCTGGGGCGGACTTGGGGTAGGGAAAGAGGGAGTTCCAGATAAGTAAAGTAGAGGGAAGAAAAAGATTGGAATTAAGATAACAAAGACAGTAATGTTGTTCTATGAAAGGGACCTGATTTCTGAGTTATACTTCATTAGATTAATGGCATCTATGTTAAAATGGTTTATAGAATGTGAACAAATCTACTTAAAGTCTAAAGGGCAGATAGTACAATTAATCAAAATAGACACTGCAGGAAAATTATTGGGAGGAGCTTTATTCGTACTTGAAAATAAGAAAGTAATAGTAAACTGGAGCAGGTGCAGAAATTGGAGAAGAGAAATTAAAAAATTAATTTAGTACAAGATTCAACTAGGAATGGAAATGAAATTAATAATATGATTATATAAATGAATGAAAAATGTAAAAGCGAAAGAGAAAAAAGTTCGGAAAGAGGAAATGAAATGAGTACAATCACGAAGCAAAAAAGAACCAGTAGACTTAAAAAGGTATTACGAGCCTTAGCAGTTATTATTGGGGCATTTATAACCGCATATGGACTAGAGGCGATATTAATTCCAAACAACGTATCAGATGGCGGTGTGACAGGTTTGAGTATCGTTGGTTCACAATTAATTGGATTACCTCTAGGACTTCTGATTGCAGTACTAAATATCCCATTCATATTTTTAGGGTATAAACAGATTGGGAAAAGCTTTGCTATCTATTCCGTTATCGGTATTGCTTCACTAGCATACGGGACAAGCATTATGCACCATATACCAACCATTATTCAAGGCGATACACTGTTAGTAACCGTTGTTGGTGGTATTATCATTGGTTTCGGCATGGGGTTAGCATTACGAAATGGCGGTGCATTGGATGGCATTGATATGTTAGCCGTATTACTTTCCCGGAAGTTGCCTTTTGGAACAAGTGACCTCATTTTATTCTTAAACTTGTTTGTGTTTATGATTGTTTCAACCGTCTTTGGTCTTCAAGGGGCTTTCTTATCGGGGATCGCTTATTTTATCGCTTCCAAGGTGATTCACACCGTTGAAGAAGGTTTGAGTGGTTCCAAAACCTTTAAGATTATAACAAGTCAACCCGAATTAATGGTAGAAACCATACGTGACCGCTTAGGTCGTAGTGCAACGTATAACATAGTTGAAGGTGGTTATTCAAACGAACAATTCAAAGAAATTACTTGTATCATTAACCGTTTAGAGGACAGTAAAATGAAAGAAATCATTTATGAAATTGACAAACATGCGTTTGTTGCTGTATATGATGTAGCAGAAGTGAAGGGCGGTAACTTCAAAAAGCATGATATTCATTAGCAAAAAAGTTCTAAGAGGGTTATTATCTCCCTGAAACTTTGGCGGTTTTGACGGAACTTTGTTCTTCCATACTGTAACTTAATTTCTGGCTAGCAGATAATCAGGACAGAATAGCCGGAGGAGTGCATAACATCTAAATGCCAAAATTGAAAAGAGAGCTGGATTGAATCAAATTTAACAATAATTGGAATATGCGGCAAAATAATATAGGCTCATGGAAGTGAAATTATGTATTTAAACAAAGGATTAAGTTAATTGGAGAAGGTAATGGATGGGGTTTATATATGACTTATAATTGGGTAACGTGCTCGTCTGATGTGAAAGATTTTGTTTTCCATCTTCTAAGTGAAACTAAGGAAATTATAAAGGAAGACTTTATTGGTTTTTACATGCACGGTTCTTTAGCAATGGGAGGTTTTAATCCGAACAGTAGCGATATTGATATTGTGGTTGTTACGAATAAATTAATGACTGTTGAAACCAAAAGGAAATTGGCACAATTATTTTTAACCTGTTCAGAAAATCCATATCCAGTAGAAGTAAGTTTTTTGAATGAAGAACAATTAAAGAATTGGAAGCATCCCTGCCCATTCGATTTTCATTACAGTGAATTTTGGAGGGAACGTTATGAAGATGATTTGGCGGTTGGGACATATCAACATTTAAACGAAGAGATTAAGACTGATGCTGATTTAGCTGCACATATAACTATAACGACTAATCGAGGAATTTGCATAGAAGGAAAACCAATTGTCGAGGTTTTTCCTTTGGTTTCCCGTTCGGATTATATGTCATCCATTATGGGGGATTTTCAAGAGTGCTTAGAAAATATTGAAAAGGATCCAATATATTGTACATTAAATTTGATTAGAGTAGTTTGGTATCTAAAAGAAGGTGTTATTTCATCAAAGCAAGAAGCGGGTAACTGGGGACTGGCCTCATTACCAAAAGAGATGAGCTTTGCTATGCAGAAAGTGGTTTATAATTATTCGAATGAGAACCCAGCTTATGATTTTGAGAAAAATGAACTACTATCAATAAGAAATTATATTGCCACTAATGTACAGGAATTATTAAGCTAACAGTAGGATTGTTATACAAGAGTAATTACCCTTGTGACAGTTTAATTGACTGTTACTGTTTAAATTTCCCCAATCTATCCCAAAAGGTGAGGTATAAAGTGAAATAGCTCAGTGCTTAAAAGAGTGGGCTTTTCAACAGAAAGATGTTAAAGGTATTACAGCAACAAACATTCATAATAACTATACAAAGTCATTAGTGTTGCATAAAAATTTATAAGCTTTGTCAAATCACCCCTAATTACCATTAAATGTCTATACAAAATATTCAGTATAATTTCTCCTGCTTTTTTAAATAAAGTCAAAGGGGACATGAACGGTAGCTCTTATCCGCGATTTACAGTTGAGGGTTAAAAAATAATGGATCGTACGTTAAGTCGGCCGTTAAATCCAGAGCGGAAAAACGGGTGTCGCCATATATGAAATTAATCCAGCGTATACCAGTCAGGTCGGGAAAATAAAATACATGAAACGATATGGCATATCCATTCATCAGGCAGCAAGTTATGTCATTGCCACTAAAATAAACATTTGCTAGTCCGACCCTAGTTTCGTAGTAATAATCATTTGCGAATTCGGAGTCTTTTCTTTCCCAAACCATTCAGTCCTTTCTCGATTTTTTTTATTCCATTATGGCAAAAATTTAGTTTAATAGGCGACAAAAACAACGGGCGAAAAACACCCAAAAAAAGTCATTTTTGAGCCGAAAAGGTGTAAAAAAGAGGGCTCCGTAGCAAAACTTTATTTTAACCGAAATAGTGGAATGCGGGGGGAGTGGTTTGGAAAAATCAAGAGTTTATTTGTGTTGTACACGAATGTCTGATTAAAATGAACATTTCCGATCCGTTTGATAAAAAGTGGTTAAACGTGGTATAAGTGTAAAGGAAGTAGGGACATTATTGCTTTTTATTTTTGAGGACATGAGCTTGTCCTGACGTCCCATAATGAAAGGATATGAATTCGATTATGATAGATAATTTTTGGCGTGATTTACCACGACCGTTTTTTATACTGGCACCAATGGAAGATGTGACGGATGTCGTTTTCCGCCATGTTGTGAGTGAAGCAGCCAGACCTGATGTGTTTTTTACAGAGTTTACAAACACGGAGAGTTACTGTCACCCAGAGGGGATCAATAGTGTACGTGGGCGTTTGGCTTTTACAGAGGATGAACAACCAATTGTGGCCCATATATGGGGGGATAAGCCCGAATACTTTAGACAAATGAGTATTGGAATGGCTAAACAAGGATTTAGAGGTGTGGATATCAATATGGGCTGTCCTGTACCTAATGTGGCAGGGAAAGGGAAGGGATGTGGCCTTATCCGTCGTCCAGAAGTTGCAAGAGATTTAATACAAGCAGCAAAAGCAGGAGGGCTGCCCGTAAGTGTGAAGACAAGGCTTGGTTATACTAATGTAGACGAATGGCATGACTGGCTAACACACATATTGAAACAAGACATTGTTAATCTTTCCATTCATCTGCGTACAAAAAAAGAAATGAGCAAGGTAGATGCTCACTGGGAACTAATCCCGGAGATTAAGAAACTTCGTGACCAGGTGGCACCGGATACGCTTTTGACGATCAATGGGGATATCCCTGACCGTCAAACTGGCTTGACGCTCGCTCATCAATACGGTGTTGATGGGATTATGATTGGGCGTGGTGTTTTTAAAAATCCATTCGCCTTTGAAAAACAGTCGAAAGAACATAGTAGTAAGGAATTGCTTGATCTCTTAAGGTTGCAGCTGGACCTTTTTGATAAATATTCAAAAGAATTAGAGCCACGTCCATTCAAACCTCTTCGTCGCTTTTTTAAGATATATGTCCGCGGCTTTCGGGGGGCAAGTGAATTAAGAAATCAATTGATGAGCACAGAGTCAACAGATGAAGTGCGTGCATTGCTTGAGAACTTTGAGTGAAAGAGTGTTGATGGTACAAGGGGACAGGGGAAGTGTCTCAATTCAAGGTGAAAGCGAAGTGGGACGTTAAACCGTATGGGGAGTATTTAGGAAAATGTCCGGGGAAGTCTAGGTATTTCAATGCCGGGAGGTTCACTACCTATTGAGGAATGATAAACTTTTAAGGAAAAATAAATTGGCTGCAAAAGGAGATATTGCCACATGAGTGAAATCAACTGGATGGATGAAGTATTAAAAAGGAAAGACTCATTTTTAAAGGATTTGCAAGGACTTTTGCAAATTAAGAGTGTGCTGGATGAGGAACATGCTCAAGCGGATGCACCGCTTGGACAAGGGGTTAGAGATGCATTGCAATACATGCTGGGTTTAGGAGAGAAAGACGGGTTTCGTACAAAAAACGTTGGAAATCTGGCTGGACACTTGGAAATGGGAGCAGGGAAAGAGCTTCTTGGTATTTTAGGCCATGTCGATGTTGTTCCGGAGGGTGATGGATGGAGTGTTGATCCGTATAACGCGGTTATCAAGGATGGCAAAATCTATGCCCGTGGTTCCAGCGATGATAAAGGGCCGACAGTTGCTGCTTATTATGGCATGAAGATTGTAAATGAATTAGGACTTCCCCTCGGAAAGCGGGTGCGCCTGATTATTGGAACCGATGAAGAGAGCGATTGGCGAGGTGTCGCGCATTACTTTCAAGAAGAAGAGATGCCAAGCACCGGCTTTGTACCAGATGCTGATTTTCCGGTTATCTATGCGGAAAAGGGCATTGCCGATTTCGATATCGTGCAGCCGCCGCGGCTAGAACAGTCCAATGTAGCACTCGTCTTGCTGTCATTTCAGTCTGGACGAAGATACAATATGGTACCGGATTTTGCAAAAGTTCATGTGAAATTGTGGGATGAAGCTGCTGGTTTGATACAGAAATATCAAGATTTTCTAAAGGGTTCCGAATTGGATGGAGATGTTTCTGTAAATGAAGATGAACTGGTTTTGACATTGGCTGGAGTGAGTGCCCACGGTGCCGAACCACGTAATGGAAAAAATGCTGGTATTTTTATGTCGCAATTTTTACAAACACTGAATTTGGATGCATCAGGCAAGAAATTTATTGACAGTATTGCACAGTTTTACAACCGTTCACGCGGAGAGACATTTGCTATTTCTTATCGAGATGAGGATTCAGGTGATTTAACAATAAATGTCGGTATCATGAATTACAGCACGGAAATGGGTGGCCGTATCGGATTGAATATGCGTTATCCTGTTACGTTTGATATCGAAGCGGGAAAAGCAAAAATACAAGCAGAATTAGCAGAAAACGGCCTTCAATTGGAAAACTTCTCTGATTCCAAGCCAACTTATGTGAAAAAAGATGACCCGCTCATTCAAACATTGCAAAAGGTATATGAAGAACAAACCGGAGACAAAGCGGAACTGCTGGCCATCGGTGGCGGGACGTATGCTCGTGCATTGGATCATGGGGTTGCTTTTGGTGCGTTATTTCCCGGCCGTGAAGATGTCATGCATCAAAAAGATGAATACGCCATTGTAGAAGATTTATTACGCGCTACTGCAATATACGCACAGGCGATTTATGAATTGGCTAAAGCGGACTAATAAGTTTAATACGGTGAATGTTAATAGTACCAGGTTGTAAAGAAGAGTGGAAGAACAGATCCCGGGCGGTCTGTTCTTTTTGAATGGAACTACCAAGTGCGGAATTTTGAGTGATCTATTCCGGGAGCGTTACTTGACATGCGAACTTGGTGGTATGATAGGTTGTGATGGAAGGAGAGAAGTGATCCTTACATTCTTCTTTTTTTTCAGGGAAACCAGTTTTTTCTCCCATGCTTGGTACTCGAAAACTTTTAGGGTCTATAGTAGCTGAAAAACCAGCTTCGCCATTGACCGTTCCTCGTATCATTAATCCTCCCATTCCACTTATATAATCATCGTCGTTAAATTCAACTGTTTCTATGTTCTGGTAGTTATTGCATATGAAGCTTTCTTTACTTTTGCGTGATCAATTGTCTTTTCATTATAACCTCCATTATTCTGAAGGCAGTCACTTAACAGAATTATAAAGAAAAGAGTGTAAAGTAAATGAATTTTTTTCAATCTAAACACTCCAGTTAATAATCACAAACTTCTTCTTCACACTCCGGTTTTACCTCGGGAAACCCAGTTTTTTCCCCCATGCTTCCTACATGAAAGGTTTTAGGGTCTATACTAGCCGAGAAACCTGCTTCGCCATTGACCGTTCCCCGTATCATTAGGCCACCCATTCCACTTGTATAATCATCATCATTAAATTCAACTGTTTCTATGTTCTGGTAGTTATTACGTATGAAGCTTTCCACTTTTACTTTTGCTTTATCAATGGTTTCTTTATCATAATTGTCTTTATCTTTATTCACAAAGCATCCTCCTAATAGTATAATAGCAGTAAGAATAATAAGTAGACGGATTATTCTCAATTTAATCACCTCTTACATATAGTTTACAATATAATGGAGTGAATCGCCATGGGAAGTTTGACGGGGTGGGAAGCAGTCAAAATTGCAGAACAAAGTTACGAAGCAGATTTAAAAAATATTCCAGTAGTAATAAATGGAAAACGTATTACCTGGGAGAAGGTAGAGGAGCCAATTATAGATAAAGAAACCGGCCTTAAAGGATATGTTTTGCAAAATAAAGACACTGGCAAGGTTGTCATTAGTTTTGAAGGAACACAAAAGGACCGCGGTATGGAGCAGTTAGTAAATGACTTAGAAACGGATGCTTTCGGTATATTTCTAGGGAATCAATCCTATACAGGAAATGATTCAGATAAATATACTGGATCACCGATTCAAGATATGAGGATTGCAAATGGTCTTGCGGAAATAGATGAAGATGGCAATGTTAGAACCTTAACTGAAAATCAATTTACCAAAGCGGCTCCCATCGTCGATAAATACATTGAAGAGTACGGCAAAGATAATGTTACATTTGTCGGGCATTCGCTTGGTGGAGGGTTAGCTGAATACTTTGCTGTTCAGCATGATGCAGATGCCATTACATTTGCAGCTGCTGATGTTTATAATCTTCTCACTGACAAGCAACAACAACGTGTGAAAAATGGAGATTTCAAAGATCAAATCATTACCTATACATATCCCGATGATATAGTTGGTACTTACCGAACACAACCAATCGGATCTTTGTATTATATGAGTGATCCATCTGAGATTGGGATTAGGTGGTTTGAGACGCATGGAATCAGTAAGAACTATGTTATTGAAGAGCTATTTGATGAAAATGGATACTTAAAACCTGGAGTATTATACGATGCTGAACTCGGAATACAACTTAAGAGTTCTCCGCTTGAAATGAAAAATAATGACGTTCATGGCTTTAGTATTGTAATCCAATCAGAAATTATCAAATCATTTGCTAAAGACTTGGAAGAGAACACCGACTTAATTAAAAATACGGAGAAGTCATTTGATAATTTTTATGATTATTACATACAGACGCTCACCGACATCAAAAGTAAATATTTAAGATTAGTAGGTTCAGGTAATTTTGATAAGCTAACAGGAGCAGACGTGGAAGAAATCTTTCAAGGATATGGAAAAATGGAAAATGGAGTACCAATTATATTCGATATTGGCGAATACGAAGAAATTTTGACTATGTTAAAAAGGGGAAAATCAGATACTGCTGAAATCGCCTTTAACATGAACAAAATGGGAAATGACTTTGAAGAAACAGACCAATTGCTTGCAGATTGGTTGGGTTTCAAATAAAGCCCGGGGTGTAACTGCTGATGAAAGCGGATAGGGCAGGAAGGGGTGAAAGCATTTGGCGTATGATGGATACAGTATTGTTGGAGACAGGGAGCTCAATGATTTTTGGAAGGAGCAAATGGAACGGGCTGCCCAAAAAGCTGAACTTGAAGCTCGGATAAGAAGCGACATACGGGAATCTAAGCAACTTTTTGGAGTCTATTTGGAGCATGGTTTCGCCACAGGTACCATACCGGATCATCACGATAAAATCCTTAAAAGCATCAACGCCTTTCTAATGAAAAACCAATGGAATAATATAGAAGTTGATAAGAACTGTCAAAAATTTAAGTGGAGTGGGAGAGAAAGTCCTTATGTAAATGAAATAAAAATAGATAAATGTGATCAAATCTTAATAGGAAGATATGGAGGGTAACCTGAAAGCAGGTGCATTTAAGAATGAAGATGGTGCTTTGGTATGGCAAGGTAAAGACTGGGAGCTTTCTATGGTATTAGATGGTCATAATAGTTCTGAAAGTGTTGACTTGGTTATTCGCACCATTGAGAAGGAATGGAGCAGGATTTTAGAGATAATACATATACCTATGAAAAATGTTTTCCAATCAATAGAAAATCACTTATTATCAGTCTTTCAATCACGTGATTTTATGAATGAATGCCAGAATGTCCAAGGTGAAACCGCATGTCTGATATGCATGAGAAAAGAGAATTATCTTTGGTGGTTTTCGGTAGGAGATTGTGTGGCTTATCTTTTTCATGAAGAATTACATAGGTTAGGACAGCATGCACTGAATCAACGCCAATTCTATGAATGGATTGGTTCTGTCAATACGTTTTCTTTACCTGTACCTTGTTAATCATCTGGTATAAGGGAGTTAAGGCCAGGCTATAACCTAATACTAATGCTGACAGATGGTATTTTGGAATGTGGAGATAGGTACTATGAAGTTGCAACAAATTTATACGAAGAATTTTTTATGCAGTTTGATGATAGTAAATTAGAGAGCAGCGTAAAACACATTTTAAAATACGTACATGAGAACGTGGGAAGAGATAGTGCAACATTGATTTGTTGGGAATATCATAATTCTTTTCCTGCGCAACTTCCAAGTGATCAACCAAGAGGGGTGGATAGATTTGTATAACTTTATTGAAAAAGAAGTGGTCAGAAAGAATCAATCTCTCATTAACTATACATGGATTCGTGGAAAACAAGAAAATAAAAATATTTGTGTCATGCTGCCAGGACTTGGGTACTCAACGCAACGCCCACTTTTTCATTATTCCACGAGCGTATGTATGAATAATAACGTTGACGTTCTTCATGTCAATTATAACTATGCAAATAACGCTGAATTTAAAAATCTTAGTAATCAAGAGCAGGATAAATGGATGTATGAAGATGTTTTATCCGTTATTAAAACTGTTTTAAATAATGTAATATACGGAAAAGTTCTGAGTAAATCTATTGGAACGACTCCTATGGCCTGTGAATGGAATGAAAAGGAATTTATAAATCAACACAAAACATATGGGATATGGCTGACCCCTGCTAAAAGAGGAGATAGTATTTCAATCACTATTGAAGTCGGAGATACCGTCATTATATGTTATAGGAAATGAAGATCCTGATTTTAGTGAAGAATTAATTGGATCCCTTAACAATGAACTTGTTTCGGGGCTTATTATACCTGATGCGAATCACGGCCTGGAAGTAAAGGGAGACATAAAAGCAACAATTAATGCTGCTATGCAGGTTATTACTTCTGTTTAGGATTTTCTTAGGAAATACAAAGATATGAACTCAGGTTTCGAATAGGATAGGTGAACGCATGAATACATATATACAAAAAGCAAATGACATTGAAGAGCTCGCACAATTTCTTTCAGATTTGAACAATATTAAATCATCACATATAGGTTATTGTGGTAAAAGCTCTGGTGAAATTTATCAAACGTTACAAGATGATTTTTTGGAAAAAAACGGCGAACTGGCTTTTATGATTGCGAGAAATGAAGCAAATGAAATAATCGCCGCAATTGGAGTGGATATTGATGAACAGACTGCCGAGGTGTGGGGTCCATTCAATAAAATGGAATCAGATTCTATGGTAACTCAACTATGGGAACAGTTGCGCAAAGCATATCCTAACATACGTACATTCTATTTCTTTATCAATCAAGAGAATACTAGTCAATTAGCTTTTGCAGAAAGTTTGCAGGCTAGAAAAACAGGAGAGCATTTAATTTTGGAAATTCAAAAAGCGAGTGCCCGGAGTGTATCGAGTAAAAGAAGTGTACGATATAGTGAAGCTGATTTTGCAGCATTTGAATCATTGCATAGTCATATGTTCCCTAATACATATTATGATGCAAAGACAATTGATTCGCGTTTAAGTGAGGAAAATGTTTTAAAGGTTCTTAAAACGGAAGATGGCCAAGTACAAGGGTATGCCTACTATGAAATAGACAAGGAATGTGCAGAAGCATCTTTAGAGTACATCGCCATAGCTCCAACCTTTCAAAATAAAGGGTTGGGTACATTATTGTTAATAGAAATCATTGATGAAATATTTTCGTACCCACGTATAACCGAAATTAAATTGTCTGTAAGTAATACAAACCGTTCTGCTAATCATATTTATTTCAAAGCCGGATTTGAACAGCAGGATATTTTGGTAAGTTATGTGCTTTCATCTGCTAGCTTATCCTGAGGTCAATAAGCGCCGGCAACTTTAACATCACGAGGTTTATACAGACATCTGCTTGAACAATAACGATGCCAAATGGAGATTGCAAGGACCGTATCAGATGGGTGAAGGGACGAGGGAACAGACGACTGTCATAGAATTATGTTCTGTTCAGACTGAGAAATCTGTCCCATCACCTTCCAGCCTCTGTCCAATTCACTTCCCTGCTAAAGCCCGCTATATAGGTCTTTTTTTTCGAACAATGTAGATTCAGCCAATTCATCGAGGTACAAATGGTGTCTGAAAATGAGGAGGTGTATTTATTCCTCCATTCATGAAAGTGGTGTGTACAAATGAAAGAAACAATCCAAAGTAAGTTAATTGAAATTGAAGAAAGGTTTCAAGTAAAGGTTTTATACGCAGTAGAATCTGGTAGCCGGGCTTGGGGTTTTCCTTCAAAGGACAGTGATTTTGATGTAAGATTTATTTATATCCATCAGCCACAGTGGTATCTTTCTATTGACCCGCAAGGAAGACGTAATTGAAATTCCAATCAACGATTTACTGGATATAAGCGGTTGGGAAATAACAAAAGCTTTACGGCTGCTGAGAAAAAGTAATCCCCCACTTTTAGAATGGATGAGAAGTGGTATTGTTTATTTTCAGCAGTACGCATTTATTGATAAGTTGCGATTATTGGAATTGGACTGCTTCCACCCAAATGCATGTTTATACCACTACTTAAATATGGCGAAAAATAATTATCGAGGGTATCTGCAAGGATCAAAGGTGAAAATCAAGAAATATTTCTATGTGCTTCGCCCGGTAATGGCTTGTAAATGGATTGAAAAATATCAAACAGTTCCTCCAATCCTTTTTAATGAATTATTGCAGACTATGATTCCAGAAGGTAAATTAAAAAACGAAATTGAAAGTCTATTAAAACGAAAGATAATAGGGGATGAATTGGATTTTGAACCGCGAATCGATATGATTAATGACTTTCTGGAAAACGAAATAAGACGTATCGAAACGCATATTAAAACGCTCTCGGTAAAAAATGAAGATCCTACAAAAAAACTGGACAATTTATTTAGAGCTACATTGGGAGAAGTATGGGGATAAAAGGTGGATGAAAATTTGGGCGTGATTATGAATTGCCCGATGCGATATACAGATGTCATAAAAGTTTATAAGGTATTACAGTATAAGGGTCGAAAGCGGAACTGTAAATAAATACTTGTGACAATGCTAAATAAACTACATTTTGCTTTTCGGACATAATAACAATGATCCTATACAGTTCTGTGCATGAATAAAGGGGGGCGATCATGTTCAAAGCATATCAATTCATACACCAAGTAACATGGGGAAAATACGTACCGCAACTCTATATAAAATCTCCTATCTAAACAACTCCTTCCATATTTAGATAGCGGAGAAGCATTATTTAATGGTCAAAGAGCAAGAAGATCAATTTCTAAAAACTTTAAATACGAGGAGGTTTTCTCATGAAACTAACCATTGTCAGACACGGCCAGAGTGTCTTTAATCAATCTAATATATTTACCGGCTGGGAAGATGCCGATTTGACAGAGAAAGGCATAGAGGAGGCGAAAGAGGCCGGCAGGAAATTGCAAAAGTATGGGCTGAAATTCGATATAGCTTTCACGTCAGTATTGACACGGGCAATGAAAACATTGTACTACATTCTCGAGGAAACGAATCAGCTGTGGATTCCAGTCGAAAAGAGCTGGCGCTTGAATGAACGACATTATGGTGCGCTGCAAAGGTTGAACAAAGCGGAAACAGCCGAAAAATACGGGGAAGAGCAGGTACATCAGTGGCGCAGAAGCTATGATGTACTTCCACCACTTTTGGAAGAAGACGATGAACGTCAAGCGAAAAAAGAGAGACGTTATCAGCTTCTGGATCAAAAAGCGATCCCGTCTGGTGAGAATCTGAAAATGACGCTGGAACGCGTGACACCATATTGGATGGACACGATCGCACCACAGATCAAGCAGGGCAAGTATGTCATCATCGCTGCACACGGCAACAGCATTCGCGCGCTCGTCAAGCATTTGGAAAACTTGTCGGATGAAGACATCGTCAACGTTGAGATCCCTACTGGCATCCCGCTAATTTACGAACTCGATGACAAACTGAAACCAACAAATAAATATTTTCTGGAGAACTAAGCTAGTGGTAGATGAAAGAAGTATGCTGGAAGCAATTCGCCAGGAAATTGAATCAACCGGAAAAATGAAATGAATTATTATGAAAATGCTATCCCCCTTGCCTGTATTGGTGAGGGGGATTTTTGGTGATTGTAATGTTTGACACTTACGTCACAAGGCAGAAAAATTGTTCTTAATAACTATGCTGGCTTCCATCTCGCAGCAGTCTTTTCATATGGTATCCCGGCTACCTTGAAACTTTTTTGCAACAATGGATTGGTCACCTTTACTAATAGCTTCGGCAGTCTTGGCTAAAGCAAAACGTTTATCTGAGCCTTTTATTTGTTAATCATTTCGTACAATACATCTTTTTTTCTACGTATTAATAATTTCCTTGCCTTCTTTACGCCTTTTAGCATATTCAGCTGTTGCTGTAAAAAGTACGTCGGTGGATGAATTAAGTCCAGTTTCACAAGAGTCCTGTAACACACCAATGATGAAACCAACACCAACAACCTGCATAGCAATGTCATTTGAAATTCCAAATAAGCTACACGCAAGGGGAATGAGCAAGAGCGACCCACCAGCCACACCTGAAGCACCAGCTGCCGAAATAGCTGATAAGACGGTCAGAATAAGCGCAGTACCAAAATCCACTGGAATCCCTAGCGTGTGAACTGCAGCAAGGGTTAATACAGAAATAGTTACGGCAGCACCAGCCATATTGATGGTAGCACCTAATGGAATAGATATCGAATATGTATTCTGATCCAAGTTCAATTTTTTACAAAGGTTCATATTTACTGGAATATTTGCGGCTGAGCTACGAGTAAAGAACCCTGTAAGGCCACTATCCTTTAGGCATGTAAAGACAAGTGGGTAGGGATTTTTGCGAATACATATGAATACGATAATTGGATTAACAACCAAAGCTACAAAAAACATACAACCGAGTAGAATAAAAAGTAACTTTCCATAGTCAAGCAAAGCCGATAGTCCACTTGTCACAATTGCATCAAAAACCAGCCCCATGATTCCGATCGGAGCCAAATTTATTATCCATTTTACTAATTGTGATATGGCATCCGAAAAATTGGCAAGCGCGTCTTTTGTAGTGACAGAAGCATTTCTTAACGCAATACCAATAAGTATAGCCCAAGTTAGTATGCCAATATAGTTGGCATTTAATAGAGCATTTACTGGGTTGTCCACAATGTTATGCAGTAAGGAATTAAATACTTCTAAAATACCTCCAGGAGGATTAAGATCTTCTGAGCCTGTTGTAAGAGATAAGCTAACCGGAAATATAAAGCTTGCAACAACTCCTACTAGCCCTGCCAGAAATGTACCTACCAGATAAAGAATAAGAATTGATTTCATATTTGTTGGATGACCACTTCTAGGCTTAGAGATGGCATGCATAACTAAGAGCAAGACTAAAATTGGTGCAACAGCCTTTAATGCATCTACGAATAAAGTGCCGAAAATCGAAATCCACTTTACGTTAGCAGGGATTGTTAAGGCTAAGATAATACCAATAATCAAACCAACGAGTATTCGTTTTACTAGACTTATCTGGTTCCAATTAAGAATTAATTTTTTCATATATATATCTCCCTGAAAAGTTTTTATAATATTAGTATAACAAAAAAGTATAGTAATAGTTAGCTTATCGTGAATTTTAGCGTCGTTAAATAAATTATTATGTTAAAATATTTGGTAGGGAAATTCTATTATAAAAACGAACATGGTTTGAGAGCGGATAAGATTTATCTGCATACGGACAATGTTGTCGGCCGGGAAAATATGTATCATACACTGCTATCCGCGAGAAAAAGAGGCTTTATTGATGAAAATATTAAAATTCATTGCAATGCCATTACAGAAAATAGCTATTTTGGAAGTTGATTTTATCTGAAGGGTTTTCGCATTCAAAAATAGTTACCAAAAGCCTCCAGATTCTAAGTTTTGCTTTTTCATTTCATATAACACTATCTGCTATAACCAAATTACCGTTTGTGAACTTTATCCCCTCATACAAACCATCAGTCGGAAAAATGAACGTCCAAGGCATGCTGGTATTTGGTTTAATTATTAATGTAGGAAGTGTAAATGAATATTCCGCAACTGTTTTTCCGTATTCGATATATTTCAGATCCGTATGATGAAAAGAAAAGATTTGCTGGCTGCTGTTATGAACGAGGGCCGTCACAAGTAATTCTTTTTTGTAATTCAACGCTTGCCATAACAGTGTAAAGTGAGCAGGTGTATTTTTAGGGATTATTGTTTCGGAAAATACCTGTTCAATTCTATTACGATCTTTCACTGATAACGCTTTTTCCCATGATGATTCAAACGTTAATTTTTGCATTGTATCCGCACCACCTAAAAGAGATTATGTTCATTGTAAATACAGAGTGCGTAAATAACAAACTATTAGCATAAAAACCAAAAATGTATGTGAAGCCAATTCTAAAAGCTGTTTAGCTAATGGAAGGGTATTATTTAAACGAGATCGGTACATTTAAAGTCATAAAGCCATAATCTGAAAAGGGGTGATTGGATGGAAAATACGTGGAAAGAAATTCTGGAATTCATACATCAACGGGTAAGCGAGCCTACCTTTGAAACTTGGTTTAAGCCATGTAAGACAAAAAGAGAAGAGGGAAGCTGGTTTATAATTGCACAGAACGAATTTGCCAGGGATTGGCTGGAAATGAAATATTTGTCCTTAATGAGGGAGGCAATTTACGAGGTCACCAGCGAAAATCCGGAAATCGTGTATATTCTAGGAGGAAGAGAAGAAGCTGTTCCTAATTCTGAGAGTAAAATAAATGCTATTCTATCACGGATTAATGCATTAAATGCAACTGAAAAAGAAAAGCTCTTTTATATACTAAAGAAGAATTATTCATCGGTTTCACAACCCAGTAATGAAATTCAGGAGAGCAAATTTGATAGAAAACAAAACGTTTAATAATTTTGTAGTTGGTAAAGCCAATCGTTTTGCCTATACGGCAGCCGATACGGTGGTATTCATCTATTGGAGAAGCGTATAATCCGCTCTTTCTCTATGGGCCAACCGGGACAGGTAAAACCCATTTAATTCAGGCGATTGGTAGTGAAGCGCTTAAACAAGATCGGTGTAGGAAGGTAATATTTTTAACCGGGGAACAATTTTACAAGATCACCTCGGCAGTATTGAAAAAAATAATGTAAAGGAGTTCCGGGGAAAAATATTGTCAGGCTGATGTTTTGCTCATCGATGATATTGAATTTCTGTCAGGAAAAAAGCTATTGCGGAACTAAAAACCCAATTGGTTACATTAAATAACAAATTGGATTGTAATCATTATTAGGGGATTAATTGTGATCATTGAAGACTGTTAGCATAAATTATATTGAAATTCTTTTTTGTACTGTACCCAATCCTGTGTGTATCTTATTCGTAGGAATTGGGTGCTTTTTTTATGTTATTGGGGATCAAAGCCTGGTCAAATTTCTTGTGCTGCTATACACCTAACAGTAGAATGGAGACATTGGAGTTTTTAACGAACCCTTAAAATTTTACCAGCTAAAGAAGGACTATGAACATGAAGGCGAACGCACCACATCTCTTCACTCAATTTATCTTAACACTTATTACCGCCGTCATTGGAGGTGTGCTGTTTACACTGCTCCATGTCCCGGTTCCATGGTTACTTGGACCAATGGTTGCAGTAGTCATCGGTACAAATGTAATGAATCGTGTTTACGTATGGCCGAGCTCCATTCGTAACACGGGCATGATTATTGTTGGTTACACCATTGGCCTATCCATGACTTCCACCGCACTAAAGCAAATGGCACTTCAATTACCGACCATGTTACTCATGACTTTATTGTTAATGCTATTATGTTCGGGGATTGCCTTTGTTATCTCCAGGTTTTCCGGCAGTGATTACAGTACCTCGCTGTTAAGCAGTATTCCTGGCGGGCTTACACAAGTAATTATGCTGGCAGAAGAGACGAAGGGAATCAACTTGGCTGTAGTTACTGTTACCCAAGTCATCCGTCTAATGATTATCGTTATTATGATGCCATTACTTGTTATGATTCCGATATTTCAACAGGGAGAGGCAACTGTAAATGCTCCAGTTTCCGCCACAGTTCCAGCGAATTGGGCTGGGCTATTTCCCAATATTATTATTTTCGCATTGGTGTGTATCGTATTTGCTCTTGTCGGATCTAAAATAAATTTTCCGACAGCATTTCTATTAGGTCCCCTTATCGGAACAACATTGCTGCAATTATCCGGTGTGGAAGGCCCAAAGCTTCCACCGATTGTTGTCGATGCAGCGCAGTTGATGATTGGCACTCATGTAGGATCAATGCTTAACATAAATCAGCTGCAAAATAAAATGAGAACAATAGGCTTGGCAATTGCGAGTGGGGTTATGCTTGTAATTGGTGGTGTTATCTTAAGTATGGTCCTCACAAAACTTTATCCGATATCCAATGCAACGTCACTGTTGAGTATGGCTCCAGGTGGCATGGACCAGATGGGAATTATCGCACATGAGATTCACGCAGATTTGTCAATTGTCTCCGGTTATCAGCTGTTTCGTACCCTTTTTATTTATTTCGCAATACCGCCAGCAGTAAAATTAATGTTTAAAATAATGAATAGAAGGCGGACAGGACAGCGGAAGTATAGCCATTAGGTTTGGGGTGTTCGGGTTTTCGATTCCTCATCGGAGAATATGTTTGTTTTACGGATCCATTGAGAAATTTATTTTATGAAAACACTGGTTCTAATAGGCTTTTTTGTTATAATATATGTAGATCAAACACCCCAGTTAATTCCTTTCTCTCCATTTCCCCGTAAAGGATGTGCTAACGTGTCAGTAGCGACATTAGTAAAAGAAAGCACTACTGTCTACACTATGCACGATCAACTATTCAAGCAATTAATCACCACATTTTTTGAAGAGTTTTTGGAAGCTTTTTTTCCTTAAGTATCTGAAATTGAATGAAGAAGAGGAGGAAGAGCTGATGGAAGAGATTAAACAGCTTGATGAGGCTGATAAGGTTTTGGAGATTCCGATCTCGTATGAGGAAAAGGGGAAAAAAGAAGGAAGAGAAGAAGGAAAAAGAAGTCGCGCTTGAAATGTTAAAAGAAGGGGCATCAATTGAATTTATTGCAAAGGTAACTCACTTAGATAAAAAGGAAATTGAATATCTGAGGAAAATACTATAGCAAGATAGAAATAGTCCCAAGATGGGGTAGCATCAGATAAATGCGGATTTACAACGTTAAGCAAATTATAGCGTGAAAAACCGATTTCCTTACAAACGTCGGAAATCGGTTTTTAGATCGGGTTTATGCAACAATCGCGCCCATTTGCGGTATAGTCAAATCAAGGTTCTTAAGCTAACGCACTGGTTAGCACAACAGATACTTAACTAATATATTCAACTCGACTTTTACTTTCCCCAACCAATCTAAACATCATATAGCCTACAACATTTAACACAGAAAAAATAATAATCCAGCCGAAATTTAATCTTCTTTGATGATATGAGTTATTTGTTTAGCTACATATGAAATGAGGTTCTCAGGGATTTCTAGCATATTATTTAAAGTGCATCCTGGGTGTCTTAAAATACATAATTGGATAGCAAACCCCAGTCGATTATGATCTCGTCTATGTTTATTTATAACATCAATATCAAAGTCTGAAAGGCTATAATAAGTTGTGAAGTCAAATTCAGATAAATTATTTAGGCCTAAAATGTCTTTTTTTGTTCGGGTGTTAATAAACTTTTAACACTCAAGTGAAACCAATCCTTATTATTATTTTATTAGTATCTAATTTACCTTTTCCAAGTGATCTTCATTATAAACCCCTCCTTTCCAACAATATAAAGTATGACACGATGTCAATGTAAAGAGGAAATGTTTTAGTTCAGTTTTTTTAAGCAAGCTCTATTCAACGAGCGCGATTGTAAAACAAAAAAATCGATTCCCTGTACGATAAGGAATCGATTTTTTTATAGGTAAAGAAAGTATAAAAATTTAGGCTCTATTCTGATAGCGTCAGAGTTGGCCATGTCCAGCTCCAGCGCCCAGCAACTAGCAAACTTCACACTCCTTCACTACGATAAGTCAACATCGGTTCGCTTCCAGCTCACCGTGTTTCCTTTATCTCATTGCGGAGTGCTCCAGTTTGTACGTTGCTAAACGGGCGCTTGCGCTTTTCTTAGGTTGGAAATATGCTTAGCGTACAAAGTGTCCGAAATGTTGGCGGTACCCCATATAGCTTACCCCCCTTTAAGTGATGGTTATGACATAGCGTTTTTTACAATGTTGCGGTAGTAGCCTATGGTAAACAGAGCGAATACAAAATAGATAACCGTGTAAATCGCCATGGCGATGGATGCCGGAAACGTGGTGTCCGACCGGATCATAAATGAAGCCGCCTTGATAGCAAAGATCGAATGCAGCATACCGATCGATAGAGGGAGAAGGAACACGATGGCCTGCTTTCGTATAATGCCTTTCATGATCATATCCACGTCAAATCCGAGCTGACGCAACGTCTTAAAGCTTTGCTTTTCCTGCTCGGCTTCGGTCATTTGCTTGAAGTACAAGATGCTGCCGGTTGAGATCAAAAAGATAAGTCCAAGGAAAGCTGCGATGAAAATGAGCAAGCCTGTCGTCTGCAGCACTTCTTTGTACTGCGTATAGAAATCATACGTTAATCGTTCGTCACTGACGTATTTTGCGTTGTATAGAGAGGAAGCTATGGCGAGCTCTTCCTTGTTCGGAACTTGAAACGTATCAAAGCGAATTTTTTTATAACCGGGCGTACCGGCCATTTGTTCTGCGATTTTGTCCATCGTCGCCTCTGACACTAGCAGCTGCTTGCCGGGAGCATTTAAATTCATGATGTTCCTTTCCATCAATGTCCTCAATGTATACATAACGGTCTGTCCATGCTGCTCCAGCTTTATTTCTGTTGGATATCGCTTCGACTGCTCATCTAAGTCTCCGGCAAGTGAGGCCCCAGCATTGTACAAAATGGCTTCGCCATCTGGCGGCACGTTGAGGTCTGCGCCTGTTTGTTTAAGCTGTTCGGCCGGAAGCCATAACAAACTTTCTTCAACCTTGCGGGATTCGTCATTCGGATCAAGGATGATGCCCATCGTCAGAACCGCTTGAACGACGTGGTGATTAACATCGATGCCTTCCTTCTCCAACTCCATCTTGAACGACAGCGCCTCCTGCGGCTCGTTTTCAAACATAAAATCATAAGGGAGATCGCGGCGGGTCTCTTGCTCTACGGAGTAGTAGAAGGAGTAAGCCATGGAAATCAGCGTGATGGCCATGGCCGACAACACCGTAATCAAGGTAAGAGAGTTGGCATTTGCTTTCATATGGTGCATCAGCGGAGCCATCGACAGGCTGTTTGTTAAGCCCAGGTGTCCATCTTTACGTTTGCGGAATCGGTAAAAGCACCATCTGATCGTAACGCGAAACAATAAGTAAGTCCCTGCAACGATGGATCCGAGCACCAATAGTGCGTTGAGGAATAACTGTTCATTGATATGACCCGATAATTCATAGCCGTATCCAATCAGCGCCAGACCGAGCAGGGCGAAAATAGCAGATGCCACCGCTTTGGGCGGCTTAGTGAGGTCAGGCCGCTTGTCAGCTTGAAACAGATTCAGAAGGGTGCTGCGATAAACCTTCAGCATCATCTGAATGGAAGTGATGACGATGATGAGAAGATAGACCATCAACGTTTTAAAAGCCGCTGGTACGGAGAAGCTGATGTCGACAATCCCTTCTAAGCCGAGCAGATTCAACAAAATCAGGACGAACAGCCTTGAAATCAACGCGCCGCAAATGATCGCAGCAAGTAGTGCACCTAAGCCAAGCAGTATATTCTCGATCATTAGATATCGGGCTACCCAGCCTTTGGAAAGACCAATCAGCTGATATAGTCCGATTTCTCGACTGCGCCGACGCAAGAAAATGCCGTTGGCCGAGACGGTAAAGATCCCAACGATCACAATCAGCATGACTCCCGCAATTTGAAACCCGGCAGAGAAGTCAACGCTCGGATGTGTCATATTCTGAACAGCCTGATCGTGCTGTAGTGAGGTGAAGACAAAATACAGGCTCATACTAAAGATCAGTGCAAAGAAGTACAAATAATAATGCTTCACATTTTGCCGCATGCTGCGAAGCGCTAATTTAAAAACCGTCAACATGGTCGCCCCCCAGTACAGCTTGCACGTCCATAATTTCATTAAAGAAGGCATGTCTTGTTTTATCGCCGCGGTACAGCTCGGAATAAATCTTCCCGTCTCTTAAAAACACAACACGGCTGCAATAGCTGGAGGCTACCGGATCATGGGTCACCATGACAACGGTAACGCCTCGCTGCTGATTGACCTTCTCCATCACGTCCAGTAACGAGGAAGCGGATTTGGAATCCAGTGCACCGGTCGGTTCGTCCGCAAACACGATCGAAGGCTGGTGGATCAGAGCACGCCCGGCAGCTGTCCGTTGTTTCTGGCCTCCTGATATTTCATGCGGATATTTGTGCGACAGTGCTTTAATGTCAAGCACATCGGCGATGGCTGTGAACTCGCTTTCCGCTTTCCGCTTGCTCATTTTGCTAAGGGAGATGGGCAGCAGTATATTTTCCTTTACTGTCAACGTGTCCAGTAGATTGTAATCCTGGAAGATGAATCCCAGCTTGTTGCGCCGAAAGGCGGAAAGCGCGGTATTACTCAGCTTGGAGATATCTGCGTCATCGATTAAAACCGTTCCGTCCGTAGTATGATCAATCGTGGCTAAGACGTTAAGCAATGTCGTCTTGCCTGAGCCGGAAGGTCCCATAATGCCGACAAATTCACTGCGGGTGACGCGTAAATCTATTCCTTTTAATACATGCTGTGCATTTCCTTTGGTACCAAATGTTTTGTGGACATTTCGTGCTTGTAAAACGGTTTCTCCTACATTCAACTGATCCATAACGTACCTCCAAATCATAATTGTTGCTTGATGATAGCTTTATTATACGGTTGGATTTTCCGCTTGTCGTACGTTTTACATGACAATCTGGCAAGACAACGTGACAATATTGTCAGGTTCACTATTCCACACCAAAAAACAGCCAGGAGCAATCCTGACTGCTTCATAGCTGGATATTACTCGCCCGCCCCTCTTCGGACAGCTTCGAATGCGTTGGGATCGACAAAGATCATTCGCATCACCGTACCTTTCGTTTGACCGGGTTGCGCTTTGAGGGTAATTCCTAATTTATCTGCAACGGTTTTTGCAAGATAGAGCCCAAGTCCGGTCGCTGCGTTTTGAATCCTGCCGTTTTCGCCCGTGAAGCCTTTGTCAAAGATACGCGGCAATTCGTGCGGCTGTATTCCCGGTCCTTCATCGATGACATCCAAAAAGACTTGGCCTGTCTCCGTTACATCCGTCACGATAATAAGTGCCGTATTCGCAGGATTATATTTCACGGCATTCGTCAACAGTTGCCGAAGGATGAAGCGGCACCATTTTCGGTCTGTAATGGCCTTTACATCCGTTCCTTCGATACTGACCGCCAGATTTTTTTCCATACACCATGGCGCCAGCTCCCGTACTTCTTCCGCGGCAAGGCGCTGTATGGAGGCCAATTCAAGAACATAGTCTGATTCGATCGCGGGCAGACGTGTCATATGCAGCTGACGGTCGACCAACAAATACACCCGCAACCATTCCGCTTCAATTTTACGTATTTCGGGATCACTTGGCCGGGCGTCCAGGATTAGCTTCATGGCGGTGAGAGGAGTCTTCACCTCATGGATCCATGAGGCCGTGAATTCATTCTCGATCAGTTGAGTTTCTTTATAGTCAGAAAGCTTTCGTTTGAACTGAAGGGAGGCCTCCCGTAAGATGTCGTTGGTCATCTGATCTAGGCCGTCCCCAGGCTCAGGAAGTGTCTCGATCCAGTCTAAGGCCATGTCTTCCTGCAGAGCAGCCAACGCGGCGACATATTTTGTCTCTCTTTTGAAGCGCCATATAAAAAACAGGAGAAAGGACAGAATAAATAAGGCGTTAAAATAAAGGAGAGAAGTAGATGTGACCTGGATGCCTTGATCAAGCAGGATCAGAGCATTGGCTAAGCCGAGCAAGCCGGCAAACAGTAAAATCCAGCTTTTCCTTGCATCAACGTAACGGATAAACATGGCACGGTTCCCCCTATCAGTACATGTTCATAATCTCTATAAAGTGATGGCCATATAACCAAGCCCTTTTTTTGTCACAATAGCGTCTGCCAAATCGATTGTCTCCAGCTTCTGCCGCAAACGGGTTATATTCGCCGTGAGGGTATTGTCGTTCACGAACTGCTCGTCCTCCCACAGCTTTCGCATCAAGTCATGGCGCGAGATAATGACATTGTTCGATCTCACGAGCGTGATCAGTATAAAAAATTCGTTTTTTGTTAAATCCACTTCTTTCCCAGCGTTTCGAATTACACCTCGATTCAAATCAATCAAGGCGCCGTTCCATTCAAGAAAATTCGATTGCTCTTCGCCATAAGCATATGTCCTCCGGAGAATGGCTTGAATTTTGGCATAAAGCACGTCTGTATGAAACGGCTTCTGGATGAAGTCATCCGCCCCCATGTTCAGCGCCATGACCATATCCATTGGGTGATCGCGGGAGGAAAGGAAAACAATGGGTACTTTGGATACAGCGCGAATCTCGCGAGACCAATGAAAACCGTCAAATTTCGGGAGTATGACATCCATGATGACGAGCTGAGGCTGTTGTTCAAGAAATGAACGCATCACACCTTCAAAATCATCTGGTCTCGTGACCCGGAACGACCAAGCCTCTAGACCTTTCTTCAACGCAGCAAACAAAGCATCATCATCTTCAACAATAAATATGTTTATCTTCATCGAGCCAGCCTCCTAGTGTCGCAAATTTGACTGTTGTAAATAAAATAATTTGAGGTAACAAAGAATTACTCCTCATTAATATATCACAGATTAATGTTTCACCTATGGTGGGGGTACGGAAACGATTCGAGGATTGAAGGGCCACTATGGGAAATATTTACTTTTTAATGTGGTTAGCTTCTTTACTTCCTTTCTGCCAATTTTCTGTACAAAGCCGATCTTGACACATTTGTGATTTTACAAATTTTTTTAACAGTCATATTTCTCTCTCTGTAAAGTTCCACTGCATAGTTAATGCCTTCATGTTTCGAAGGATATTTTTTTACCCGCCCCCGATATTTCCCCTCTTTTTTGGCAAGTCCTATTCCTTCACGCTGACGCATTCGAATAAGATCACGTTCTAATTGATTAACGCCTCCCATGACGGTCATTAAAAACTCACTATAGGGATGTCTTCGGATAAATCTAACCAGGTATCTTTCAAGGACTTCAATTTGCCTTCTTTTGCTTGATGTCATCGACCAATTCAAATAAATCTCTTGTGCTCCGGGTAATCCGGGTAAGGTCTGTAACAAAAATCGTATCATCTGCCTGTAGTTCATCTAACATTTTTTGTAGCTCTGGTCGGCGTTGTGTAGCTCCGGATAACTTTTCTTCAAATATGATATCCATTCCTATTTCTTCGAGTTGCTTGTATTGTCTTGCAGGATTCTGATCAACCGAACTGACCCTTACATAACCGATTCTTCTCATAATTTCCATTCCTATTTTGAAACAAGTCACATGGGACATGTGGAAACCTCATTTTACCACTCATTTACGTTTGTTCCAATAGAGTAGAATCTATTGATATAATTGAGTAAATAAAATTTTTATTGAAAAGAGCTGATAACATGACAATAGCAAGAGGAAGGGAATTACTCACAACAAACCAAAGGCAGAGTCTTATGCAGGTTCCTGAAGATGAGTGGATAATGGGAACCTACTACACATTTTCTAAACTGGATTTAGAAATCATATCTAAGCGTAGGAGAGAAGAAAATCGTTTAGGGTTCGCAATTCAGTTATCTATTCTTCGATATCCAGGATGGCCGACCGGTTATTGATATGATGATGCTTGTTCAAGATATCCGGAAAATTGATGCATTCAACGAGCGCATGCGGTCACTTGGATACGATGTCGCTGGTGAATGGGGGATACAGGGAAGAAGGTTGTTTCGAAAGGGAGGGGAGAACAGAACCCATCATATTCATGTGTATCAATTCGATAATCCGCAAATAAAGCGGCATTTGGTATTCCGAGATTATTTGCGAAGCCATCCTGAAGAAGCCGAGCGGTATGGACGGCTTAAAGAGGAACTAGCTAAACGTTATAATGATACAAGCTTTTACAGTAAAGCAAAAAAGGCGTTTGTCCAAGCGTTGGAACAACGGGCGCTGAATTGGTTAAACAAAAAAGAAGAGGATGCTTAGGCAAGTTATGGAAATTTTCACGACGCTGATTCTATTGAATTAAGATAAAGGGAGTGGGGAAAGTTGAATAAAATTTTATTACACTTAGAGGGGTTTGCTATCTTGGTGTTAAGTCTATATTTTTACGGATACAACCAATTTAGTTGGTTATGGTTTTTTGTCTTCCTGTTAGCACCGGATATTTCAATGCTTGGATATGCGCTTAATAACAAAGCTGGTGCCATTATTTACAACATATTTCATACATACAGTTTATCAGCTGGCACTATTCTCATTGGACTAATAGGATCAAACCAAACGATCTTAGCAATTGGGTTGATCTTGACCGCTCATATTGGAATGGACAGGATGTTTGGATATGGGTTAAAGTATCCGACCGTCTTTAATGATACACATTTAAATCGTGTTTAAGATTTATAGAAGCAATTTAGATTGCCCCTCTCACCCCTTAGAATTCTTAAAAGCAGGATGGGAAGGGCAAAATCAGTGCACGGACGAATCCGCCATCTTGACGTTATCGAAAACGACCCGGTTTTTTCTTTCTAATTCTTGGCCATAGCGGTTTTGGAACATGCTGCATCATCGTTTCAAAGACAATGCCCCATTGAGATTCTGTTAATGAAGCAATTAAAGTGTCGGTCTTCAATTTCGTGTTTCTTTTCAAATGCTTTATCTGAGGTGGCGTAAATATACCTCTTAATGCTGTATCTATCGTTGCTTTTGGTTCTCTAAGTGCGAATTCTGCAAGTCCTCGGAAAGCGGTATGGTGCTTATTTGGTATCACTGGTTTTGTTTTTCTGCTAATCGATATTATTGCTGAATCTACTTTTGGTGGTGGCGAGAAATTTTTTCTGGAAATTTCTTTAACATAGTTTATGTCAAACTGCATCCTCCAAGCTAAAACATAAGCGTTTTTTATTGTCCCTGATGTAAATCTTTTTGCTGCCCCTTTTTCCAGGACAATAATCCCTCTTTGAAAGCCGCTTGAAGGGCGATCAAGCAGCAGTCTCATAATAGGAGTTGTAATGGCGTAAGGAATATTGGAAACGACAACAAACTTTTCATTTGGCAAATGTAATTTCATAATATCCTGATGGATGATTTTTGTATTTGAACTTTGTGCTGTTTTTTGTTTCAGAATATCGATAAACTTGGCATCGTATTCAACTGCCAATACTTTTCCAGCCTTTTGATTCAATATGGTTGTTAAAGCACCTTTGCCGGCACCTAATTCTAACACTGTATCTGTTTTGCTAATATTTGCTCGATTTATAATTTCGTGAAGCAACTTTTTGTTATGCATCAAATGCTGCCCCGAAAAATTGGGAGGCTCCCCACGGCTTAATTTTTTCCCGCTATACTTATGAATTTTTTTGGTCATGCTATCCCTTCCTTTCGAAAATAAAAAAATCACAGGCATCTGCCAGTGATTCAAAGTAAAAGGGGATAGCCCACCATATTCAATTAAGGGTTAACCAAGGTAACTGCCTCCATATAAACTCTTTTTATTCTAGGCAAAAAAAGAAAATGAAATATAAATAAAAAGAAAGACAGAATGATCCGCCTTTCCACATACCATATTTATTATACGAAATGAAGATTATTAAAAAAGGACAGACTGCTCCCATTTACTCTGCATACACAAACAGAGCCTTTGAACGTATTTAGTTACGGGTTCAAAGTTACGAAACGCAATCTGACTGAATACATATTTACAATAATCCTCCTCGTTAAATCTTAAATTATAAGGCTTATTATAAAGGCATTATTTGAAAATGTCAAAGAAAACCAGGAACAGTTTTGTATCTTTTCTGAAACCAATTTTTAAATCAAACGTAGATGATGTGAGAACAAATTAATCAAGTGCAGGGAGGGAACCATATTTAAAAATGGAAAATCCTTGGTAAGGCAGATTTGGTGTTCCCGAGGTTAGTCGTTTATAAAATTGGATGTTAGAAAGATTTAAAAACGAAAAATTTTAAGGAGGAGACAAATGGAAATTAAATATGTCTTTATTCAGCAATTAACAGCTTGCCACGATCAAAATACTTGGTTTGTGTCGTTAAGGAATGCAATCGATGGCATATCCGAGGAACAGGCATCATGGAAAGACAATGAGTCCACAAATTCGATATGGGAAATCGTTAATCATTTAGCCTTTTACAATCAACGATATTTAAATCGCTTCAATGGGATTCCTAACGCTAAGGGAGTAAATTCCAATGATTCCACGTTTTATAATAATGGTGAAATAAGCTGGCAATCAACTATAAAATTAATTGACAAGATAATGACCGATTGGAGAAGTTCAATTAATAATTGTAACGATGAAAAAATGAATGATTGGTCTTCGGAAATTGCCCATCTCACGCTTCACAATGCATATCACATTGGGCAAATTGTCCATATTCGTAAACAAATGGGGGCTTGGGACCGGGAACAAGGTGTTCATTAGCCAGGTTCCGATTCCTTTGATGTTTCCTACGCGTAATATTTACCGGAGTATGCTCAAAAGTCAGGCAAAAAGCACATATTGAGTCTATCCGTTGGCCAATCCTGTTGCGTAATCAAAATTGAAATTGAATATAACTGGGAAACGGTCAAAAAATCCGGAAACGCTTGTTCTTATTATACTTTTTGATATACTGAAGGTAGTTAAACACCTCGGTCACTTCCACTTCATACCCCCATAAAGGACGTGTTATAATGACAGTAGCTACATTAGTAAAAGAAAGCACACCTAGCTATACCAAGCATGATCAACTATTCAAGCAATTAATCAACACATTTTTTGAAGAATTTCTGGAGGCCTTTTTTCCGGAAGTCCACCACTACGTAAATTTTCAAGCCATCAAGCCACTCTCCGAAGAAGTATATACCGATTTAATCGAAGGAAAGACTCGAAGACTGGACATTATTATGGAGACTAAACTGAAGGGTGCGGAGACAGTCATTATTGTTCATGTCGAACCACAGAGTTATGTTGAGACAGGTTTTCATAAACGGATGTTTCATTACTTTAGTCTTTTGTATAACAAATACAAAAAGCCAATTATCCCTATAGCCGTTTTTAGCTATGATGGAAAATGGGAAGAGAATACGTATACAATGGAATTTCCTTTCTTTCATGTGCTAACTTTTAACTTCATGACACTGCATTTGCGCAAAAAGAATTGGCGCGACTATAGTAGATTGGATAATCCAGTAGCTGCGGCATTACTAAGCAAAATGGGGTATAAGGAAGAAGAAAAAGTTCATGTAAAAATGGAATTTCTGAAAATGATAGCTAGAATGGAAATCAACCCCGCTAAGCAAAGATTGATTTATGGATTTTTTGAAACGTATTTGAAATTGAATGAAGAAGAGGAGGAAGAATTAATGGAAGAGATTAAACAGTTGAAAGATGCAGATAAAATATTGGAGATTCCGATATCGTATGAGGAGAAGGGGAAAAAGATTGGAAAAGAAATTGGAAAGGAACTTGGGATTAAGGAAGTTGCGCTTGAAATGCTAAAAGAAGGAGCTTCAATAGAATTTATTGCAAAAGTAACTCACCTGAATAAAGAGGAGATAAAAAATCTGAGGGAAACGTTATAATACTGGAAATAATTCCAAGATGGAGTGCCGTCTTGGGTTTATTTCGTTTCCTTAAATAGTTAACATTTATTAACGTAAAATGGAAAATTGCTGGTGAAGAAGCCAATAAATTTGATGGTTAGTAACTAACGGAAGCAGGTTTTGAGAATTGGAGGGAGGAAATGAATCTATGCGGAATGAAAAGGAAATGATGGATTTAATTTTGAACACTGCATGAACAAATTAATCGTAATGTGCTAATCCGCATGATTGAATGGAATATAGGTATTAAAACAGATTTTTTAAGAAGCGCGGGTAAACACGGTAAGTATTTTGAAGATTTTTTTGAAAAAGATGAATGGAGGGAATTTATCGAAACATACACAAATGCAGATTATGAATGCATATGGGACTCGCTTTTTATAATGAGTGATCTATTTCGAAAAGTAGCATTATTGCCGATCATTTTGGATTTATATATCCGTATGATGATGACAAAAATGTTACTGCTTATCTTAAACGTATTAAAAAATTGCCATTAAATGCTCAGGATATGCACAGGTAAAGTAGTAACATTAATGATTTTTATTTATGTATGTAAGGATGTTATAATTCTCTAATTAAAAATGAGGTATAAAAAAGAAAGTAAGATTTTTGAATAGAGAGGTGGGGAAGCGTGTTGAAAGTAACAAAAGAATATACTTTGAATTCCCATTACGGTTTTAAAGATAGGTTGGAAGGATATGTTATTGTTAATATCTCGATTGGCTCACAGGGAGAGGTATGCGTTCTTGCCGTCGATAGAATACCGGATTATGTGGATGATATGTTTCCACAGATTCAAACTGAAGAAGAACGTCATTATAAGATTATTATTCAATCACAAAATGAAATACAGGAAATATCTCTATCTAACCAGAAATGGGATTATCACTTTATTCAGCCAATAGAAGATGGTAACATACTATTAGCCTCAGCGCGCTCCTATTTTTACAACAGTAATAAGTATGATTTAAATGCGAGGATCTTTGATGCTAAAGGAAATTTAATAAGACAATTCCTGCTCGGTGACGGAATTCAGGATCTGTATGTTACACAACAAAACATCATCTGGATCAGTTACTTTGATGAGGGTGTTTTCGGGAACAATGGCTGGGAGGTACCAGTTGGCAAAAATGGTTTGCGAGCTTGGGATGAAAAAGGTGCTACGTTATATAAATATTCAAATACGTTGGCACCGAACATATGGCTATCCAATCAGCAGACATATCAATTCACAATGGTCCGCGGACATTGTCTATCTTTTGATGAAGCCTTTGGAATGGTTTTTTCTCATTGTGCTGTACACAGTGGATAAAAATCCGGAAAACCGGATTCATATCCAATATAGTGATTGGTGTAAACGAGGGAACTAGGGCAGTAATCCTCGTAAAATGTTGTGAGCTTATAATCCGAACTGTAAACGCGCAATAGGTGTAATGACTACGTGATCCCAAGACATAGGCCGCTGCCTGGTAAATTATTTTAAACAGAGAAAATTAGAGGGATTAACTGAGGGCTACTTATAAAAGCTTCTTAATTGTCCTTCAACTCTACATCATGCTCATCTGCCAATTTGTTAAGTTCATGCTTATAATCACGTATATGCTTTTTCGCTTCATCGAGCATCCCGTTTGCCTCCTCAATCATGCTCGGATCCTGTTTTTCCAATGCATGTGTAATTTTGACAAATGCATTGTATTGCGTGTCTGCCCCCTTAATGTATAGTTCGTGGATTTTTCTTAATTCATCCGTTTCTACATGTACATAATTTAACTCATTGATGAATTCATTGTAATTTGGAAGTACTTCGTCGACTAGGGCAGCATACATCGTTTGATCATCTGAATAGTTGGCACCCGACACATTGTCATAGGCAGATATAGCGACATTTTCCAATTCGAATGCAGGGCTCATTTCTTTGTTTACATAATTTAGCAGATCATCCTGCACCGCATCATTAAAGCATCCAGCCAATAAGATAACAAAGGGAAATAGTACCGTTAAAACCTTCTTCAACACTTTTCACCTCCTTATACCCCACCATATGTAGCAATGGACGTCCAAGATCACGTAAAAGTGTTATTCTTTAATAATTTTTACGGCATTGAAACGCTAATCACAAATCGGTAAAAGGACTTTCTTCGCGTTTTGATGATTGTAACTAAGAAGGGAAAAACGAAAAGCGAACATACCCGAGCGAGTCACTCCATCCTTTGGTAAAGTAAAATATATTATGACTATTGTTTCAAGTTCTTTTGACTTAAATAATTTTGCTAAAACCGTTACAATAGTAATAACACTTATTATTAGGGTGGATTCCACTTTTAGGAGGAAACGAAATGAACAAAGCGGATACACCTTCTTCATTGAAGATTGGAAATGCTCATGTAGCAACGAAACCAAATTCCTTAATCGCTGATTTTAAAGAGCTATTTAAAGCGATTGTTTTAATATCAAATGTGTTACCTGTTCTTACGGGGTTTTGGCTTGCTCTCCATTTTACTAATTCAACCTTTGCCGAGAACTGGGAATTGTTTGTACTTACGATAGTCGGCAGTACCTTTGTGATGGCAGGGGCGCTTATCCTGAATAACTGGTATGATGTCGATATCGATGCGGTAATGGATCGGACAAAAAAACGGCCTACAGTAACAGGTCATATTTCACTAAAAACTGTGCTGATACTCGGAATTGCTCTTTCTGCAATTGGGTTAGTTATCTTGCTGTTAACAACACTTGAAGCAACAATTTATGCTTTCATCGGCTGGTTTACGTATGTCTTTTTGTATACCATGTGGTCCAAACGAAAATATACGTTAAATACCATTATTGGAAGTATTTCCGGGGCTGTTACGCCTTTAATTGGCTGGGCAGCAATCGAGCCGGCATATCATGTCGTACCAATTGTCTTGTTTTTTATTTTATTTATTTGGCAAATTCCACATACTTTTTCGATCGCTATCAAAAAATATGATGAGTATAAGGCAGCAGGGGTTGCCATGCTTCCGGTTGTGCATGGATTTAACTTTACCAAACGGCAAATGGTTGTGTATATTGCCTGCTTATTACCATTGCCATTTCTGTTAGCGCCGCTTGGAACAACATTTATAGTAATCGCCACCGCTCTAAACGTTGGCTGGCTTATTTTGGGTATTCGCGGTTTTTCTGCAAAAGATAATTGGCAGTGGGCCCATAAAAACTTTATTTATTCGTTAAGTTATTTGACCATACTATTCTTGATGATGATCGTTGTAACCTTGCCTGCAGCTGGTTAAGTTGTTCCGGATCTAAACTAAAATAACCAGGGGAAGCAAATTTATCCCCTGGTATCTTGTTTAATGTTTACCGGCTGAATTGTTATCCAGCCTGTTTTCCTCTTTGTTTTTTAATTTGTTTACGTAATGAGCATTTTTCGTATTGTTAAAGTCATCTCGTACGCCCATTTGTACACCCGAAGGATCATGGGCAATAGAATCACGTCTGCCATCAAAATGGGGAGAGGGTTGAGATCCGGTATTGGCAGTCTCTCTAGGCATGTTAATCACCCCTTTCCTGATTAGAATAGGAATATGGATGAAAAATATGTATTAAGGATTTTACGTCTTCTAAAATGTTAACGTGATCATTTTGTATAAATTAAAAGGAGAGAATATGATGGTTACTATTAAGCAAGGTAAAAACAAGTTTTTTGTAGGTGAGAATGAAGAAGAGCCATTGGCAGAAATTACATTTACACAGTCTGGCGATACCGATTTAATTGTTGACCACACGTTTGTGCAGGATGAACTACGTGGTGAAGGTGTTGCTGGAAAGCTAGTAGAACGAGTGGTAAAGTACGCGAGAGAAGAAGGGAAGAAGATTATTCCAGAGTGTTCATATGCAAAAAATAAAATCGAAAAAACACCGGAATATCATGATGTGCTTAGTAAGAAGTAATTAGGATATTCCCGAATTGATAGGGGGGAGGGGAAGATAACCGCCTCCGTCTCCTGTCTCTTCTTCGGATGTTCACTCTCCCGACTGCCTCTTGTAGAAGGGCTATTTTATCATATAAGTTCCTGTCAGAATTAGTTATTTATCGTAAATTACCGTATAATTACATATATCAATTAGTCGGAAAGGATATTCACATGTACCTCACCATAAAGGAAACAGCAGAATATTTGTCCATTGATGAAGTGGAAATTAGAGCATTCGTCTTACAAAATCGAATTCGCGCAGTGCATGATGGGGAACAATACTTCATAAACAAGGAGCAATTCACAACCCATTTCGAACAGGTAGAAAACTATAGAAAACAGATTCAGGAATATTTAAGCGAGCCAATTCCTGAGGACATCGATGTTAAAAACGAGGACTAATGATAAAGGAGTTTACAATTTGCGGTAAAAACACAAGTATCCCAGCAAGCGACAGGAAAAATCCCTCACGTACAAAGTGGAATATCCGTCAGAACTTTTACCATTTTTATTAAAGGTCATGGCAAATCGCAGCAGAAATTCCGTTAAATCCATTCTTTCACGGGGGCAGGTTACGGTTAACAATCACATCGAAACAAAATATAATTATCGTCTCCAACCTGGTCAAACTGTTACCATTTTAAAAAATAAAGCGGCTGTCAAAGAAAGTACATTTATCGGCATGTCCATACTTTATGAGGATGGTGACATCATCGTGGTTAAAAAGGATGCTGGTCTATTATCAATCGCAACCAAAAAGGAGAAGAAAAAAACTGTCTATCACCAATTAATGGACTATGTACGTCGGGAAAATTCCCAACGCCGTATTTATGTCGTTCATCGACTTGATAAAGAGACATCTGGTGTTATGATGTTTGCCAAAAATGAGCAGGTGAAGCAGGCCTTGCAACATGCTTGGAAGGAAAATGTGAAGGAACGTACCTATGTTGCACTTGTGGAAGGAAAATTAACAAAAGATAAGGGAACGATAGCGTCTCGGCTAAAAGAAAGCCGCACACACCTAATGTATTCCAGCGGGATAAAAAATGACGGACTGCATGCAATTACACATTACCACGTCATCCAATCGAATAAAAACTTTTCCTTATTAGAAGTCCGTCTTGAGACTGGACGGAAAAACCAAATTCGTGTCCATATGCAAGACCTTGGGCATCCGGTTGTCGGAGATAAAAAATACGGGGCGACTGGAAATCCTATTGGGAGACTTGGACTTCATGCGAAGGTGCTAGCTTTTGAGCATCCGACTACAGGGGAGTTATTGCGGTTTGAAGCCGATGTGCCAAAAAATTTTTTTGATAAGGTGAAATAAAAAGCGGATTGATCCCAACTCGATATTCTTGTACTTGTACATGAACAATCGGATTATTAAAAAAACACTTGCACCTTACGTAACGTAAACCTATATAATAAAACTTAATAGTTGTTACAGGGTGAAGTATATATGTGTTCGATTGGACAGTTAGCTGGGATGAATGATGTTACTGTACGAACGTTAATGTACTATGATGAAATTGGTTTATTGTCTCCCGCTGAGGTGGGGAGTATGATTCTAAGAAGGCTGCGAAATTACAAGTTATTATCATGTTGAAAGATCTTGGGTTCAGCCTCGATACAATACATGGAATATTGGATCAACAAATCAGGACCCCAAAGGATTTGCTTTGTATGCGTCTGAAAGTAATTGAACTGGAGCAACAACAGCTTGAAAAGTCGAAGGAAACAATTCGTTCGCTTATTCAAGTGATGGAATTGGAGGGGAAAGAGGATTGGGACAATCTATTTACAAAGTTTTTCCCTCCCCAAAAGGATAAAAAGCAAATGAGAGAAATCTGGAATCGTCATTTCACTGCAAAGGAACAGCGTTTATTAAAAAACTTGCCAAAGGCCGGCAAAGATTATGAAGAAATAAGTAAGTGGGTAGACATTGTAAACGATATCCGCAAAAATCTTGATAAGGATCCCACATCAAATGAAGCACAGAAACTGCAAGACGATGGCTGGATCTAGCATATGAGATGTACGATGGAGACCGGGATCTTGCGCACAAAACTTGGCAAGTTAACCTCGAAAATAAAGTACCAGGATTCTATCAATTTGATGAGGAAATTGTGCAATTCATGAATGAAGCATGTGAACATTTGTTCCGCGGTTATGAACAAGGTGAGAGCCTATGAAAAAGAATATCATGGTGCTGGATATAGTTTGTTATGCTGCTATTCCATATTTGCTTTGGGCGCATGGAAGAGATATTTTTGGAGATTATCTTGCTTTACTATTATCAACTGTTCCCGGATTTATTTATACAGTGTATCGGTTTATAAAAGAACGACAATTTAATATAGCAGGCCTGTCTATCATTGGATCATTGGTGATAAGCACAACCGTAAATCTCCTGTCAGCAACTGCTGAAAGTATGCTTTGGAATCAGGTATATTTAGGATTTGGCTATGCTGCATTCTTTCTATTGTCCATGGCTATCAGGAAACCATTAGCACTCTATTTCGCTGTGGACTGGGCTTATTTGCAAGGTTACCGGCGAAAGGATAGTCTGGCTTTATATAATACTAAAGGAATTTTTGTGTGGTATCAATTACTCACGTTAGTGTTTGTGTTCCGTTGTGTTTTTCAAAACTCCCTGAAAGCCTGGTTAATTCAAGCCTATGGAGTGGATGCATATGGCCAGCTATTAATTTACATGAACATAAGCGGCTTTATTTTTAGTGGGATCATTTTTGCTGGCTTCATTTTTGTAGGTGTAAAGATAAACAAATTTTTAGAAGCAGGTCGGCATGAGCAGACCGTTAAGCCATTAGAGGGGTAGTATTAGCAGACTAAAAAACGAGCATCTGCCCGTTTTTTAAACAAAAGGGGCCTTCTCGACCACTCGTCCCTTTCTGCCTTTTGTCGTTTCCGCTTTTTTGAGAGAACGAATCACTGCTTCTTCCGTGACTTCTACTACCGCTTGAAAAAGCTTATTCATAGCCGGATGATCATCACGTACAAACGTCATGGATGCTACATGCTCGTTACTTTCATGGCTGTATGGATTGGCTGTTGAAAAGGCGATTGCGATATCACCACTGCCATTCGCAATATGGCTTCCAGTTCGGCCTAATCCTGCGGTACAACGTTTGGCTAACCGCTTCAACTGCCTGTCATAAAGCGGGGCATCGGTCGCAATGATCATCATGATCGAGCCATCGGGCATAGTAAGCTTTTCTGTGTCCCAGCTAGTGAAAAGAGCGTCTTCTCGCTTGCCGAAATTACTTAGTACGAGACATCCAACCGTATATTGCACATCATCGACCGCAACGAGGCGGGAAGCAGTGCCGATTCCGCCCTTATACCCAAAGCAGACCATCCCTTTCCCAGCACCAACAGCACCTTCTATTACGGGTTTACTTGTTGCGTTTCGGATCGCTTCTATTGCATGCTCCGGTTTCACCGCTTGCAGACGCATCGAATTTAAACAACTATCATTACACTCACCCACAACAATATTAATCGAACTTGCCGAATCGCCAATTTCCTCGTTTTCATTCAGCATGTATTGTAGTGTTCCTTGCAAGACTGTGCCTACACTGAATGTGTTGGTTAACATAATCGGTGACTCCAGTAGCCCAAGCTCATCAACTTGGACAAGTCCAACCGTTTTCCCGTACCCGTTAATAACAGAACTTGCTGCACGGACTTTTTTCGTAAAAAGATTTCCACCATGCGGCAGGATAGCTGTTACGCCAGTACAAATGGTATCCTGTTCATCGATTTTTTCATATAGCGTTACATGTCCAACCTTGATACCGGAAACATCCGTAATACAATTCGAACTGCCTTTTGGTAGAGATGTCATTTTGTTTGCTCCTTTCAAGCTTTTACCATTATTATACCGATATTCAATGGATAAAAATAGACTTGCACCATTCTAAAGGAGCAAGCCTATGAAATGTTTATTTTAAAAACCTGAAAACTTCATTCGCAATGTCCGTGTTTTCGATCAATCCGGAAAATCGTTCACTCTTTGGACCGTAAGCATATACTGGTACATCGACCCCGGTGTGTCCGCCAGTAGTAAATCCGACACCAGCCCGCTTATTAAATACCTCCGAAATTCCATGATAGAGGGTATCAAAATCGTCGCTGTCAGCAGCTTCCCTAATTGACTGCAGCTCATTTTCTGTGAAATCAAATTCAACGTACTCATCTAACACGTCCTCAACTGACGCTCCATTGATTATTTGCTGAGCCATAAATTCAGGTGTGCGTTTAGCTGCTTTGATTGCATCTGGGTTGAAATTATATCCCCCGTCACGCCCAATCGAGAATCCTCCTGTTGCATGATCGGCAGTTAAGACAACTTGAGTATGCTTGTTTTCTTTGGCAAATGCAATGGCTGCTTCGAATGCCTTTGCGAAATCCTCCATTTCACTCATGACACTAACGGAATCGTTATCGTGTCCGGCCCAGTCGATTTGGCTGCCCTCAATCATAAGGAAAAATCCATCCTTATCTTTACTTAATTTTTCTAACGCTGCTTTCGTCATATCTTCTAGTGAAGGTGTAGATTCATCACGATCAATTGCCTTTGGCAGACCTACCGGAGCAAATAAGCCAAGTAACTTCCCATTTTTATTTTCTTCCATTTCGCCAGCAGATGTCACATAGCTATAGCCGTCTTCTTTAAATTCTTGAATTAGATTTCGATCATCACGATCAAAATAATTGGTACCGCCTCCAAGCATGACATCTATCTTATGTTTTCCACTGATCATTTCGTCAAAATAGTCATCAGCAATTGCATCATAGTTTTGTCTGGAAACATCATGTGCACCAAAAGCTGCTGGTGTAGCATGGGTTATTTGTGATGTTGAAACAAGCCCAGTTGCCTTTCCTTTTTCTTTTGCGGCCTCTAGTACGGTCTTAACAGGCTGTTTATCTGTATCAACAGAGATAGCACCATTATATGTTTTTATTCCCGCTGCCATCGATGTTGCTGCAGCTGCTGAATCGGTTATATTCTCTTCTTCGTCGTTAGAATACGTCTTTGCCATTCCTGTAAAATAGGTATCAAAAATAGTTTTCTCCATCTCTGGGGTGGAAGGATCATCTTTCATGTAACGATATGCTGTGGTATAAGCAGGGCCCATACCATCACCAATTAGTACGATTACGTTTTTTGCTTTGCCTTTGTTGTGAGGTGTTTCTTTGTGCTTTGGGCTATCAGCATAAGAGCTTACACCGTTTGCTCCAAGCAATCCGCCTACAGTAAGGATACAAATAACTACAATCAGCCATACTCTTTTTCTCATGATTCTCCTCCTTAGTAAAGTTATAATAAAACTATGAAACTACTTTTATAGTAGAATAAAATGTTCTTTTTAAACATAGTCGATTAGTTGTGAATTTTTAATGTATTCTTAATAGAGTTTAGAGATTCTTTAAAAGTAGTCGAAAATAGTTAAATCGAACTGCAAAAGTCTACATAGGGCTAAACCAGAATTATTTTCTTATCAAAAAACAGTATTTTTAGCGCGGTTCGAACGTCATAAATCCATTCTTTGATCCAAAATGCACGGTAACAGCAAAAATGAACACGCTGGAATAAAAATATAAAGTTCAAAAAACTTGCGATCAAATCCCATTTACGTTATAACTAACATACAACTTCATATCGCAATTTCCTTCGGGGCAGGGTGCAATTCCCGACCGACGGTAAGGAACTCATTTTTGTTCTAAGTCCGTGACCCGTGCGGTTTGAATACCAAACGGTGGATCTGGTGAAACTCCAGAGCCGACAGTTATAGTCTGGATGGGAGAAGGAATTTCGGATAGAAGCTATCTGTGTATAGAAAATACTTATAGAGATGTATGTTTTTTTACGTCCAATCTATTAGTATACCTTTTTTTCAAGGGATAGGAAAGTATAAAATTTTAGCCCTATTCAGCTTGGATCAAGGTAGGCCACGTCCGGCTCCAGCGCCCAGCGGCTAATGTGCTTCCTTCACCTCCGTACGATAAGTCAACATCGGTTCGCTTCCAGCTCACCGTGTTTCCTTTATCTCCTACGGCTCAGTCCAGCACATACGCCGCTAAACGGTCGCTTGCGCCTTTGTTCATACATAGGTTTATTGCTTGTTGATGAAAATTCTGTTCTTACGCCTCCGAAGCTTATTCGGGGGCTTTTTTAATGAAAAATAAAAGGAGTGGAGTGATGTCATTGAAGGATGAAGATTATATGCGATTTGCTCTGAAGCTTGCTGGTAAAGTTGCCGGTCAAACAAGCCCAAATCCTCCGGTTGGGGCGGTTGTTGTTAAAGAAGGACAAATAATTGGGTTTGGCGCCCATCTGAAAGCAGGCGGATCCCATGCAGAAGTTCATGCATTACAAATGGCAGGGGAAAAGGCCATTGGTGCAACAATTTATGTCACACTGGAGCCGTGCAGTCATCACGGAAAAACCCCGCCATGTGCAGATTATATTATTGAAATGGGGATCAAACGGTGTGTCATAGCTGTTTCGGATCCAAACGAAAAGGTTGCAGGGAGAGGAATTACAAAGCTTCGCGATGCCGGCGTTGATGTGGAATTAGGCTTACTTCAAGAGAAGGCTGAAGCGGTCAATGCAGCATTTTTTCATTATATCAAAACAAAAACACCATATGTCACGATGAAATCAGCAGTTAGCCTGGATGGAAAAACTGCTACCGCTACTGGTGACAGCAAATGGATTACAGGGAAGAAGGCGCGGCTGGATGTGCATGAATATCGACATAAGCATGATGCCATTCTTGTTGGGGTGAATACGATCATTGCTGATAACCCATCACTTACGACAAGGCTTGCGGGTGGCGGTAAGAATCCGGTTCGTATTGTTTTGGACACAAGTCTTAGAACACCAGTAGATGCCGCTGTTATTACCGATAATCAGGCAGACACATGGATTTTTACTGGCAAAAATGTACCTGATGAGAAAAAGAAAGCTTATCAGCAACGGAATCGTGTAACCATCATTTCATTGGATCGTGACCAGATTAATGTATCAGCTGTTTTGCAGGTGCTAGGGAGTAAGGGCATAATGTCCCTCTTTGTGGAAGGCGGTGCTGCAATAAATGGTGCTTTTTTGCAGGAGAATCTGCTGAATGAAATCATTTTTTATATTGCCCCTAAATTAATTGGGGGGAAAACAGCTCCGACCGCTATTGCTGGGCCGGGATTCCAGTCCATTGCTGAGACCCTGTCACTTCGCATAAAGGATGTTGAGATGATTGGTGAAGATATAAAAATTGTCGCAGAACCAAAGAAGGAGGAGTTAGATGTTTACGGGAATCATTGAGGAGAAAGGTACGATTAAGCAGCTGCAACAGGTATCGGAACAAGCAATCCAGATGACAATTGCAGCAAAAAAGGTGTTAAACGATGTACGGATAGGCGATAGTATTGCCGTAAACGGAGTCTGTTTAACGGTTACTAATTTTATGGTAAGCAATTTTCAAGTAGAGGTTATGCCGGAAACAATTAAATCAACTTCACTAAAATCGCTGAAACCGGGTTCCAAGGTAAATCTAGAAGGATCGATGCCTGCTAATGGCAGGTTCGGTGGCCATTTTGTTTCCGGACATGTCGATGGAATCGGAGAAATAGTAAGTAAGAAAAAGCGGGAAAATGCCATTTACTATGAAATCGAAATTCCGGAGAGCCTGACAAAATATGTTGTGCTGAAAGGCTCGATTGCACTTGATGGTGTAAGCTTGACTGTATTTGGGGTTGATGAAAATAAGCTAACCATTTCCCTTATTCCCCACACCGCATCAGCAACGATTTTAGGTGCTAAGAAGAAGGGGGATGCGGTCAATATCGAGTGTGACATGCTCGCTAAGTATGTCGGAAATATGCTTAGTTAACGATTAATGAAAAAGAAAGGATGGGTAGGATGTTTCATTCCATTGAAGAGGCGATTGTCGATTTAAGGAAGGGGAAGCCAATTATTGTTGTTGATGATGAAACCAGAGAAAATGAAGGAGATCTTGTTGCATTAGCCGAAAAGGCAACCCCTGATGTGATTAATTTTATGATTACCCACGGAAAGGGGTTAGTTTGTACCTCGATCAAAGCAGATTTAGCAAAGAGATTAGGCCTTTCGATGATGACGGATCAAAGCACAGACCCGTTCGGAACTGCTTTTACGGTGAGCATTGATCACAAAGATACAACAACCGGTATAAGTGCTGTGGAGCGTTCGAAGACCATTCAATCATTACTCAGGCAGGATGTACGTGCTGAAGAATTTAAACAGCCTGGGCATGTTTTTCCGCTAATGGCCAAAGACGGCGGTGTTTTGACGCGTCCTGGTCATACCGAGGCTTCTCTTGACTTGGCTAACCTAAGTGGTGCTTTTCCTTCCGGGGTCATTTGCGAGATTATTAAAGAAGATGGCACAATGGCCCGCGTTCCGGACTTGCTGAAGATGTCCAAACAATTTTCGCTGAAAATAATTACGATCAAAGCATTAATTGATTATCGTAAAAAACACGAAAGACATGTTAAACGTGAGGTTGAAACGGTATTGCCGACTGAATTTGGCACGTTTAGTGTAATTGGCTATTCCAACGACCTTGATGACAAAGAACATATTGCCCTGGTTAAAGGTGATATTCAGTCAGATATACCAACATTAACCCGGATCCATTCCGAATGTTTAACGGGTGATGTATTTGGGTCTTACCGCTGTGATTGTGGATCACAATTACATGAAGCACTTGCTAAAATTAATGAAGCCGGACGTGGCGTTTTAATATATATGCGGCAAGAAGGACGTGGCATCGGGTTGATGAATAAACTGCGAGCATACAAGCTGCAGGATTCTGGAGCAGATACGGTGGAGGCGAATGAACAACTCGGGTTTGCTCCGGATTTACGGGAATATGATCTCAGTGCTCAGATTTTATTGGATTTAGGTGTAAAAAAAGTCGACCTGCTGACGAATAATCCGGCAAAAATAACCAGTTTGGAGCCACATGGAATCACCGTCGAACGACGCATTCCACTCCAAACACCGCCTCGCAAAGAAAATGAGAAATATATGCATACGAAATTTGCTAAATTAAGTCACTTGCTAGAATTGCATCATTAATGGAAGGGGATGAATAAATTGGGAAAAATATATAAGGGAAGTTTAGTAGGAACCGAACTAAAAATAGCAATTGTTGTTGCACGTTTCAATGAATTTATTACGAGTAAACTACTAACCGGAGCAGTGGATACGCTAAAAAGACATGGGGTAAAGGAAGAAAACATTGATGTGGCATGGGTGCCGGGAGCTTTTGAAATCCCGCTGGCGGCACAAAAGCTGGCAACAAACCATGATTACGATGCTGTCATAACATTGGGTGCCGTCATCAGAGGGGCGACCGCCCATTTCGATTACGTATGTAATGAAGCTGCTAAAGGGGTTCAGGCAGCTTCATTACAATCTGGCAAACCTGTTATATTTGGTATTTTGACGACAGATACGATTGAACAAGCAATCGAGCGCGCTGGTACGAAAGCCGGAAACAAGGGAGCAGAGGCAGCTGTGGCAGCGATCGAAATGACAAATCTCACAAAAGGTATAGCGGAATGAGGGGAATCAGGGTAAAGCTGTGTGAACAGCTGTTACCCTGATTTTTATGATAGAATGGGAGAAGAGACGATACGTTAAGTTAGGATGAAAATCAATGCTTACAGTGGAAAATTTATATAAATCATTTGGCGAAAAAATATTGTTTAACCATGTTTCATGTGTGATTGCACCGCATGATCGTATTGGCTTAATCGGGGTAAATGGTACAGGAAAGTCCAGTTTCTTAAAAGTAATTGCCGGGCTTGAGTCCGCCGAAGAGGGAACGGTAAACTATAAAAAGGGTTATAAAATCGAGTATCTGGCCCAAGAGCCTGAATTAGATCCACATTTGACGGTAATCGAGCAAATTTATTATGGGGATTCAGTTGTTATGAAGGCAATCCGTGAATATGAGCAGGCCCTGAGCCAGTTAGCCCAAAATCCGGAAAGTGAACAAGCGCAAGAAAACGTGCTAACGCTGCAGCAGCAAATGGATCTCCATGAAGCATGGGAAGCAAACACGCTTGCGAAAACCATTTTGACGAAGCTCGGGATTACGGAATTTGATAAAAATGTTACCACGCTTTCCGGCGGTCAGAAAAAACGGGTTGCGATCGCCAAGGCATTAATCCAGCCAGCCGATTTGCTCATTTTAGACGAGCCGACAAACCATCTTGATAATGAAACGGTGGAATGGCTGGAAAAATATTTAGCATCGTATAATGGCGCATTACTCATCGTTACCCATGATCGCTATTTTCTGAATCGGGTTACGAATCGTATATTTGAATTGGATAAAGGAAACCTGTATACATATACGGGTAATTATACGTTATTTTTAGAGAAGAAAGCGGAACGCGAAGCATTAGAACATAGCCTTGAACAAAAACATAAAAACACACTTAAACGTGAGCTTGCCTGGTTGAAACGCGGGGCCAAGGCACGTTCCACCAAGCAAAAGGCGCGCATTGACCGTGTACAGGAAATGAAGGAAAAGGAATTCGACACAGTGAAGGGTGATCTGTCTTTCCAGGCAGGATCCACAAGGCTGGGAAAAAAGGTTATCGAATTAGAAAACATTGACAAGTCATACGATGGCAAAAAGCTGCTTCATGATTTTAATTATTTGGTTGTTCCTGGTGACCGTCTTGGCATCATTGGCCCGAATGGTTCCGGGAAGTCAACATTGCTTAATATGATGGCGGGGCGCATTTCCCCTGATAACGGGACAATGGCCATTGGGGAAACGGTTAAAATTGGTTATTATACGCAGGGTGACGAAGAGCTTGATGGAAACTCGCGGATTATCGACTATATAAAGGAAGTCGCGGAAATAATTCATACGAAGGACGGAGATGTGATAACTGCTGAACAAATGCTGGAACGATTTTTGTTTTCCCGAAGTGAACAATGGACATATATTCGCAGGCTTTCAGGCGGTGAAAAAAGACGGCTGTATTTGCTGAAAGTGCTGATGACTGAACCAAATGTTTTGTTATTAGACGAACCGACAAATGATTTAGATACCCAGACACTAAGTGTCCTGGAAGAATATTTGGAGCAATTCCCGGGTGTCGTCATTACCGTTTCCCATGACCGCTACTTCTTAGATCGGGTAATTGATCACTTGCTTGTATTTTCCGGTAATGGTAATGTTACGCGTTTTTACGGCAATTACAGCGAGTATTTGGAGAATGAAAGTGAGAAAAATGAGGATGCTTTAACGGCACCGGTTAAAGAAATAGGTGAAAAGCCCGCTCTGAAAAAGAAGAAGTTATCCTATATGGAGCAAAAGGAATGGGATAGCATAGAAGATGAAATTACTGAATTGGAAATGCATATTGAGAAGCTGCAGGAAGGTGTCGCAGAAGCTGGTAGTGACGTAGAAAAAGTGCAGGCACTTTATCAGGAACTCGGGGAGATGGAAGAATTACTCGAGGAAAAGATGGAACGCTGGACTGAGCTTTCCTTGTTAGTTGAGAAACTGAAAAGTTAATAGTTGATAGAAAAAGCCTAAGAGCACATCCTTAGGCTTTTCTATAGCTATTGTGTAATGGAATTAATCGACTGAAGTGCACTCCCCTAAAATTCATGAAAATCAGGCATGTACTATCCTGCACCCTACTCCGTCAATCCTTCAATCTCAATTGTATCAACGATTCCTGTGCCATTATCGCGGATGTTAGCCTTCAGCTTCACCTTATCTCCTTGTTGCAGAAATAATGACAATGGAGCTTTTCCGGCATTAATTGTATAAACGGTTTTATCCCCTTTTAACAGAAACTGAATGACCTGGCCTGCTTTTTGGGTCGTAACGATGGCGCGATCAACCTCGCCGGTTATTTCCTCCAATGCGCTTTCTCCAGTTGCTTCCACGTTACTTGGGTCCTGTGCTAATGCAAGGCGGTAGGATTCCAACGTTTCTCTTGCTGTATCACCGAATACAACAAAATCAGAGTCAGCGGCCTTGATGTACGCATATTTTTTAAATAAACCATTCGGATCCAGAACATTCACAACCCATGTAGGGTTTCCGTCAATGTTGTATAAAATCGGCATGGATCCTTCCCATTTTTTCTCCGGAAATTCCTTATTAACAATTTCCTTAGCACCTTTACTATCCATAATGCCGCTATTCTTTTTACTGTTGTAATAGGTTAATTCACCTGTACGTGCATTAATTAACGTATAACCAAGTGCAGAATCAATGTTTTCTTTTGGTGATGCCATATCGGTAAAGTAATACATATCCCCATTTTCGTCGAATACCGGCGTTACACTGCTTTCTGTTCCGGAGTCATTTGGAATTTTTACATCCTTTTTACCAAATAAGGAGTTTAGCCATCCATGAACATATTTACCAAAATAATTGTTTTCGTCTGTTGCCATTTCTGAACTTAATGGACTGTCAATGAAGTCCGGTGCTTTGTTCATATCGTATGCAACTGTTTTACTCGTAACCGGATCAACCACAGCTACTTTCATGTCTTTCATATCCGGTTTATTTGTCACGCCGATAGGTTTATATAATGTTTGCACATACCAGGGCTTTCCATCATCATCAACCTCAATTTGCGGCTCACCACTTTGAATATAATTGGGAAATTCAGCATAAATCGTGCGTTCGATATTATGATTAAAATAGCTTGAATTGGTATATTTCATTTTGCTGTCATAAAACTTCGGCTGGGCATTAATATCAGTTGCCGATATCATAAAATACCCCGCTGTTTCTTTTCCACGGAAATATTTCCATAATCCTGTGAATTCAACGGGTGCAACGAAAACAATGTCTTCACCCACTCTTTGCACCTGTAATTTACCTAAGTCGTAAAATTGTGTATTAGGTACAACACTCATCGATTTTTGTACTTTGTTTCGCGCGAATTCAGGAGATACAGTAATGGGCGTATCGTCTTTGTTTAATGGTTTCGCTTCTGCAACTTCCTGTTTGTCGATAGATTGATACGTATCATCCACTGTAAAAATTCCAAGCACAAAAACGGTTGGTATAGCGATGACTCCTAAAAGAATCACCAGGCCCAATGCTGCTTCATAGGAACCTATTTTTTTCTTCTTCGTTTTTACCGATGTAACTCCATATAATAGAAAAATCCCGACAAGTGCAATGCCGGTATTGGCAATTACCATATTTGGTACTGTTATCGGTAATAATATAATGTAATTAGAAACACTTCCTATAATGAAAAGAAAGATAAAAATAAGTAATGCGGCCTTGAACGTACCTTTGCGATGACTGTTTTTCGCAATCAAAATACCTGCTAATACAATGTACATGATGAAAGCTAGGATAGTTGTTGTTAAAATTCCTGTCATAGTCTCAGCTCCTATAGTGTTCTTACGCCAGATTCATACGAAAACGAAGCTTGATTGGTTTCACTTTTCCCCGATTTCTTATAAACTTGTACTATTAACAAAAGTGGAGGTGCCCGTTTAGCGGCAGGAGCTGGACGTGGCACATTTAAGCATATTCGGTATTTATAATTTCCGAGTTTTAAGTACGTGTTCAAAAAGGAGGATAAAAAGGACCAAGAAGTTCGAGGCGGTGTAGTTTCGAGCAGCGCAGTGTATGCAAATAGATACATGAGCAGCGCAGAAACAAGCCAACGAGCTTCCACAGGATGTGGTGACTTCGACGTTCGACACAGGACGTGTCGGAACTGAGTCGAAGATCCCCTATCCCGAAGTGTCATTTTTACCGGACTTTTTGAACATCCTCTTTAAATTAATTGAAGCCAAAATAATAAAGGGGGTTGTCGTTTTGAAGAAGATTTTTAGCGATATGATTCAATTTCGTGGTACACATTATGCGTTTGGATACAAACAGGGTGTACTGTTAAAGGATTCATTAACTGTAAAAAATCGGGAAAAACAGTGGAAGATTAGAAGACCACGTTTTACGATTGATATAGAGGAGACAAAGCAGGCCATACAAGCATTTGCCCCTGGTATTTGGGATGAACTGCGTGGTTTGCAGGATGCACTGGAATGGACAATGGAGGACGTACTGAAGGAATTTGGCGGCTACCGGCTGGAGTATGTGAAGAGTGGATGTTCTATTTTTACTGGTTCTAATTATATGATCCGTAATTATGATTACCATCCGAAAACATATGAAGGGCGCTACACTGTTTTTCAACCTTCTGATCAAGGGTATGCAGTCATTGGGCCGTCACAGCGCATAACAGGACGAATGGACGGTATGAATGAAAAAGGTCTTGTAATGGGTTATAATTTTATGCATCGAAAAAAGCCTGGAGACGGATTTATTTGTAATATGATTGGCAGAATCATTCTGGAGAACTGTGCGACGGTTGATGAAGGAATTGCGATGCTGAAAAAGATTCCACATCGTCATTCGTTTAGTTATACGTTGCTTGATCAGAAGGGAGAAACGTTTATCGTTGAGGCAACACCAAGAAAGGTAGAGGTACGTCAATCAAACGTTTGTACAAACCATTTTGAATTGCTAAAAGATGAAAATCGTCACCACCTTACCGATTCGTATAAACGAATGGAGGTAATGGAGATGCAACAACACACTATTATAGATGGATACCAGGCGTTTCGTATGCTGAATGGTACGGACAACGGTGTTTTTTCCAAGCAATATAAAAACTGGTCCGGGACAATTCATACATCCGGGTATTTTCCGAAGCAAAAAAAGGCATGGTTTGCGTTAGGCGGCGATCGGGAGCCGGTTATATTCGATTTTGCCAAATGGCTTGAAGGGGAAGCGTTTACGATCAAGCGGGTTTTAGGAGAGGTTGATACCGATTTGCCGTTTGTGCATATGGATGAGAATGTTCGCTAACGGTGTTGATAGCGTGAATGTGGGAGATGGATGATTTGAAGCATTATTTAACACAAAAATGGATCGTGATAAGCATTGCTATTTTTTGCTCAATTTTGTGGGGCAGTGCTTTTCCGGTTTTAAAGATAAGTTATGAAGAATTACAAATGGCTGCGGATGATACGATAGCAAAAATCGTGTTTGCTGGAATGCGTTTTTTACTTGCTGGGCTTATGTTGTTAGTCGGAATGCTGATTGCCAAACCAAAGGCCCTGCTCGTTACAAAAAGGCAGGCGATGTTTCTCGTTATTTTCGGGGTTGTGCAAACGGCTTTGCAATATTTTTTCTTTTATAATGGATTAGCAAATACATCCGGTATGAAAGGAGCGCTCCTATCAGCAAGCGGCACATTTTTTACCGTATTGCTGGCACATTTTTTCTATTCCAATGATCGCTTGAACTGGCCAAAAGCAATCGGCCTTGTTGCTGGTTTCTGCGGAATTATTGTTGCCAATTGGGGACAGGAATTTCAGCTTAGTTTCACATTAACTGGGGAAGGGTTTATGATTTTAGCAGCACTTACCGGAGCCATCGGTGCGATTATGGCGAAGGAACTGGCACTGGGAATTCATCCGTTCGCACTAACAGGCTGGCAGCTTACGATTGGTTCTGTCCTTATGCTGTTGATTGGTGTTCCGCAATTGAAACCTGGCGCTATTAGCTTTACACCACTTGGATGGGGGCTGCTCGGGTATGCGGCGCTTCTATCGGCGGTAGCGTTTGCGTTATGGTACTCTATCCTAAAATATAACAAAGCCGGGGAGGTCAGTATTTATAAATTTGTGACCCCAGTATCGGGAACGATTCTTTCGGCAATTTTTATCCCTGGGGAACAGTTAACGATTTTTATTATCGGAGCTTTGGCACTAGTTGCAGTTGGGATTATTTCTGTTAATTATAAACCTGGAAGGAAACGGCAAGCTGAAGTAAAAATGTAATTCGTTTAAGTTCTCTATTAATGCACCCATCTTCATAATCGGACACAATACTTTACAATTGGGCCGAAATATAATAAAGGTCGTTTCATATAGAAGGGTGGCACCAAATTTGCTAGCCAAAGTTTCGGCAGTTTTTGATAAAAACCCATCAAAAACTGCTTTTTCATACTTCAAAACGTTGAATTATAAACATTTGTGTTTTTGAAAATACAAATAAAAAATGGAAATCCCGTCAAAGGTTCAAGTCGAAACTTGGGCTAGGTATTGAATTTACATCTGAATCATCGACTGAAATCTTGAAAAGTATTTGATCGACATTAGCAATTAATATTGTGTCGACAACACTTCAACGTATTAGCATTCTATTTAAATAAGTCTGGATACATTTCTTTAGCTAAAATTTCCATTCCATCAATTGAGTTATAGCCATATCCAAACATATAATTGTAATCAACTGCATATATTTGCTTGTTTTTTATTGCTTTCATACTTGATAGTTTTGGATTGGCATAAAGGCCTTCTTTTACCTTATCAGCTTTTGCCGGATCATTATCCACCCACATTGGAATGATTAATACATCTGGATCAGCTTCAATAAGCATTTCGATACTAATCTCCCCGTTCTCATCTTTGAACACATTATCTAATTTAATCATACTGAATACGTCATTAAAGAATGTTTCATCTTTACTACTAGCCGAATAAATAGTAATGTCATTTGGGTCGGTTGTATGTAAATAAGCAAATGTTTTTTCCTCTTTAATACTATCTAATTTAGAAGTAATAGATTCTTCTCTATCCTTTAACTCTTTTATAAAACTATCAGCTTTATCTTGTACATTAAAAATTTTACCTAAGTTTTCAATGTCTTTATAGATTGAATCATATGTTGCTCCACTAATAGAAGATTCAAGTACATACGTATTAATTCCCATATCGTTAAGAGTATCAACTGTTCCTACTCCCCAATCAGCATTTTCAAATAAACCACCTCGTCCATAGACTAAATCAGGGTCTGTTCCTAATGTAACCTCTTTTCCAACATATGCATCACTTAATATATTTAATTTTGAGTATTCTTCTTCTACAGCTTTATCCGGTGCTCCAAAGCTTGCACCTACCCCAACAATTTTGACACCTAATCCTAAATGTAATAACAATTCTGCTGCTGGTCTAGTATTTGCCATGATTCGTTCCGGTGCTTTATCAAATACTTGATCTTTCTTTTCCCAAGTGGTTCCGCCTTCCGCTTTCGTATAATTTTCAATCGTAAGTGGGTAATGCTTTTTGGTTTGCGTTTCCTCTTCTGAACCACTTTGCGTTCCACAAGCTGTTAATATGACTATTAAAGTAACCCCAAGTAATAATTTCTTTATCATTTTCGTATCCTCCTAGTTTATATTTGATATGCAAAACCTAATCCATTTGTAATAGGATTAATATACGTTTGGCACTTTATTCGATATAAAGCTTCGATGGTTTCAGGTGTTAATACCTCTTCTGGTGTACCATGTGCATATACTTCGCCATGTTTTATGGCATAAAGATAATCACAGTAATGTGCTGCCATTTCTAGATCATGAAGGGCTGCCAGCACACCAATATTTAATTCCTTAACACATGTTAATATTTCAATTTGATATCGAATATCTAAGTGATTTGTGGGCTCATCCAAAATCATAAATTTTGGTTGCTGAGCAATTGTTCTTGCTAAAATAACTCTTTGTTTTTCACCACCGGACAGTGATAAAAAACTACGATCCTTGTAATCAAGTAAATTTGTTCGTGTTAAAGCTTCCTCCACAATCGTAAAATCTCCCTGTTTATCTGACTCGAGCAATTTTTTATGTGGAGTTCTACCTAACATAACCATTTGGTGTACGGTCAAATCAAAATTCATTTCATTAAATTGACCCACTACACCTAGTCGTTGTGAAATCTTTTTTTGGGAAGTATTTAATACATCTAGATCATCTAAAAACACTGTGCCTTTATGAGGAATTAGACTTTTATAGATACTCTTTAATAGCGTTGACTTTCCACATCCATTTGGTCCAATAACTCCCACAAATTGTTGTTTTCTAACTTGAATTGAAATATTTTTTACAATTTCTTTTTTACCAATTCTTACTTCCATTTCCTTTGCAACCAATTCCATTTTCTACCCTCCAAAATTATAGCCTTTTTTAACTAATATATAGATGAATAATGGCGCGCCAATCACGGATGTAATGATTCCAATTGGCAATTCAACATTATGTATTAACGTTCTAGACAAGATATCGCACCAAATTAAAAATAGACCCCCTAACAGAAGCGTTCCTGGTATTAATCGTTTATGATCAGCACCAAAAATACCTCTGCATATATGAGGGATGATAAGCCCGACAAAACCAACCATTCCTGCATATGCAACCATTGTTCCAGTGATAAGAGCGGTGATAACCATGTAAAGTTTCCGATAGGCACTTAAGTTAATTCCAAGTGTAATGGCGGATTCATCCCCTAACAGCATTGTATTCAACACCCGATGTTGAAATAGAAACAAAAGACACCCACCTAAAACTACTACCGCCATGATAGGGGTTTTTACCCAGCTTGATGAAGCCAAACTTCCCATGGACCAAAAGGTAACTGTTTTAATTCCTTCAGCATCATTAGCAAAATATATAATAAGGCTAGAAAAGGAACTACATAACGCACCAATCACAACCCCTGATAAAACGAGTTTCACCGATGTGGCTTTACCACCTATGCTGGATAATATAAGGACTGCAATGGTAGTAATCATCGCTCCGATAAAGGCTCCAAATGCTACACCAAACTGAGATAAAAGCGCGCCACTTCCAAATCCAACAAGAATAGCAAAAGTTGCTCCTAGAGAAGCTCCAGATGAAATACCAAGAATATACGGATCAGCCAGCGGATTTTGCACCACTGCTTGCAGGACAACTCCACACAACGAAAGCCCCATGCCAATAAGGAGAGCGAAAATAACTCGGGGCATCCTAACTTGTAAAATAATATTTAAGTATGCTTCACTATTGCTATTACTTAAGGATCCAATTTTTCCATTTGTCAGTGCATGCAATAACATCTCCATCGATTGCTTGAATGGAATATTAACTTGCCCGATTGAAACAGAAAAAATAGCAGAAAATACAATTGCGCATATCAAAATAAAAATAGTTGGATAATAGATGTATCTCAGGCTTATTCTGTTTCCATTCTTATTACGCAAAAACCCACCTCCAATAAAATACTATAGCTATAAATAACGATGATAATGATTATCAATATCAATTATATTACAATATAAATGAATAAATAACAACGAAAATTTAAAAAAAATAGCCAAGTTTATTTAAAATCCGTTTGCATTAATGGGCAGGCAACTGCTCAGGTATGCGGCAGTTCTGTCGACGGTCGCGTTTGCGCTGTAATACTCTATTCTAAAATATAATAAGGCCGGAGAGATTAGCATTTATAAGTTTGTGACACCAGTAACGGGAACAATTCTTTCGGCAATTTTTATCCAAGGGGAACAGTTAACGATTTTTATTATCGGAGCTTTGGCACTGGTTGCAGTTGGGATTATTTCTGTTAATTATAAACCTGGGAAGAAACGGCAACTAAGTTGAGGTAAAAACATAATTCGTTCAGTTCTCTATTATTGCACCCTTCTTCATAATCAGACACAATACTTTACAATTGGACCGAAAATAGTATAATAAAGGTCGTTTCATATAGAAGGGTGGCACCAAATTTGCTCGGTATTGAATTTACATCTGAATCGATTATTGCATTATTAAAGATCATTGCGATTGATATCGTTCTCTCAGGAGATAACGCGATCGTTATTGCATTGGCCACCAGAAGATTACCAAAAAAACGCCAAAACAAAGCAATTATTTTGGGGACTGGCGGTGCGGTAATTTTACGGATCATCTTTGCTATTGTTATTGTATATTTATTGCAAATACCATTGGTTCATTTAATTGGCGGGCTTCTTTTGCTTTATATAGCCCACAACGTACTGATTGATGACAAAGAGGAAGCGAATGTTCAATCATCAAGCAGTTTGGGGAAGGCCGTTATGACGATTATTATGGCGGATGCCGTCATGAGCCTTGACAATGTTGTAGCGGTCGCCGGTGCGGCAAAAGGGCATATCGGTATGATTGCACTTGGTGTTGCGGTTAGTATACCAATCATGATTTTCGGCTCCAAAGTGATTGTTCGAATCATGGAAAAATATACATGGATTGCCTATATCGGTGCTGGGATATTAGCATGGACCGCTGGAGAAATGATAACGGAGGACGATTTCGTTACAAATACGCTTCAATTGGAACATGGGCCATTCCAGTATGCGATTATTGTAATTCTGACGATCGGCGTATTGTTGTCAGGATACGTACAGAATAAAAACACGAAAGCATAAAGGTTCCTGTAATGGGAGCCTTTTGTTCTAACACTAGTTATCCTTATGGAAAAATGGTACAATTGCTTTTACTTTAAAGGAAATTACATATACTATGTTTAGGATGTACAATAAGAAGGAAAAGAATTTAAGCCATTATTATTTTTGAAAAATGATTCATGAGGAGGTAACGAAATGAAGCTTTTCCAAGTAAGAAAGGGACAATTTGTTTTCTATAAGAATGAACTGCATAAGGTTTATTCGGTTAAGCCGATGTTTAAGAAGTCCGTCCATTTATACCGATTGAAGGATATGCAGCAAATACTTACGAAAGCGAGCGAAATTAATTTGTACCGGCCGAAACATTTGGATTCGTTTATTTTCTACGGCAAACGGTACACCATTGACAAGGACAAATTGCCGGAAAAAGGCGATTATATTTTAATTATTAAACCGGCTCCCGATTTCCTTGACCATTATTCCCTTAATGAAATTGAAAAGGTAGATACCGTAGAAGATGGGAATGTTGTAACAACAAAGGACAACGGGGTAAAACATAGTGAATATGTTGTAATGGTCCCAGGCAAGGCAGAGGGTAGCCAGGATATCGCGTATTTTGATAAAAGTCTCGTTCCGGAAACGCAGTTGCATGCGGATGAATCTCCGAAATACCTACAGGCGTCCGAAACACAACTGAAACCGGTTGTTGGTGATATTTATTATGATGCCAAAAATGAAATGAAAGCAATGATTGTTGCAATGACAGAAGATGAAGTCATTTTTGGCCACGGGGTGCGAATTCATGTTAGTGAACTGCTGGATGAAGAAAATTATACGTTGATCTATCGGATAGAAGAGGATTTATAAACACGAATATAAAAAACCCCCTTGGATTTGGGATAACAGGTTCTTTTAAGGGTGCAAATACACTAAATAGCAAGTGAAATCGGATAGATTTTCACATGTTATTTGTGTATCAGGTTTTATTGTGTCTCCAAATAGCATTTGGAAAACGTATAGGTATAAGCGGGACAGGAATGTATATTCCTATTCCGCTATTTACTGCATAAAAATAGATATTAATTACTGTCAGACACGTGATAGAACAAACTTGAAAAAATCGACTTCTATTATAAATCGGAGCGAATGTGGTCACTGATATCCATGATGAAGGCCTATTTCCTTGTAATTAGAGCGAATATGGTCACTGATATCCATGATGAAGGCCTATTTCCTTGTAATTCGAGCGAGTAAGGTCACTGATATCCATGATGAAGGCCTATTTCCTTGTAATTCGAGCGAGTAAGGTCACTGATATCCATGATGAAAGACTTTTTCCGTAATCCGATCAGATTTGTTCTTCATTGCCTGCTTATCTTACTAAAAACATAGAAAAAAATAGCAGGAGGATTTATTTGTAAATTACCCTGCTATTTTTATTTGATAATTTTAACGAACTTAGCCAAGAAGTCTTCATCCTCAAGGATTGTGAAGGGATTTAGCACAAGGAGTAGGGTGGAGATGAATTGGCTTTCGGGCAAATACGTCTTTAGATGTGCTAATTGACTGAACTTATGTTAGTATTTATCTATGAAGTGTTCTTTGATAACTGGATATATGAGGTTGCATGGAGAAATAAAAAATGCGAAAACCAAGCGAAATCCTTCCATGCGTAAAATATCCAAGGTACGAAAGAAACTCCGAATCGTCGGACATCTAGGGCAGGAACTTCCCGAAGTAACGCTCATGGAGATGAAAGGTTGCTTTCGTCATGGAAGTGAGAAGCTCCCACTTCAAGCGTAGCTAAGTGGTGAGTAGTTCACTGCCAAACTCTGTGTGATTTTATTGTATACACCTTAATTAAGAACCCCTTGGATTTGGGAGCTTAATTTTTGTTCAAGGCATCTACTGCTTTATAGCCAATAATATTAATCGGGTCTTTTGGTGATGAATATGGTGGGGCATACCCGAGTTCCAGTTCAGTTAAATCTGCAACGGTCAGCCCGCCTTTAATGGCTGTCGCCAGTACTGCAAGTCGTTTATCTGTACCCTTTCCCCCAATCACCTGTCCTCCTAGCAATGTTCCGGTTTCCCTGGCAAATAGAATTTTTATGGAAAGCTTCTCGGCACCAGGGAAATAACCAGCATTTGATAACGCTTCATGTGTTACCGTTTGAAACTGGAATGACGTCTGCTTTAATGATTCACTCGTGTGCCCGGTACTTGTTACGGTTAAATCAAATACTTTAACGATTGATGTTCCGAGTGCCCCCTGATACCGAATTGGCGTGTGATGAAGGTGATTGGCGATGATATATGCTTGCCGGTGGGCGGGAGATGCCAAGGCAACATTACTTGGTGCTCCTGTCAGAAAGTCCGGTGTTTCTGCGGCGTCACCTAGTGCATAGATGGCTGGATCGGACGTTTGCATAAATTCATTGACATGAATTGCTCCGGTTTCACCGAGAGAAAGATCAGCCTGCTTGGCGAGTTCCGTGTTGGGCTTAATACCAACTGCTAGTATGGTCATATCTGTCTCAAGACTTTTTCCATTGTTTAAATGTAATGTCCTTCCATGATTTGCAAAGGAATCAAGGGAAGTATTTAAAAATAACTGCACACCTTTCTCATCCAGGTGATCATGAATATGTGCTGCCATATCGCTGTCAACTAACGTCATCACATGCTCGGAATGGTCAATAATGCAACAATCTATGTTCCGGTCACGTATATTTTCAGCCATTTCCAGCCCAACAAACCCGCCGCCAACAATGGCACATGTTTGCGGATTATTTTCGTTAATAAAGGCGTTGATGCGGTCCATATCAGGTATGGTTCTAAGTGTAAATGTATTTTGCTCTGTCAGTCCTTTTATGGGAGGGACGGATGCGTGAGCCCCCGGTGAAAGGATGAGAACATCATATGGTTCCTCGTATTTACCTGAGTCATTTTGATATGTAACGGACTTTTTCGTACGGTCAATTTGTGTTACCTCGGAATGGATCCTTACGTCAACGTTATATTTTTTTGCAAATTTCTCCACATCTGGCAAGATATCATCCCGGACTGGAACTGTTCCGCCTATGAAATATGGCATCCCGCAATTGGAAAAGGCAATGTTTGCTCCTCTTTCAAATAAAGTAATTTCCGCTTGATTATCAAGCCTGCGAATTTGTGAAGCGACTGTTGAACCACCGCCAACCCCGCCAACAATTACAATTTTTTTAGCCAAAGTATGCTCACTCCTTTGCTTGTCATTATTATTATAGTACCCGTGTACTGCCAAAAGTAAGCAGAAAAAAACAGATGTCTAAAATGACACCTGTTACAGCATTCCAAGTGAACTGACAAAAACAATAATAATCGTAACCGGCACAAGCCAGCGCATAATCGGAAACCATAGTCGAAATAGGCCAGGGGATAGATTTCTCCCATAATAAAACTCCTGTTTAACTAAAGCTTTATCCATAACAAAGGTAATAAATATTGCAATTAGCAAACACCCGAGCGGAAGGATGATATTACTTACCAGAAAATCAGATGCATCAAACGCCGTCAATCCAAAAATTTTAACATCTACTAATACATTGGATGACAGTGCTGCTGGAATTCCTGCAAGAAAAACGATAAATCCCGCTATCCAGGCCACTTTGGTACGTGAACGTTGCTTGTTAGCGGTAAAAGCAGAAGTAATAATCTCCAGCATGCTAAAAGAAGATGTCAACACGGCAAATAAGAATAGTAAAAGAAATAAACATAAGAATAGTTCACCGAGTGGCATTTGGGCGAATGCTTCCGGTAAGACAATAAATAATAAACCAGGACCTTCCGTTGGTTCAAGACCGAACGAAAAGACAATCGGAAAAATGGCTAACCCGGCGAGCAATGATACAAAAATATTCATAATCGAAACAGAGCCCGCTGACATTGGCAGGCTAACGTCTTTTTTTAGGTAGGAACTATATGTGACCATAACGGAAATCCCAACCGCCAATGAAAAAAAGGATTGCCCAAGTGCATATAACACATTCTCCCCGGTTAATTTTGAGAAATCCGGCTGCAGAAAAAACTCGAGTCCTTCCATGGCACCTTCAAAGGTGACTGCACGAATAACCAGGATGATAAAAAAGATAAACAATAATGGCATTAACACTTTACTAGCTTTTTCAATCCCATTTTTGATGCCAAATGAAATGACAATAATATTAATGATCATAAATAAGGCGTGACCCAGAATAGTAATGCCGGGATTGCCTGTTATGGTGGTGAATAATCCCTGGTAATCGGCCGTTCCCGTAATGATCAGTCCCGGGATGGACATGGCACTATAGATGAGTACCCATCCGCCGACAACACTGTAAAAAGACATTAAAATAAATGCTCCAAATACTCCCAGTTTGCCAATAATCGACCATCCGTTATTTGATGCGAGAACCTTATAGGCACTAACTGCTTCCTTTTGTGCACCTCTGCCAATAATGAATTCCGCAATTAATAAGGGGAGGCCAATGATAATTGTGAACCCGATAAACAAGAGAAAAAACGCTCCACCGCCGTTCATCCCGGTCATATAAGGAAACTTCCAAATTGCACCAAGGCCAATCGCGGCACCGGCTGATGATAAAATAAAGCCGAGTTTTGATGACCATTGATCTGTTTTTTTCTGCATGATATTCCTCCCTTTGAAAATGCTTATCTTTAAAAAATATCATTACTTCTGGGTAAGCGCAAGTAATGGTATTTCGTCGTAGGTAAAGAAAGTTTAAAAAAATTTAGGCTCTATTCTGCTTACGTCAGAGTTGGCCATGTCCAGCTCCAGCGCTAAAGCCAAGCAAACTTCACACTCCTTCACTACGATAAGTCAACATCGGTTCGGGGCGGAAGGAAGGCCGACTAAAAACGGCCTTTGCGGCCAACGTCGGCATACCCCTTTTGCAGGGGCATGTTTCCTTTATCTCATTGCGGAGTGCTCCAGTTTGTACGTTGCTAAACGGGCGCTTGCGCTTTTCTTAAAAGATAAGAAAGTATATAAATTTAGGCTCTATTCTGCTCTCGACAGGGTAAGCCACGTCCGGCTCCAGCGCCCAGCGACTAGTGGACTTCCCTCACCTCCGTACGATAAGTCAACATCGGTTCGGGGAAGGAGGAAGGCCGACTAAGAACGGACTTTGCGTCCAACTCACGTCTACCCCTTTTGCAGGGGCATGTTTCCTTTATCTCCTACGGCTCAGTCCAGTCCATACGTCGCTAAACGGGCGCTTGCGCCTTTGTTCACAAGATCCCGGGATTCGTTGAAAAGCCGGCTTTACGGACGGGTGGAAGGTTTTTGTCGAACGGAAAGGTATCCGCCTGAAAAAGAAGAAAACGCATGCGAACGGAAAGATATGGCAACAACAGTATAAAGGATAGCATTACAATTCTGTCCGAATCGCCCACAATTCCGGAAAGAAATAATGATCCAGCACCTTTTTCAAATACCCGACACCTGATGATCCGCCAGTTCCTTTTTTATGTCCAATGATTCGTTCCACCGTTTTCATGTGACGGAACCGCCATTGCTGAAAAGCGTCTTCCACATCCACAAGCTTCTCAGCTAACTGGTATAAATCCCAATGTGCCTCCACATCTTTATAGACATCGAGCCAAGCACTTTCGACGGAACTATCCCTTTGATACGTTTTGGAAAAATCGCGATGTAGTATTGCATTATTAATTGCAAATCCATGCCGGGCTAAGGCTTGAATGGCCACGTCATACAAGCCGGGAGCGTTATATGCTTCCTGTAAAATGGTATGAACTTCTGGATCTTTTTGATAGATTTTCAAGATATAGGGTGTTTTATATCCTAATACAAATTCAACCAATCGGTATTGATACGATTGAAATCCGGATGCATTCCCTAACGTATCGCGAAATTCCATATACTCTGCCGGGGTCAAGGTTGATAGTACGTCCCATGCCTGAATAATTTGTGTTTGGATTTTAGAAACGCGAGCAAGCATTTTGAACGACGCTTGCAGGTCATCTCGTTCAATTGCTTTGATAGCAGCTTTCGTTTCATGGATAATCAGCTTCAGCCAAAGCTCTGACACATGATGAATAATGATAAACAGCATTTCATCATGATGATCGGATAATCGTTTTTGACTGGACAACAGTGTATCAAGCTGAAGATAATCGCCGTAGGTCATTTTCTCTTTGAAGTCAGTATGGATACCTTCCTCCGATTGGAAGGTGACATTTGCATCAGTCATGTGAAACTCTCCTTTTAATTAATCGATTTTTCGCAATACCGCTCGCACCGGGCTGCCGTCTGCACCATGAATGGCAAGCGGCAAGGCGATTAGTTGATAATTGCCGTCAGCTATGTGGTCTAACATAATATTCTCCAAAATGAAAATGCCATGATCAGCTAATGCATGATGTGTCGCCAGTTCTTTACTGTCAGGGGGATCAACGGATGGCATGTCAACGCCCAGCAATTTTATCCCTTTATCATGTAAAAACGCAGCAATTTCTGGAGCCAGTTCCGGTATTCTTTTCGGAAAACGTTCAGGATCATTTGGCAGACTTGTTTTCAATAACAGACGTGTTACATCCTTATCCCATTCGTGTTCCTGTAAAATATCTGGGGTAATCGTGTCGGTATGGCTGACATCGATTACGGCTGCCTTCCCGATATATATATTTACATCAAGCTGATCAACCGTTAACCCATCGTTATCAAAGTGAAAGGGTGCGTCTATATGGGTACCCATATGCAGGCTGGTTGTAATTTGCCCAACGTTGGTAGATCCGGTTTCTTCCTTGGTGCAAGTTAAGTTATAAGAAAAGGGTGTATCCCCGGGCCAGTGAGCAATTGTATTGGTCAGGGGCTGGGTAATGTCAATCCAGTTTGTCATTATGCAATAACACCTCGTTTGTTTTCAAATTGTTTATAATCCCCTTTATCCATGATTGATTTCAAAATTTGCACCGTTTGCCATACTTCTGCAAACATGTTGTACAAAGGAACCGGGGCGAGCCGAATGCCGTTTGGTGTACGAAAGTCAGGGATAACACCAGCTGCTTTCAGTGCCTTACAAATTCGTGCAGCCTCCTGGTGTTCAATAAATACATGAGCCCCGCGCATTGCAGCTTCCCGGGGATTAGCTATGAAAAAACCGTAACTGGAAAGCTCTGCTTCGATTAATTCCATTAAATAATTGGTGAGGCGAAGCGATTTTTCGCGAATCCTTGTTATTCCCGCTTCCTGAAATAGTTCCAACGCACCAATTAGCGGGGCGATACTTAAAAGATGTGGAGTACCAATTTGATAGGCGCCAGCATCCGCAGCCGGTGTCAGATGATGCTCCATGTCAAATTGCTTTTCCTTTGCCGAACTAAACCAGCCGGCAAGGCCCGGTTCATGCCCGAAATGCCGTTTGTTTACGTACAGACCTGCAACACTTCCAGGGCCGCCATTTAAATGTTTATACGTACACCAAAAAGCAAAATCAACATCCCAATCTGATAAATGATGGGGAATGGAGCCAATCGAATGGCATAAATCAAACCCAATCAATATATTGCGTTTATGTGCTTCTTTCGTTAATGTTTTCATATCTAAAATCTGGCCGCTGCGATAGAGGACACCAGGGAGGACAATCAGTGCAACATCGTCTGTCATGTTGGCAATAATGTCCGAGGTTTTGAGTGTGTTTCCGTCGTTACTCGGCACTTGGATCAAGTGTTTACTAGAATCATAGCCTTTTAATTTCAACTGGCTTTTTAATGCATAAATATCAGATGGGAAGTTTAGTTCGTCTGCAAGAATCTTTGTTTTTCTGCCGTTCGGACGATAAAAGCTGGCAACAAGCTGATGCAGGTTCGTTGTGGTTGATCCTGTTACAATGACCTCTTCCGGCCTTGCACCAACAAGTGGGGCTAACTGGTCGCCAAGTTTTTCGGATAAATAAAACCATGGATGATGCCCCTCGGTCCATCCATCAATCGCGTATCGTTTCCAGGAATCCATCAATTCCGCAACTGCTTGTTCAGCGCGTTTGGATAAAAGTCCTAATGAATTGCCGTCAAAATAAATCGTCTCATCTGAAACGTAAAATTCATTGCGGAAGTGTTTTAGTTCATCCTGCTGATCCAGGTACTGTGCATAACTTTTTCCTGTATTCATTGATTACACCTCATTTTATAACGAATTTACTCTACTTAAATGATAAAACGCTTTCCGGAATGTGTCAAAAGTCGAAATAAAGGAATAGCTTATGTACACGAATTTTTCGTATAAAAGGAGGATTTGGCAAGTATGTATAGAATAGTATGGAGTAGGTAAATAATGCAAGCGCTTACAAATGGGGGTGAAAAATTTTCTTGCTTGCAATATTGGAAATCAAATGGAAAAAGGAGGTTTTACCATGGTGAATTCAGCTTGGTCGTTACTTCCGCCGATATTAGCAATTGTGATGGTACTTTTAACGAAACGGGTATTGTTATCGCTTGGTGTCGGAATTGTCGCTGCTGCATTTTTTATTAAAAGCTTTGATATTCTTGCCTCACTTGGTATGGTCTGGGAAGCGTTCAAAGGTGTATTTGTTGCCGATGGTGCATTAAACACAGGAAATATCTATATTCTATTGTTTGTCATGATGCTTGGGATTCTAACGGCTTTTGTCAGTATGATGGGCGGGACAAAGGCGTTTGGCGACTGGATGATCAAACGGGTGAAAACAAGGGCTGGTGCACAAATCATGACAGCTGTGCTTGGTGTTATCGTCTTTGTTGATGATTATTTTAATAGTTTAACAGTCGGTCAGGTTGCAAGACCGGTGACCGATAAACATCGGGTATCACGGGCAAAGCTTGCCTATATTGTTGATTCGACGTCGGCACCTGTATGTGTTATTGCACCTGTTTCAAGCTGGGGTGCTTCCATTATCGGAATACTTGGGACGGTTTTGGCAGCACAACAAGTTACAGAGCATACCGCTTTTGGCGCCTTTGTCCAAATCATTCCGATGAATTTTTATGTGTGGGCTGCACTTGGTGTTGTCGTTATCATGGCATTGCGTCAGGCAGATTTTGGACCTATGAAAGTACATGAACAACGGGCGATGCAAACAGGTGAAGTGTTAAATCCAGAAAATAAAGATAAAATAGACACAGCGTCTAATTTGCCAACAAGTGATTCTGGTAAAGTCAGTGACCTTTTTATCCCAATTGCCGGATTGTTTGTGGCGACGGTCATTTCCATGTACTTCAGCGGTCTTGGCTCTGTTGAAGGAGAAAAAACGTTAATTAATATTTTTGGCAGTGCTGATGCGCCGGAGGCATTGTTGTATGGTGGGCTGATTGGTATTGCGATCACCTTCATCTTATTTTTGCGCCATATATTTAAGGGGAAATTAACGGGAAAGCACTTTGGAATCGGGCTTTATGAAGGGGCAAAATCAATGATGCCCGGATTCACTATTTTAATTTTTGCCTGGGCAATTGTCTTTTTGATTGGTGAACTGGGAACAGGGGAATACTTGGCTGGAGTAGTTGATAATGCCAATATCAGCCTGGCATTTTTACCATTTATTATGTTTGTTATTGCCGGATTCATCGCCTTTGCAACGGGAACATCGTGGGGGTCATTCGGGATTTTGTTGCCGATTGCTGGACACATTGCAGCAGCAACGGATATCTCCCTCATATTACCAATACTTGCAGCTGTACTAGCAGGAGCAGTCTTTGGTGACCATTGTTCACCGATTTCCGATACGACCATTCTTTCCTCAGCAGGGTCAAGCTGTCACCATATTGACCATGTGACCACCCAGATTCCATACGCATTAGTAGCAGCCGGAATTGCCGGATTAGGGTACATTGTTTTGGGGTTGGTCGGCAATGTGTGGGCTGGTTTGGCCACGGTTATCATCTGTTTGGTTTTGTTTTATGTTTTTTCAGAAAAACCGGATAATATAGAACGTGCAGATGAGACGTTAGCCCAATAACTAGTATTTTTGCACTGTTTATATTCTGTTAATTATAAACAGTTGCAAATTTATAAAATGTGATTTACACTTATAATAGTTATATGAAATATCGTTTCAAATAGTGAAATAGGGAGGATGGATAATGACTTTTGTTTCTGACAAAGTAACAAGCTTGCCGCCTTATTTATTCGCTGCGTTTCAGGAAAAAAAGAAAGAGCTGGAAGCGAAGGGGGTCAATGTAATCGATTTAGGAATCGGTGCACCGGATTTGCCGACACCGGATTTTATCATTGACAAACTGGCGGAAGAGGCCAGAGTTTCTGCCAACCATCGCTATTCAACCTATAGCGGTTGCCTTGAATTTAGGGAGGCTGTTTCCCACTATTACCAAAAACATTATGGCGTTACATTGGATCCAGACACAGAGGTACTGGCATTAATCGGGTCAAAAGAAGGAATTGCCAATTTAATGCATGCCGTTATTAATCCTGGCGAAACCGTGCTCGTTCCCGATCCAGGCTACCCAGCTTATCGTACTGCGGTACATCTAGCTGGCGGGAAAAGCGTTCGGTTACCACTTGATACAGAAAATGGCTATGTGCCGCTTTTTGATAACATTACGGATGAAGATAAGGAAAAGGCCACATTAATGCTGTTAAATTACCCGAGCAATCCAACTGCGGCAACTGTTCATTTAAGCACATTTGTGGAAGCGATTGCATTTGCCCGGGAAAACAACGTGCTCCTGGCCCATGATGCCGCCTACGATTTGGTTACGTTTCACGGATACAAAGCACCGAGTGTCATGCAGGCACCAAATGCCAAGGACTGGGCAGTTGAATTCGGATCATTGTCAAAAAGTTTTAGTATGACCGGCTGGCGGATCGGTTATATTGTCGGAAATAAAACGGTTATAGGGGCATTGGCTACGTTAAAAAGTAACATTGATACAAGTCAGTTTCTCCCGATTCAAAAGGCTGCTGCCGCTGCACTCGAAAGTGATCTGTCAGCAGTAGCAGCCAATAACAAAAAATACGAAATGCGCATGGAGAAATTGCATGCCGCTTTAAACAGAGCAGGTATTTATACGGAAAAGCCAAAAGGAACCATTTTTCTCTGGGCACGTGTTCCGGATGAGTATACCTCCATCGGTTTTGCCAATAAATTACTGGAGGAAGCTGGCATTATTGTTACTCCTGGTACAGCTTTTGGGCCAACTGGTGAGGGCTTTATCCGTATCTCCCTATCCGTGACAACGGGGCGGCTGGATCAAGTCATCAACCGGATAAAAGCAATGGATTTAAAGGGGGTGCACGAATCGTGAAGACTGACTTGGCTCCACAAACAACGAAAAAATTATCGGCTGCCCAGGCAATTGTAGAATGTATGAAAGTCGAGGGAGTTACAAACGTCTTTTGTGTGCCTGGAGAAAGTTATTTGCCCTTGTTGGATGCCTTATATGATGAGCAGGCGATTCAAGTCATTTCTGCAAGACATGAAAGTGGAGCAGCATTTATGGCGGAAGGATATGCGAAATCGGCATTACAACCTGGTGTCGTGCTGGCAACAAGAGGTGTTGGCGCGGCAAATCTTTCCATAGGCGTTCATACAGCCTACCAGGATTCAACGCCAATGGTTGTGTTTCTTGGCCAGGTACATAGCAAATTCCGGGGCAGGGAAGGGTTCCAGGAAGTTGATTTGGATAGCTATTTCCAGCATATCGCTAAATGGGCGGTGGAGGTAAAAGACGCGGAACGGATGCCAGAGCTGGTACAGCGGGCATTCCGAATCGCTCAGACGGGTAGACCAGGACCTGTTATTGTTTCTTTACCGGAGGATGTTTTACCGGTAGTATCAGATATGCACTTTGGACCAGCAACGATCAAGCCAAAGCCAAGTCCAGCAACAGAAGAAATAAAACGTGTCGAGGAAATAGTAGCTGGGGCAACACATCCTTTGATTATTGCGGGTGGCGGAGTGAAATGTTCACAAGCAGAAGGGGCACTGCTTAATTTTGCGGAAAAATATCAGCTTCCCGTAGCTGCAGCATTTCGCCGGCATGACGTTTTTCCGAATGATCATGCCTTATATGTTGGGCATCTGGGACTTGGAACGAATAAAAAGATCCTTGAAACGGTAACGGATGCGGATGTGATCCTGGCGCTTGGAACGCGGCTTTCCGAAGTTACGACACAGGATTACAGGCTTATCAACCCAGCCAAAAAGCTGATTCATATCGATATCGACTTTGAAACGCTTGGAAAAGTGTATCAGCCAGACGTCGGAATTGTGGCCGATCTGCAGGAGGCGCTCCAATCCCTGACAGGTTTGGACGTTGATCCCGTTTGGAGCGGTTGGGTGAAAGAGCGGCGGAAGGCATATGAATCGATCAGTCGTTTAGTTTTGAAAGATGATGATGTGCTAAACAAGCATGTTGTTGCAATACTGGCAGATAAACTTCCGGGAAATGCGTTATTAACCAACGATGCCGGAAATTTTGCCGGATGGCTGCACGCCTTTTATCCATTTACCGAAAAACATACGTATGTTGGACCAACTTCGGGGGCGATGGGGTACGGAATGCCGGCAGCACTTGGTGCAAAGCTTGCATTTCCGAAAAAGACGGTTGTGTCGTTGTCTGGTGATGGCGGCTTTATGATGACCGTGCAGGAACTGGAGACCGCAGTCCGCTATCATATTCCGGTCATAAGTCTCGTGTTTAATAATAACATGTATGGAACGATTCGCATGCATCAGGAAATACATTATCCGGAGAAAGTGATGGCAACAGATCTAGGGGATGTGTCATTTGCTGACCTGGCAAAAAGTGTTGGCGCTAAAGGGTTTACGGTTCATACGATTGAGGCGTTTGAGCGTGTATTTGACGAGGCATTAAAATCAAACAAACCAACAGTTATTGAGATTATAACCGATAAAGAGCAAATTTCCGTATCATCAACCATCCAGGAAATTCGGGATCGTTCTAACAAGTAATCTGCACCTTTGTTCATAAAAAATTTTAGGAGGTATTTAATATGGCAGAAGCATTATTAGAAGTAAGAAGCCTAAAAAACTTTATTAATGGGGAATGGATTGAATCAGACGGGAAAACGGCTGCGGTTGTTAACCCTGCAACTGGCGAAACTGTTGTTGAGGTACCGTTATCCAGCGGGGGAAGTGTGAATGATGCCGTGGCAGCTGCCAAAAAAGCACAAAAAGAATGGGCACTGGTGCCTGCACCACATCGAGCCGAGGTACTGTTTCGCGTTGGCAGCATGATGAAGGAACGGAAAGAAAAGCTTGCCCAATTATTAACAATGGAAAACGGAAAGGTTATTGAGGAAGCGCGCGGAGAAGTGCAGGAAGGAATTGATATGGCCTTTTACATGGCTGGTGAAGGACGCCGTTTGTTTGGGCAGACGACCCCGTCGGAATTAAAGGATAAATTCGCGATGAGCATGCGGGCACCAGTTGGTGTTGTTGGCATTATTACGCCATGGAATTTCCCGATTGCAATTGCCACTTGGAAGTCATTCCCAGCAATTGTTGCAGGAAATGCGGTTGTATGGAAGCCAGCAACCGAGACACCAATTATGGCCTTTGAACTTGCTAAGATTTTAGAAGAGGCAGGGCTGCCAAAAGGAGTTATGAACGTTGTGTTTGGCTCTGGATCAGAAGTCGGCGATGCGATGGTTGAACATGATGATATCCGGGTTATTTCCTTTACAGGGTCGAATGATACAGGAAGAAATATCGCCAGCAAATGTGGGATGAAACTGAAAAAAGTATCCCTCGAGATGGGCGGAAAAAATGCGGTAATTGTGATGGATGATGCTGATCTGGATTTGGCTGTGGAAGGTATTCTCTGGAGCGCCTTTGGCACAAGCGGCCAGCGCTGCACCGCATGCAGCCGTGTGATTGTTCACGAAGCGGTCAAGGAACGATTAGAAGAACGGCTGCTTGTGGAAATGGAGAAACTAACCATTGGAAACGGCTTGGACGAATCGATTAAAGTCGGTCCAATTATTAATCAAGCAGGTCTTGAGAAAATTAAACAGTACATCGAAATTGGTAAAGCGGAAGGGGCAAAAATGCTTGCCGGCGGTTATGTCCTGAATGAGGATGACCATCAAAAGGGAAATTATTTTTCACCGACCCTGTTCACGGATGCAACGGCGGATATGCGAATCGCCCAGGAAGAAATCTTTGGTCCCGTTGTTTCTTTGATTCCAGTTAAGAGTTTTGAAGAGGCGATTGAGGTAAACAACGGAGTAACGTACGGCTTATCAAGTTCGATTTTTACAGCAGATGTTAATCGTGTATTTAAAGCCCAGCGTGATCTTGATACCGGAATCGTCTACGTCAACGCTGGCACAACTGGCGCGGAAATTCACCTGCCATTCGGTGGAACAAAAGGAACAGGTAACGGGCACCGCGATTCTGGTGTTGCGGCACTCGACGTATTTACAGAATGGAAAGCGGTCTATGTGGATTACAGTGGAAAATTGCAGCGGGCGCAGATCGATGTAGAGTAGGTTAACACGGCATTAGCCGAGGCGTCTTAACGGTAGTCGGGTGGTTTACTATTTAGATAGTTGCTTGATCGATCCTTTTTGTAGCTTATCGTTACTTTTATCGGCGATTTTTGAGGTTTTACCGACGAATTTCTGGTGTTTTATCACTTTTATCAAGCATACAGAAACCCCGATCTAGAGGAGAAAAAGCCGATCGAACATGCAGAAACCCCGATCAGAAGAGGAAAAAAGCCGATCGAACATATAGAAACCCCAATCGAAGGGGAAAAAAGGCGATCGGCGCTTTCCACGATTTTAGCGCGATTCTAGGCTCACTAGGCTAGTGTTGGATTGCTGTTTTTTCGCTGGTTATCTACGGTGGCTGGAGTTTATTGAATTTTTTGTTTAAATGGAACTTTGCGGGCAGTTGAACCCCGCCTTTTGAGGCTTGTATTCGTTCCGCATTAAAAATGGGTGCTTCGCCTGCCCATTAAAACGGGATTAAGGAGCATTACTGCAGCCAAGTAGCTCTTAATAACTTTTCACAAGGAGTGGATTTGATGAAAATAGGTGTATTAGGATCTGGATTAATGGGAAAAGAAGCAGCACGGGACTTAGTCATGAGTTCAGGGGTAGCAGCAGTTGGCCTTGCCGATATCGACTTTGCCAGAGCACAACAGGTTTGTGATTCATTAAATTCTCCTAAACTGACAGCCTATCAAGTAAATGCCAGTGATGAAGACGAATTGGCAAATTATATGATGGAGTTTGATGTAATTATTAACGCCTTATTCTACTCCTTCAATGAATCTGTTGCTAAAACTGCTATCAAAGTTGGTGTTAATTCAGTTGATCTTGGTGGTCACATTGGCCATATGACGGATAAAGTATTAGCCCTCAAAGATGAGGCAAAGGCGGCTGGTGTGACACTAATTCCTGATCTTGGTGTTGCACCAGGGATGATCAATATCCTGTCCGGACATGGGGTATCAAAATTGGATAAGACGGAATCGATTAAATTGTATGTTGGCGGTATACCAGTACGTCCGGAACCACCGTTTGAATATAATCATGTATTCTCGATGGAGGGGGTTTTTGACCATTACACCGACCCGTCCCTGATTATTCGTGATGGCGTAAAACAGGAAATTCCGTCATTATCGGAAATCGAGCGCGTCTATTTTGAAAAATTTGGACCGCTGGAAGCCTTCCATACATCTGGTGGAACATCAACATTATCCATTTCTTATCCGAATTTGCAAACATTGGAATACAAAACGATTCGTTATCCGGGTCATGCCGAAAAATTCAAGCTGTTAGTAGATTTAAATTTAACTAGAATGGATTACGAAGTAGATGTAAATGGGCAAAAGATCAATCCACGCGAAGTATTGCTAAAAGTGCTCGATCCAATCGTCGATTTAAAAGACAAAGATGATGCGGTATTATTACGCGTGGTTGTTTCTGGAGAAAAGGATGGAAAACCTGCAACATTCCAATATGAAATGACGACGTACAAGGATCGGAACACAAATGTTACAGCGATGGCTCGCGCGACTGCTAATACGATCTCCGTTGTTGCACAAATGATTGCAAATGGTACAATAACGAAAAAGGGTGTCTATCCGCCGGAACAAATTGTTGCCGGAGATACCTATATTAAAGAAATGGCAAAGCGCGGTGTTATCATTAAGGAAACAAGTAATACCGAGAAAACGATACATGTAAATAGTTAATTTTAGTCCCTCTACTAAACTGGTAGAGGGATATCCATATTGCCTTTCCGGGGATACGGGATAAAAAGGGCTGCCGGTTCTTCATAACGAAATCGACTAACCTGCCGATTTCTACCAATCCGACCTCCGACTTCTGGCCTCTGGAAAGACGAGGCGGATGCCGAGTTTTTCTAAAGGAGTCTATTAATCATGAACCAAAGTGTAATCAAGGCACTAAAATTACTCGATTTATTTACCGAAGAAGATCAGGAATTGACACTAAAGGAAATTTCCTACAGAGCAAATATGCCGAAACCGACTGCTTACAGGCTGTTGTCGGCGTTGGAATCATGCAATTTTTTACATAAAACAAAGGAAACGGAGCATGACAGCCGCTACCGGTTAGGCTTAAAGCTGCTGGAATTAGGACAAATTGTCTCCGACCAACTGGAGCTTAGGGGAATTGCCCTGCCATTTATGGAAGAGCTGGCACATGAGATCAATGAAGTCATCCACCTCGTTATCGTCAATCAAAATGAGGCGACTTATATTGAAAAGGTAGAAAGTACAAGAGCACTGCGTCTGTATACGAGAATCGGGAAGAGCACGCCATTATATATGGGCTCCGGTCCTAAGTTGCTGCTTGCCTTTTTAGATGAAAAACGGAAGGAAAAAATACTGGATAGGGAGGAATTGCATTTTCTTGGTGATCATGAGCCTACTGATCGAAAAAGTTTGCTAGAGGAACTGGAAAAAATCCGTGAAGCAGGATATTCTTATAGTATAGGAGAACAAGACGCCGATACGACTGGAATATCCTATCCAATCTATGATCATCGCGGATATGTCGTTGCCGCACTGACTGTAAGCGGGTTGTCAAGCCATTTTGAGGGTGACAATCTTAGCTATATTAAAGCAAGTACGGAGAGGACAGCACAGGATATCTCCGAAAAGCTAGGCTACCGTGGGCGGGGTTTTGTTCGTTAATTCGGGGAGGATTGACAGAGAATGAATACGGTTTTTATTGCAGGGCATGCCAGACTTCCATCGGGGATGGCAGCGAAAAGTATTTACGATACGTTAACGATTACAGCTGAAATTGATAAAAAGTACGGGGTTATCGTTACCGCCGGTTGCACACTTGCCACCTTGCACGGCAGAGAGTATGTACAGCAGCTGCTGCGGGGCTATAGTTTGCAGGATGGGATTGAAAAACCGGTGCAGGAAGTGAAGGATCATTATTTGGGGAAAGCAGGAAATGCACTGGAATCGGCACTGAAGGATTTGTATAAGCAGTATGAGCAGTATCAGAGGGGTGCAGGGGCCAGGTGAATTACAAAGAGATTTTTTGTAAATGAATACTTGTTTTGTAGAAACAAAAAATCTTTTTTGTTATTGCAAATGCTGTAAAATTAAATAAAGTAATAATCGAACGGAGGTATTTGCTTGAAAAGGTTAGAGGGTATGCAGCCAAAATTATGAAGGAAATTATTCATAATGGAGAGTCAGTATATGAAATAGATGGTAAGCGGTATCATCTGCTGAAAGAATTCTTAAGTCAAACTCCCCCTATAAAGAGGATTTTGCGGAGCACTATTTAAATCCACCATATGAGGGGCCCTGATTAGTGAACTAATTGACTATCTCCCTTATTCCAGAATCACACTTCCATTTTTATAATCCCAACTTGGCTCAACTTTGTGAACGGTTAAAAGGAAGCTGCTATAAATAATAAATACATATGGTATATAGAAGAGCCAGGGTAATATCGTAGGGCAATTATATACAATGAAAAGATATATAGAAGGGTGTTATAATAATGGTACCAAACGAAGGGACGGTGAAAATCATGAAATGGTCAGAGGTCAGAGAATTATACCCTAATCAATTTGTTAAATTAAAAGTATTATCGTCTCATATTGAAAATAGTCAAGAATTCATTGAAGATATAGCGGTTATTAAGCCCGTGTCCGAGAAAAGTGCAACAACGGAATTATTAAACTCAATAGGTGACGAGTTGGTTTATCATACTGCTCATGAAAACATTGTGCTTGAAGTCCGCCAAGATGTAGGATTAAGGAGATTCCGCTATCATGAAAATCAAGCATAGATATGGATTACTTTTGGTTGATATTACATTAATATTTAATGGCAAAAGTAAAGTGATACAAAATATGGTAGTAGATACAGGAGCAGCTAGAACACTTATTTCCCAAGATATTGTGGAAGATATTGGACTACATGTTGATTTGCACGATCGAATTGTCACCTATTTTGGAGTTGGTGGAAAAGAACATGCATTTAGAAAACAAATAGACCAAATTCAAATTAGTGATTTTGTAGTTGAAAATGTAGAGGTAGATTTCAATGACTTTGGATATGAGGACATTAACGGATTACTTGGATTAGATTTGTTAATGCAAGCAGGATTTACAATAGACTTAATGCAACTTGAAATGGAGAGGAACAGTTAAAGGGAACTTTAAATACAATGGTTCTCTTTTGTTGTTATAGTATATAAGCCACATTTTATGTCTTCGTCTTAGTACCCCAGCTGCAGTAGAATTGCTTTGGCTCCGATATTAAACTTCAGGCGGATAACGATGGAAACAAGTATAGAGTAATGAGCAAACTGGAACATCAATTCCTTAACGCCCGGAAAATTGATAAAGAATACGGCTATATTATTGATGAAGGTAAATCCGGTGTGTTTTTGGAATCAGCTGGTGAAAAAGTTATCTGATTTTTAGTAAGGGTGAAGTCAAGGGTAAGGATAACGAATATGTGATGATTTTTGCTCCAGTTGAGGATCGCCAAAACTCCATTATTTTAGTTGGTGATGATATTAAACGTTCCATTAACGAAGTAAGACTTTTATATACTGTACTAAATAAGGACGCAATTTCCTATATGAATCGCGTTCATTTTGATAATTAGACAATTCTGTGGAATGAGACTATATGCAATTTCATTTGCTATTGTCTATCCACCTTTATTTTCATTATTATAATACGATGTACTAAAAAAATGGTAACACACTGTATTATAAAGGGGGGTTAGAATCGATAAAGATGAAGTTGTTTCATTAAAGTTACCTTAGGTGAAGTACACACACCTCTCCTACAATACATAGGATAATTTGTGAATAACAATTTATGTGAAGGGGTTGGGGAAAATGTACTGTGTGCCCTATACGTATCAATATCCTTATTATATGAATGTACCAATGCATACTTACAGAAATCTTACAGGTTATTGGGCTGATCCTAATGAGACATTTGGTTCGTATCGGTCATCTTATGGGGATAATAGGATTATGTTAAAAGATTATGGAGCAAACCCATTTGTTATAAATATCAATGAAGCCACCAAGCAAAACAATACGTATCGTACAGCAATATGGACAGGTAATCATTTGCAAGTTACATTAATGAGTCTCCATGTTGGCGATGATATTGGTTTGGAGATGCACCCTAACGTTGATCAATTCTTAAGGGTTGAACAAGGTCAGGGAATTGTCCAAATGGGCAAAGGTAGAGAAAATTTAAGTTTTCAAAGGAGAATTTTTGATGACTCTGCCATCATAATACCTGCGGGAATGTGGCACAATGTCACAAATACCGGAAATGTTCCTTTAAAACTATACTCGATATATGCCCCACCAAACCATCCATTTGGCACTGTTCATAGGACTAAAGCAGAGGCAATGGCTGCGGAAGAAGGATAAGTAATGGAAATGAAAAAACAAGCCACAATACCTCAGAAAGATAAATGTTAAATGCGCCTGTTTTAAGGACATTTACAACAGAATATCGGAATATGCTTCTATTTAGTATCAGAGTATATATTTTAATAGTAATTTGATTAAAAAATGTATACTAATTCACAAGAAAAGAATCCTTTCCAAACGGATTCTTTTTATTTATCGTAAAATATGGGCTTGGGAGGTGATTTTGATCAAACTATATTTTAAAGCTACTGTTACTAGAGTGTCTTAATCCGGGAAATATTTGCTTCAACAAATTTGGTTTCCTGATATAAGAAAGCGTTCCCCGACATTAATCTTGCCGGGGTGGATAGTTGACTGCGAACTAAAAAACTTTTCACTTATATCCCCATCGAAACAAACTTCCTCTCCAAAAATTCATCCATTCCATAATGACCGCCCTCTTTACCAATTCCGGACTGCTTTATACCGCCAAATGGTGCCTCGGCAACTGCAGGGAAAACATCGTTTACACCAACAATGCCGTAGTCCAGTTTTTCGGAAACGCGGATAGCGCGGCTCGTTTTCTCCGTGAAAATATACGCGGCCAGGCCATAATCCGTATCGTTTGCCTTTTCGATGACGGCTTGTTCATCGGAAAAGGCCTGGATCGGGATAATTGGACCAAATGTTTCCTCATTCATTACTTGCATGTCTTCGGTAATGTTGGAGAGAATGGTTGGCTCGTAAAAATAGCCGTCCATATTGCCATTCCATTTCGTACCGCCGCAGACAATTTGTGCACCTTTTTTCACTGCATCATCAAGATGTGTCTGAACTTTAATAGAGGCTTGCTCATTGATAAGCGGACCGAGATCGGTTCCGTCTTCCAGTCCATTACCGATTTTCAGTTGTTTTACTTTTTCGGTTAAAGCTTGCGTGAATTTTTCTTTTACCGATTCATGTACATATAACCGGTTGGCACAGATACATGTTTGACCATTATTTCGGAATTTGCTTGCTAGTGACATGCTAGCAGCTTTTTCTAAATCAGCATCGTCAAACACGATAATCGGTGCATGCCCACCAAGCTCCAGTGCTAGTTTTTTTACATGCTCGGCACTTTCCCGCATTAAGTATTTTCCAACAGCCGTTGAACCGGTAAATGTAATTAAACGGACGTCCTTACTTGTAAGCAGCGTATTGCCAATTGCTTCCGCGTCCCCGGTAACTAAATTAACGACGCCATTGGGCATTCCAGCACGTTCAAGAATTTTAACGATTTCAATGGCGGATAATGGTGTTTCCGGTGCTGGTTTTAGCACAACGGTACAGCCGGCGGCGAGCGCTGGTGCAATTTTCCGGGTAATCATCGAGGATGGGAAATTCCATGGTGTAATGGCACCGACGACCCCGACTGGTTGCGGTATAACGAGCATTCGCTTGGATTTAATGGACGATGGAATCCACTCACCGTAACTGCGGCTTGCTTCTTCCGCATACCAAAGCAGAAAATTGGCCGCACCTTTGACCTCGCCTGTTGCTTCTTTCAACGGTTTTCCTTGTTCGGTTGTTAAAATTTTTGCCAGACGGTCGGTTTCTTCCAACATAAGCTGATATGCTTTATATAAAATGTGCGAACGTTCACGCCCCGTCATCTCACTCCACGTGGTAAATGCATTGGCTGCGGCCGTGATCGCCTTTTTCGTTTCCACTTCACCACCGTAAGCCACTTCGGCAATTGGTTCAAGTGTTGCAGGGTTGTAGACGGTCGTCGTTTTATCCGATTCTGCACGCTGCCATTTGCCATCAATAAAAATACTGTTAATCATTGTATCGATCATCAAAAATTTCCTCCTTTAGCGAATAGGTCACATCTGGCCACCTACAATATATGAAACATCTACAGGTGAGATGCGACCGTGACAAAATTATTTAGAAACTAATTCCTTTTCCCAGGCTGGCAGCATTTTATTTAGCGGTTTGTCTTTGCGATAGCCGAGTACATATTCGGCTTGCATGATAGTGTGGATTTCACGGGTCCCTTCATATATAACAGGTGCCTTCGAGTTACGTAAATAGCGTTCTACTGGATACTCATCGGAGTAGCCATAGGCACCGTGGATTTGAACGGCATCATCAGCCGCTTGATTGGCAAAATCACAGGCTTGCCATTTTGCTAGTGACGTTTCTCTCGTATTGCGTTTCCCTTGATTTTTTAATTCGCCGGCACGGAACACGAGTAAACGGCTCATTTGCAAGCCCGCTTCCATCTTGGCAATCATTTGCTGAACGAGCTGGTGGCGGCCGATTTCTTTGCCGAATGTTTCCCGTTCGTGGCAATAGTTTACACTTGCTTCAAGGCATGCCATGATTTGCCCGCATGCACCGGCGGCAACGGTAAACCGTCCATTATCTAATGAGGCCATCGCAATTTTAAATCCTTCTCCTTCTTCGCCAAGCAGGTTTTCTGCTGGAACGCGAACATTATCAAAGAATAATTCACCGGTATTACCGGAACGAATGCCGTGTTTTCCTTTGATTGCTTTTGACGAAAACCCTTCCCACGTCCGCTCAACGATAAAGGCGGAAATGCCATGATGTTTCTTCGCTTTATCGGTATAGGCGAAAACGAGAAAGTGATCGGCGGTGTCACATAGTGAAATCCATGTCTTTTGTCCGTTTAAAACATAATGATCGCCATCCTTTACCGCAGTTGACTGAATGGAGGCAACGTCCGATCCCGCACCAGGTTCAGTCAGGCCAAATGCACCAACCTTTTCGCCTTTTGCTTGCGGGACTAAATATTTTTGCTTCTGCTCTTCGGTTCCCCATTGCAGCAGGGTCATACTATTCAATCCGGTGTGGACAGAAACTGCGGTCCGGAATGCGGTATCCCCGCGTTCGAGTTCCTCACAAACAATTGCCAGCGAATTATAGTCCATCCCGCTGCCGCCGTATTCTTCGGGGATACAAACACCCATCAGGCCAAGGTCGGCTAATCGGGTCATAATCTTAGTATCAAATTTTCCTTCCCGATCCCAGTCTGAAGCGTACGGCATAATTTCTTTGTCGACAAAATTTCGTACTGTATCCCGTAGCATTTGTTGTTCTTCTGAAAGTTCAAAGTTCATCTGATCATCTCCTAAATTAATTTGTCTTAGTCAATCCAAGCTTTGTTAAAATTTCATTTGTATGTTCACCAGCATCAGGCGGATGATGTTTCACCGTGACAGGCGTCCGGGAAAATTTCAACGGACTGCCGATCATTTTTATCTCCCCAGCTGTTGGATGCTCATATTCAATAAACATCTTCCGTGCCTTTAATTGTGGGTCATTCGCGACTTCTTCCAGGTTTTGAATCGGCCCGCACGGAATGTTATGCTGCCGGCATTGCTCCTGCCAGTACAAAGTGGATTTTGTCGAAAACACTTTCTGCAGCAAAGGTACTAATTCATCCCGGTGCTCAACCCGGCTCGGATTCGTCTGAAAACGTTCTTCACTGGCGATTTCCGGTTTTTCCAGAATACCACATAGTGCCTTAAATTGATTGTCGTTCCCTACCGCAATGACCATTTCCCCATCTGCAGTTTTGAAGGTCTGATAGGGGACAATGTTAGCATGATGATTGCCAAGTACTTGCGGAATTTCACCTGACATCAAATAGTTGCTGCCGATATTGACAAGGGAGCTGACTGCAGAATCATAAAGGGAAATATCAAGCTTCTGCCCTTTGCCAGACTGGGTGCGTTCGAGTAATGCACCTTGGATGCCGATACAGGCGTATAACCCTGTCAATATATCGGTAATGGCAATACCAACCTTTTGCGGACCTGAATCCTCACTGCCAGTAATACTCATAAACCCACTCATCGCCTGAATGATAAAGTCATATCCTGGCATGTGCTGATAAGGACCTGTTTCACCAAAGCCAGTAATAGAGCAGTATACAATCCCCGGATTGATTGTGGTGAGCGTATCATAGTCAAGCCCAAATCGCTCCATTGTACCGGATTTAAAGTTATTAATGATGACATCGCTTTCAGAAACCAGCTTTTTAATAGCCTCAATACCTTCAGTGGATTTCAGGTCGACGGTGATACTCTTTTTGTTGCGGTTGGCACATAAATAATAGGCACTTACACCATTTTGAAACGGGGGACCCCAGCCTCTCGTTTCATCACTTCCGCCTGGTGCTTCGACCTTAATAACCTCGGCCCCCATATCGCCAAGGATCATCGTACAATAGGGGCCAGCTAAAACACGGGATAGATCAAGCACTTTCACATTTTCCAGTGCTCCCGTCATGTCACCACTCCTTTCTTGAAATGTTAGAAAAACTCGGTTATTCGCCTCGTCCATACTAACGAGTCTAAAGTTTCTCTTATACTTTTATCCTATGAAATCTTAAAGTGAAAAAAGCCAATTCAAATTGACCACAGTCGTGTTGCTGCAAGTCAATGTGAACTGGCTTTATATCTGCTGGAACAGAACTGGGATAGTACTGTAAACAGATTAGGCAGTGTATGTTTTGTAATGGTTTGGCTTCTTATCGCATAGTTCGATTCGTAAACTTATAATCATGTGAACGGAACATGGCATTGTTTCCAACATGATTCATTAATTCCTATTATATTTTGTTCTGAATAATTTGTAAATCCCTTTTTCTAAAAAATATTGAAATGCTGTATTATTTCCTGTCGCCAGTTGTAAACGTAGCAGAGATCACCCTGGTAAAATCAATGATCTTGGTCATTTCATCATATAACCGGCTAATTTCTTCATCCTGATTAACCTGTTTCATGACATCCTCATAATGGGACTTATTACGAAATACACTCTGCCCTAAATAAACGGCTTCATCTTCTGCTACATCAATAATTGACATTAATCCCGTACAGCCATGCTGACCATGTAACGCATCAGCGAGATATGTAGTGTCTTCCAACGCACCATTTGCCAAATAAATTTCGCTAGCTTTTTCAGTAATATCTAAAAACGTCTGTTCATGTACTTTTTTGATGCGATAAATGTAAATAATTGTATACATGCAATCACCTCGCTACATTACTCTATATATTCAACACGTATCGGGAAAATCCTTTATTTTTTTGAGAAAGTTGTTAGATTGAGGGGTTAGTGGGGAAATCCTTGGATCCAATTATAGATGCCTTCAAAATTTATTGTTAAAACTAGCATTATTTATCCTCTTAAAAACTAACTTTAGCATAATTATTGTGAACTTCAGCATTTTGCTCCATTTTAACCGATGTACATCAATGGATTAGCTAAATTAAGGAATGACAAATAGCCGTACTCCATATCGGGTGTACGGCCACAAATAGTCTATTATTTCGCGGCTTTTTGCAGCTTTGATATCATTTTCAAAGCCCGTCCTGTCCCGACTGCAACCGACTCAAGGGGATTTGGTGCAATGTGAACAGGAACAATAATTTCCTGCGCCAGCCAATCCTTCATTCCGTTCAATAGGGAGCCACCGCCTGTTAAAACGATACCCCGATCAACAATATCACCGCTTAATTCCGGCGGGCAGTTCTCAAGTGTCGCACGGATTGCCTCCAGGATCTGCTGCAATGATTCTTTTAATGCATTATAAATTTCAAATGATGAAATGGTAACAGTTTTTGGTAAACCGGTGACCATATCACGTCCGCGAACATCCATTGTTTCTTCCTTATGATCAGGATGTGCGTAGCCAATTTCGATTTTAATATTTTCTGCTGTTCGTTCCCCGATAAGAATGTTGTATTTTTTGCGGATGTACTGGATAATCTCTTCATCCATCTTGTCGCCGCCAATCCGGACAGAATTGCAGGAGACAACCCCGCCAAATGAAATAATTCCTACTTCGGAAGTACCACCGCCAATGTCGACAACCACATTAGCGATTGGCTCGTCTACTGGTAAATCGGCACCAATCGCAGCAGCAACTGGTTCTTCAATTAAGTGGACATGTTTTGCGCCGTAGCTTGTGACTGCATTATGAATGGCGCGGCGTTCAACTGTGGTACTTCCAGATGGTGTACAAACAACAATAGTAGGTTTCCGCATCGACAGTCCCATTTTTTTGCTGACCTTTTTCAAAAATTCCTTCAGCATTTGAGCGGTCACATCATAATCCGCAATAACGCCGTCTTTTAAAGGTCGAATCGGAACAATGTTTTGCGGTGTTTTTCCTACCATCTCTTTTGCTTCTGCACCGACCGCAACAACATTTTTTGTATTAACATCGATGGCCACAACGGACGGCTCATTTAAAACAATTCCTTTTGATTTTGAATATATAAGTATATTTGCCGTACCTAAATCTATTCCAATTTCTGCATTAGATAACATATAAGCTCCTCCAATGATGACAGTTTTCTAATTAAATATCTTCTATACCATAACATAATTTTTGGGGGTAGATAAGCACTTTACATATTTTGTTATTTAGTAGGTTGGGAGGATGATTCTTTAACTCGATCAGGACAACTCCAATCATTAAATCGTTGAAAAATCAAGTAACAATCTGATTACAAATTCAGATATTTTGTAATATAACATCGGAAATTGCGGGGGTGTCAATAGCGGATTTACTGTAATTTTTACCAGTGTATTGAACATTTTCCTGTTTGACCGATATTATACAAGTCTATTTTTCTTGGAAATTAAAGATTTTTATTGACATGCCCTGTAAATTATTTTTGTTTATTCTGCGTTGGCAGGCCTTTCCAGCTTTATTACAAAAAAACCATGCTATGATTAGTTTTGCAAAAACAAAAACCAAAGGAGAGTGCATGAAAGATGTTGAAAAAACTCGGCGTCGTTACGGCGTTATCGACAGCATTATTATTTGGCGGAGCGTTATCTTCTGTAGATGCATCGGCTAACACAGATCATTCATCAGATAAAACATATAAAGTTTATTATTCTGTTAATGGTGGAAACTGGCACAAATCTTCACAAGGCAACAATAGTAATCTACTAAATGATTATTTCAAGCATTGCCAACTGAATTGGAAACATCAAGGTGATCAGCAAGCACAAGCCGATAAAGACAAACAAGAAGGAAAACAGCCAGAGCAAACACAAGAACAACCACAAGAACAACAAAAGCAAACACAAGAACAGCCGAAGCAAACAGACAAAACAGAGACAACTACACAACAGCCTGCTGCAGATAAAAATGAACAGCAAAATGAGTCACAATCACAAGGGTTAAGCCAATATGAACAACAAGTTGTTGACTTAACCAATCAAGAGCGTGAAAAGCAAGGCCTATCACCACTTAAAGTAGATGCGGAATTAAGCAAAGTAGCACATGAAAAATCACGTGATATGAGTGCAAATGGTTACTTTTCTCATAACAGCCCAACGTACGGCTCACCATTCGATATGATGAAGCAATATGGTATTAGCTACCGTTCAGCTGGAGAAAACATTGCCAGAGGGCAACGTACACCGGAAGAAGTCGTAAATGGCTGGATGAACAGTGAAGGTCACCGTGCCAACATTTTAAATCCGAAATTCACCCATATTGGTGTAGGATATGTTGAAAACGGCAATTACTGGACGCAAGAATTTATCGGAAAATAAACGGATGATGAGGGACTAGCTGCGAGGTTAGTCTCTTTTTTTATCGAAATATAATAGGAAGATACGTTTTCAATCTCATGAAGAAACTTGATTGATCGGTATTATTACCTGGAATTTACATGTAATCGTTATTTCCCCACATTTTTTTACGTTTAACCATAATGGATACGGGTATAAAAATTATAGAGCTGAAGGACAGGTATCATGCTCTGAACCAATCTATCAATTTGAGGAGGAGATTTCATGAAACCAATAGTAAAGGAATTTCAGGATGATACTGCTTTAATGACTGAAGTGAAAGAACTGTCAGCAAAAGGAATCCATAAGGACAACTTGTATGTAATGTCTCACGATGCCGATCGGACCAATAGAGTAGCTGAAAAAGTTGATGCTAATAAGGTTGGTGTGAGTGAAGAAGGACTAGGCACAGCGGTTGGAAACATTTTTCGTAAAAAAGGTGATGAACTCCGTCAGAAATTTAAAGAACTCGGTTTTGCACAACATGAAGCGAACGAGCTTGAAGAGAAGCTGGATCATGGAAAAATTCTGCTGATTGTGAATCAAGCTAGCTAAACATTGTTAAGTGAGTTGGCGCTTAAGTTAAACAGAGATGATTGCCAGAAAAACGAACCCTGAAAGACCTTTAGCGAGGCTTTCAGGGTTCGTTCTGTGTAGTATTTGTAAACCTATTTGTTTGAATAACTCCGAAGATTATGCAAAAGGAATATTGCTGTGTCAGCGGTGAAGAAAGGTTTTCGATCAGCGATTTCTCACTTTTGATCGGCGAATTTCTCCCTTTCGATGTCGTGATACATTCAACCAAAGAAGCGCTTGATTATTATACGATTCACAGCTTATCTCAAAAAATATTCAGATACAATTATTAATTGTCTTAAGGTTTGCTAAGAAACTGCAAACAATTTCTGAAGATACGCATTCAAAAACATCCCATTCGGATCAAGCTTAGCACGTACATGCAAAAAGTCGTGGAATTTTGGATATGCCAACGCCAGCTTCTGTGCCGTCATGTTGTGCATTTTTCCCCAATGCGGGCGACCTCCATGATACTGAAATATTTCTTCCATGGCGTTAAAATAGGGCTCGAATTCCATGCCTTTGTACATGTGAACGGCGATATAGGCGGAATCGCGCTGATAGGCCGGGCTAAGCCAAATATCATCCCCTTTTACATAGCGGCACTCAATTGGAAAATGCACCGCGAACTTTTGATTTTCCAGTACGTATTGAATATCCTCAAGCACAACGCGCATCCTTTCTGCAGGCACACTGTATTCCATTTCATAAAATTTTACTAATCGTGGGGTTGCATACAATGCATGGCTATTACCGGCCTCTTTAGCTGAGGGAATACCTAATGCCGAAATATTGCTTGCCGTTTTACTCAATCTAGGCTGCATACGGCACATTTGGGATAATAGCCAAAACGCACCGTTTTCTATCACGATTTTATTAAATGTACTTCCTTTTTTATCCGGCTGCCGGTTGGTCCCGGAGCTGTTCATTAGCTTTATTTGCACCGTTTTCGTGTACGGGAACCAAAAAAATTCAAAATGGCGGTTTGCCTGTTTTAATTCGTCTAACCGTGCTAAACAGTGATTAAGCGGTGTTTTGTAGGTTTCACTAATTAATTGATGCGATGGTATAACCCGCAATTGTACTTTGACAATTACACAAAGCATTCCTAATGATATCCGTGAGGCTTGGAAAAATTCCGCGTTTTTATCCGCAGCTATTTCCATTTGTTTACCAGATGCCGTAATGACTGTCAGCATGGTAACCTGTGTAGAGATGCTGCCAAAGTTAATCCCGGTACCGTGAGTTCCAGTACTTATCGCACCGGCGATGGACTGGACATTAATATCACCGAGGTTCTCCATCGCGTATCCTTCTTTATAAAGTAATTCGCCAAGGTCTTTCAAAGTAGTCCCTGCCCATACTGTAACAAGGTCTTGTTCCCGGTCAATTGTATCGATTCCAGTTAAATGCTTAAGCGAAACGAGTACCTCGCTTGTTGCGGCCAATGGGGTAAAGGAATGGCCCGCACCGACCACACGTATTTTTTTCCCTGTTGCATTACATTCTGCAACTATTGCCGCAATTTCATTTACCGTTTTCGGATGCCGAAATGCCTCCGATCGGCTCATTACCGTTTCTGACCAGTTTTTCCATTCATTTGTTTTTACAGAAAACATTGATTGTCCCCCCTGTAGGTCGTGTATTTACCAATTACCCTTCCATTTTGGATAAGATGAAGGTAATGGAAACGTTCACATAATTCTCCAGCTTTACTATGACGCATGATAATTGGATCACCGTGGGTAAGCTGGATTTTTCCGGCATAATAAATTGGTGTTTGCACTTCGCCGGCACCCTCATTCGCAATAAGTTTAGCACCTTCAGGCAAATAAACATGTGGCTGCTTATCATGACCCGTAGCTCCCGAAGCGATATAGCCGCCACCTGAACAAGTATAAATATGACTTGTCGGAATACGGGTGATTTCAATGGCAAATCCAACAGCGGGCTGTCGTTTAAATGCTTGATAATAGTCGAACAAACCCGGATTAAAAAAGCCCGATCCAACAGTCACCTCCGTAACTTCTGTTTCACGTGATGTTTGATGCAGGCTCCCTGTACCACCATTTAAGTTTACCTAAAAATAATGATTGACTTCCAACAAAAAATAGGCATCGAAAAGTTCTAGTGATAAATGAACTTTTTGATGCCTATTTTAACGTTTTTTGCTTAAAATGTACGTCATTTATTGAAAAAGAAAAATAAAAAGCCTCCCTAAATGTGTTAAAATTTTATTGGGTTAAAACAAAATATATGAACACAAAAAGGAGACTCTTTATGTCTAATCATAACACATTTAACCAATCAATTTATACCACAAAACGTTCCATTTTTCATTTTGCGTCCAAATTAACCCAAGGGCTGCAAAAACCCAACAAAAACTTTATCCTGGACATGTTATTTGGACTAGCAAAAGGCAGATCTGTTTTGCTTACTAAAATTGCACGCGCTCTGGAAGAACCCATTGAAGCGATACAAACCGTCAAGCGACTGTCCAATCGCATGGACGAATTTCACGAAACATCCGAGCTGTTGGAGAACTATGAGGAAATGGTAAAACCTTTTCTACAAGAGGAAGATAATCTGGTTTTAGTCGATAATTCCGAGATTGTGAAATCTACTGCCAGTAAAATGGAAGCACTTGGACAAGTGAGAGATGGTTCAACAGGAAAGATAGGCAATGGATATTGGACAACCAACATGATTGCCGTGGCTCCGAAGACAAAGCACCCGATTTCAATTTATTCCCATCTGTACTCCGCCGCCGAAAAGGGATTTGTCAGCGAAAATGAAGAAACATACAAGGGCTTGGATTACGTGAATCAACTTGTAGAGGCAAAGAAGGCAACCTTTGTGATGGATCGTGGGTATGACAATATAGAAGTCATGAAAAAGATCCTCAAGCAGAAAAATAACTTTATCATTCGTTTGAAGAAAAATCGGAATTTATTGTACCAGAATAAAAAATTCCCTGTACACAACTTAGCGATCAGAAGGAAAGGGAAAATCAATTTTCGTTCTGAAATAAAGGGAACCGTATATGATTTGAAAGTCTCTCATCTTACTGTGGAAATTCCTTCGCTAAAGGGTCAAAAATTCACTATGGTTGTGGTGTATGGATACGGAAAAGAGCCGATGGTGCTGCTTACAAATAAACGGGTTCAAAAAAAGGAAGAGGTCCTGTCTATTTTGAAAGCTTATATTACTAGATGGCGTATCGAAGAAATGTTTCGCGTTCAAAAGCAGGAATTTGACTTAGAAAATGTTCGGGTTCGTACATTGCCAAGACTGAAAAGAATGTTTTTACTCGTTTCCATTATGATAACGTTTATGACGCTGAAAGTAGAAAAGCAGAATGGATTTTTCCATGACGTGATTGAACGGGCAAAAGGGATTAAAGCAAAGGATAAAATTAAGATGTTTCTATATCGTTTTTCAGCGGGGATGGAAGCCATATTGATAAAAGACAAACATGGCATTCGGCATTTTAAATACATAGAGAAACCAGTAAGTTCACGGCAGCTAACATTACAACTCTGAATTTATTAATTGAATAGTAAGAAAAAACATACTGATAAGTATGTCTATTTGTGCTGGTTAAAAATTTGCTTCCTTCAATAAAAACGAAAAAAAACCTTCTAAAGGACTCTTAAGGTGAAATAATTCCGTTTTATGCGGCGAAAAAAGGTAAACTTAAATACCACCACCATTGACAAATCGCAATGAAATACCTTTCCTTTTTATTGCTTTGATGATCATGTCTCGCTTTTTGATCAGTTCTGCTGATGATTTTCTTTTCAAAAACCGGATTACATTATTTTTTGCCTTCTGATTTGGGTCATTGTCGGTAACACCGGCGATCTGCGCTTCATACCCCATTACCCCGTCAATTTGCAGGTAGTTGGAGCCGCTGGCGCGGTTGATAATTGCCATGGCGTGTTCAAGCGTTTTTATCGGTGAACGGTGCACACCAAAATGAAGACCAAAAAAATCACTAGACAGGTCGATATCGATACATACTAAGAATGTACAATGTTCCGCCTTGGCGACTTTTTCCAGACGATCAATGTGATCAATTGAATCAATCATCACGGTAATGATATGATTGTCTCTCCTGAGTTTAGCAATCTGTTTTAAGTGGTAAGTATCCCAAACTGGATATGCGATTAGCAGATCGTCAAAACCATGCCCATTTAAATACACGGCTTCATCAGCTGTAAAGCACATAATCCCTTGAAAAACAGGGGAGGCGTTAAGAATCGTTTTTAAGACAGCAACACTGCGAATTGATTTACTGGCATTCCGTATCTTTTTGTTATTGCTTTTCCCGGTGATATCATGGATATTTTCAGCCAGCACATCAAGATCCAGGAATGCACATGGTTTTGTTACATTTTTTAATGCCTCTTTGTAGTAATTATAGTCCGGCATAACAAAAACTCCTTTGTAAACATATCGTTGCAGATAGATGGTGATATAGTATCTTTATACTTATGGTAGCATAAGAACACACATAACAGGGAAAATTCTGAAATAATTTTTGTGCATCGCTTTTACATAACTTTTCGTGAGGTGATCGTAATGGTGCAAGGAGCAGCAAACTGGAATACGGAGCAAACGCAGGAATGGCTTGAGAATTATGTTGATGATTGGGTATCCTTTTACCGAAAACATACAACGGAAGGAAAAGTGGCTTCCTATATCCCGATTTTGGCTGAAGCAAATCGAGACCATTTAGGCATTTCCATCATCGGGAAAGATGGGATGACGATTCGGTCAGGTGACGTCGATATCCCATTTACCATCCAGAGTATTTCAAAGGTGTTAAGTTTTATTACTGCCTGTATGGAACGGGGTGTTGGCTATATGCTTGACCGGGTTGATGTGGAGCCAACTGGAGAGGCTTTTAATTCGATCATGCATTTGGAAATGAAACAGGTAAAAAAGCCGTTCAATCCATTAATTAATGCAGGGGCAATTACTGTAACATCAATTTTACAAGGAAAAACGTCCGATCAAAAGCTGAAACCAATCCTGAATTTAATGGAGGCGATGCTTGGGTATCGTCCAGCGATTAATGTTGATGTTTATGAATCAGAGCGAGATTCTTCGATGCGAAACCGGGCAATTGGCTATTATTTGCTGGAAACCGGATTCCTTGAATCAGATCTAAACATAACGTTGGAAACTTATTTCAAACAGTGCTCCATCGAAGTGACGGTGGATGATCTCGCCAGAATCGGAATGATCTTGGCAAATGATGGGGAGGATCCGAAAGCAGAGAAAGAGATTATCCCCCGCCAGGTTGCGCGTATTGTGAAGGCGTTAATGTTAACTTGTGGAATGTATGATGCCTCCGGAAAATTTGCGACATACGTCGGGATTCCGGCGAAAAGTGGTGTTTCCGGTGGGATAATGGCAGTAGCACCACCAAGGGTTCGTGAGGAAGAATTACCATTTATTGAGGGCTGTGGCATCGGTGTGTATGGTCCAGCATTAGATAACAAAGGGAACAGTATAGCAGGAATTCGTTTATTGCGGCATATCGCCAAGCAATGGGATTTAAGTATCTTTTAAAGAAATAAGGAAGGTACACTGGGGCTTGTTCCTTCCTTATTTCAGTTCTTTTTGTGATATCTGCTGTTGCTTTTTCTCCGGCTTCGTTTTCAATATAGTGATAAATAGCTCCGCCTTTTTTACAGGAGCCTTTGTCGCCAAACTTACACCAATAAAAAGTACTGTGGAAATGATGAGCCCCCAAATCCCGGCAGCCAGTCCAAACGGTTTTAAACCGGTGAATTCCAACATCATGACGAGAACTGCACCAATTGATACACTGGAAATGACACCTGCAGCGGTTCCACGTCTCCAAAAAAAGGTACCAAAAAACGCTGGAACTGTAACAATTAATCCGGACGATGCTGCGACAGACAATATGGCTATCAGGTTAAGTTCCAGCTCGGCAAAGGCAAACGCCAAAATTGCGATGATAGGAATCACGATTTTTCCAACCCGTAATTGTTTCGCATCAGAGGCATCTTTTTGCAAGTTCCCATATACATCACGTGCGACCATCGATGACAATGTCAGCATAATCGAATCGATGGTCGAAACAGCAGCAGCGAGAATACCAATCATGACGATAACACCAAGAACCGGTGGTACCAGGTCAGACGATAATAATTTTGGTGTTGCCAAATCGGCTGTAGTTAGATCAGGAAACATTTGAAGTGCAGAAAATCCCCATAATACCGATACGAAGGTGTAAATAAAGCCAAATACAAGAAAACCAATCAGCATTTGCCGTAACCCCTTTAGTGATGCAGGCATAAACATTCGCTGACTCACCTGGGGATTGGACAAGCTAAAGAAAAACCATGGCAGTGTCAAGCCAAGAAATGTTAAGAAATTAAAATAGCCATTGCCCGGTACGGAAAGTGCATCCGGATGATCGGTTTGCAATGTAGCAAAAAACGAGCCAAAACCACCTAACCCATGGATTACCAATAGCACAACGAGTGTAGATGTAATAATCATGATCACTGCTTGCAGGGAATCTGTCCAAACAACGGAACGAATGCCAGCTGTATAAGAAAAAAGAATGGCTAGGCCAGTGGCAATCACAACTCCCACGGTAAAGGGAATGGCATTATTGGTGATTCCCTGTAATAAATAGCCTATGCCTGCGAGCTGAACTGCACAGTATGGAATAAGAAACAAACAATTTACAATTGAAATAGCCGCAGCTGCCGTTTTACTTTCATAACGATCCCCAACCATTTCCGAAGGTGTAACATAGCCAAATTTTTTCCCTGCCAGCCAAAAACGCGGACCGAATAAGGCAACGAGCGAAACACCGGTGAAGTAAACTATTTCAAACCCAAGCGCACCGACCCCGCCTTGATACGTAAGACCGGCCAAACCGACCAGCATAAAAGCACTGTACGTTGTGGCACTGTAGCTTAATGCTGATAAAATCCCATTCATGTTGCGGCCGCCAAGGAAGTAACCAGACATATCCGTCCGGTTCCCATGTCGCGCCATCAATGCAACGGCTAATGCTAAAACAACATAAATTACAATTCCCAAAGTTACCAGATTTGAACTCATTTTATTCCCTCCAATCCCTCGTGACCATGATATTCGCTACGATAATCAGGATCCCGATAATACCCCACAGCAAAAAACTGCCATACCAGGCCTGAATCCCTGACATAATTGTGTAGGGGAGGATATAGGATAACAGTATTAAAAAAACGATTAGTGCACCCCATAACATTTTTGCGTTCTTTCTGTTCATCTGCTTTCTCCTTTTACATGAATGTTTTTAGAAAAACTGGGCATTCGTTTCGTCTATAATAGCTGAAGCGAAGTTTTTCTTATACCATAAGAAAGTATATAAATTTAGGCTCTATTCTGCTTACGCCAGAGTTGGCCATGTCCAGCTCCAGCGCTAAAGCCAAGCAAACTTCACACTCCTTCACTACGATAAGTCAACATCGGTTCGGGTAGGAAGGAAGGCCAACTAAGAACGGGCTTTGCGCCCAACTCACGTCTACCCCTTTTGCAGGGGCATGTTTCCTTTATCTCATTGCGGTAGGAGTGTTCGGTTAAAACCGCTGCTTTGCGCAGCAACACCGAACCACCCGCGTTGCGCGGGCGCAGTTTGTACGTTGCTAAACGGGCGCTTGCGCTTTTCTTATACTTTCTTAAAACGAAACATAATTGTATACATGTGTCTTTACATATATATTTACATAATTAATTAAAAAGCGCAACATGTTTTTGATGATGTAATAGGCAGGACGTCTGCTATAATGAAGTAAAGTTTACGGTAATTCTATTCGATAGCTAAATCTAGTGAGGTGATAGCATTGAGAAGTGAAGGGAATAAGGTTCTTGGCGAGGAAAGAAGGCATTTGATTTTGACCTGGCTGAAAGAGAGCGATCATCCTTTGTCGGGGAAAGTTTTGGCGGATAAAACAAATGTCAGCAGGCAGGTGATCGTGCAGGATGTTTCGCTTTTGAAGGCAAAGGGTGAGCCAATTATTGCTACGTCACGGGGCTATGTCTATTTTAGTGAGATAAATAATGCAGCTAACTTTACTACGATCATTGCCGTTTGTCATCGGTCCGAAGACACTGCGGACGAACTTTATATGCTGGTTGATCGAGGTGTTTCCGTTAAAAATGTCATGGTCGAGCATCCGATTTACGGAGATATCACCGGCTCACTGATGCTGAAAAACCGGCGTGATGTTGATGCATTTCTTCACGAGTTGAAATCAAAGCAGGCTTCCCTTTTATCTCAGCTTACCGAAGGAGTACATTTACATACAATTGAAGCGGAAACCCAGGAGCAGTTGGACGAAGCAAAGGCTGCATTAAAGGCTGCAGGATATTTATTGGAGCAATAGAAGCCGTTATTACGGAACATCAAAAGGAATGGGAGAACATCAACGTGATCTTGAAAATCAACGTGAACCTGAGCTGAATTAACGTGAACTGCACGGATATCAGCGTGAGCTATGCTGAAATCAACGTAAACAGCGCGAATACCATCCGTAAGTGAGCTGGAATCAACGTAAACGGCACGATAATCAACGTGAACCGTACAAGCATTATCGGGAACCGTTTAAATATGCCCTGTGAAAATCCAAAATTAAAAATAACAAAACGGGACTGACGACATTTGCCAGTCCCGTTTTGTTATGATACTCTTGAAGCCCGCTTTCGTTCTCGCTCCTCTTCTTTGGCAACTTTCAGGAACTTTTTCGTTTCGTAAACAACTACGCCAGAGAGCCCCAGTAAGCCGATCAGGTTTGGAAAAGCCATTAAGGCGTTCATAATATCGGCGATGTCCCAAACTACACTTAGCTGCTCAACGGCTCCATACATAACGGCTAATACGAAGACAACCCGGTAATATGGAATAGCCTTATCATTGAAAAGATAGGAGAAACATTTTTCACCGTAGTACGACCAGCCGACAAGTGTTGAAAAGGCAAATAATACAATACCAATCGTGACAATATAGCCACCGGTATCACCTAAAAATGCTGAAAATGATGCTGCGGTTAAATCGCCGCCTTCCAAACCGCTTCCGGCTAAACCTGCCATCACAATTGTAATACCAGTAATCGAACAGACAATAATTGTGTCAATAAGCACCTGGGTCATCGAGACAAGTGCTTGCCGGCCAGGATAATCGGTCTTGGCCGCAGCCGCGGCAATCGGTGCTGAACCAAGTCCTGCTTCATTGGAAAATACCCCACGTGCAACACCATACCGGATAACCGTTCCTAGTACACCACCACCAAGTGCACTGCCTGTGAAAGCATCGTTAAAAATTAACCCGATAACAGATGGGACCTGATCGATATTCATAACCATAATAATAAGTCCGCCAATGACGTAAAACAATGCCATAATCGGTACGAAAAATGCAGTTACTCGTCCAATACTTTTAATTCCACCAAGAATAACTAAACCGGTTAAGACAGTAAGTATAATACCTGTTACCCAAGTTGGAACATTGAATGATCGCTCTAGTGCATCTGACACAGAGTTGGATTGTACCATATTCCCGATCCCGAACGCTGCAATGGCGCCAAAAATGGCAAATAAAACACCAAGCCATTTTGCCTTTAATCCGCGTTCCAGATAATACATTGGTCCTCCGGACATTTGACCTTTACTGTTAACAACACGATATTTAACAGCAAGAATGGCTTCTGAATACTTGGTCGCCATCCCGAATAAAGCCGAAATCCACATCCAGAATACAGCACCAGGTCCACCTAGAACGACAGCTGTTGCTACCCCAACAATGTTACCTGTCCCAATGGTGGCTGCCATTGCCGTTGTTAATGCTTCGTAATGGCTAATATCCCCTTTTGATTCTTTGTCCTGACGTTTTGGGCTGAACGCCAACCGCAATGCATATGGCAGCGTGCGAAACTGGAGAAATCCGAGACGGAAAGTAAGATACAGTCCTGTTCCGACAATTAAAACAAGTGTCACAGGCCCCCAAACAAAAGCGCTTATCTTTTCCATGATATCATTCATGCTTCTCCCCCTTATTACTTTTTTATATTAAGATGCCTATAATAAATATTCCGAAAATGACAAGGAAAAGTCAAGCCTTTTTTAACAATTAATTTATCTTTTACGATATTTTTAGGTTAGAATTGCAAAAACATCGATACTTATCAGATTAAATGGAGTTTTGCATTATATTGGGCGGGTAAAAGAATAAAAAGGCTATCTTTCCAAATTAAAGCAAAATCCGCTATAATGGAATCTGATATGGGGAAAGACAGGTGATCTGTTTCTGCAAGGTGTCCACCAGGTACATAGATGCAATTAGTACGGTTTCGTTCATATTATTACGGAGGGATGACAAAATAAAAGGAGTCGCTGATAATGTCGGGATCACATACTTTTAGGTTATCAGAAGACCTAAGTCAGCACTGTTTCTGAGCATTTAATTTTCGCCGTATGATCATGTTTCAAAAAGACGTAAAAGCTTGGTACAATTGAAAAGAAAATGTAGCAAACATAACTTAAGGAGCGATAGAAATGGGCAAACAAAAATTATGTTTAGGTATTCTGCTAGGTGCAGTCGCAGGTGGACTAACTGCATTATACGATAGGGAGACAAGGTATTATACAAAGAAGCAGCTGCAAAGTGCTAAGAGCACAACAGGTTACTATTTGAAACATCCAGCCGAAGCAATACGAAACGCGAAAGATGCATGCAATGAATTTAATGAAAAGTTTAGTGTCAATGCAGATAATGCAATCAATGCTTTGGAGCAGGTAGAAGAGACGCTGGGTAAAATTAGTAAAAAAGAGGAGCCAAAAAAGCTGGAATCAAATATATAACCTGGAAAAGCGGAAGCCGCTGGCGATGAGATAGACATTGCCTTAACGGATATTGAATTCATATAGATGGAATTTGTATCCATTATTTACTGGTAAAATAAATGGAAGGGGATAGGTCGTAACATGAAGAATATAGAACAATTCTTTAAGCAGCTATTCCATCGCATTGCAGAAGATGATATCTTTGGACTTGCTGCACAGCTTGCATACTTTTTTCTGTTATCCCTTTTTCCCTTCTTATTATTTTTAGTAACACTGATTGGTTATTTACCGCTGGATGAGCATGCTATTACCGACTTTCTGGGAACCTATGCGCCTGAGGAAACGATGGATCTGATCAAAAATAACATGAGTCAATTGGTTAATAAGCAAAATGGTGGGTTATTGTCTATTAGTATTATTGGTACATTATGGTCTGCCTCAAATGGAATCAAAGCGATTATGCGCGCTTTTAACCGTGCTTATGATGTAGAAGAAGATCGCTCTTTTGTCTTCGGCAGGCTAATCGCTATTGTGCTGACAATTGCAATGGTGCTTGTCATTTGCATGGCATTCCTTTTACCAATCTTTGGAAAAATGATTGGAGAATATGTATTTTCTCTTTTCGGGTATTCGGATAATTTTATTCAGTTTTGGACGATGATGCGCTGGGTGATTTCGTCGATCATTTTTTTCATCGTGCTGACCCTGTTGTATAAATTGGCGCCGAATAGACATATATATTTTAAAGATGCTATTTGGGGCGCTATTTTTGCGACGATTGGCTGGCAATTGGTTTCACTGGCATTTTCCTATTACGTAAATACACTCGGAAACTACTCCGCAACTTATGGCAGCTTGGGTGCGGTCATCGTATTAATGATTTGGTTTTATTTGTCGGGAATTATTATTATTATTGGCGGCGTGATTAATGCTGTTATCATGAAAAATAAACTAGAGGAGTAGCAGTCACTGAACCGGTGACTGCTGCTTTAATAATCGTAAGCCATTTAGTATAACTAATATCGTGCTGCCTTCATGCCCGACAACACCTAACGGCAAATCGAGCACCTGGAAAAAATTCGATATAATCAGCAGTAAGATGACCCCTATCGAAAAGACTACATTTTGTTTCATAATTTTATTCATCCGTGAGGAAAGGCTTATAGCATCAGTGATTTTAGGCAGGTCATTTTTCATTAAAACAACATCAGCCGTTTCCAAAGCGACATCGGTACCTTCTCCCATTGCAATCCCAACATTTGCGGTTGCGAGTGCTGGTGCATCATTGATTCCGTCGCCAACCATTGCTACATTTTGATACGTTTTCCGTAGTTCTTTTACATGATTTACCTTTTCCTCTGGCAAGCATTCCGCAATATATGCAGCAATACCGGCTTCTTCGGCAATTGCTTTAGCGGTAATTTCATTGTCTCCCGTTAGCATAACCGTATGAATACCGGACTTATTTAATGCACGAATCGCTTGTTTTGTGTCAGTGCGAATCGTGTCCTTTAAGGCAAAAAGTGCAACAATCCCACTGCTGTTTTTCACGTAGACAATTGTTTTCCCCTGTTTTGCCAAGCTCGTTCCCATCCCGTTTGCAAAACGAACCGCTTCCTCTTCGTCGACAAATTGGGCTTTACCGATTTCCCATTTTTCCTGATTCACGAACCCAACTACACCATTACCGGTTATCGTTGTAATTCCAGCAGCTTCAATTGGTGACGTATTTTTCTCCAATTGTGTTTTGCAATGTGCTGTTATTGCCTCGGCAAGTGGGTGGGTCGATTCCTTTTCAATTGCCCAGGTTACGGCTAAAATGTGCTCCTTTTTAGTTTCAGAATCGAAATAAGTGTCCGTCACAACTGGTTTCCCATTTGTTAGTGTACCTGTTTTATCAAACGCAATTGCCTTGATATGAGCTAGGTTTTCGACATGTACACCGCCCTTAAACAAGACCCCGTTTTTGGCACCATTGGAAATGGCTGATAATGTAGCTGGCATGATCGATGCTACAAGGGCACAAGGTGAAGCAACGACGAGCAGAATCATAGCACGATAGATGCTTTCGGAAAAAGACCAGTTAACTAACAGTACCGGCAAAAATATCATCAGGACAACAGCGGCCAATACCATCTTTACATAGGTCCCCTCGAATTTTTCGATGAATAGTTGAGAGGGTGACTTTTCTGCCTGGGCAGACTGAACCAATTGGATGATCTTTTGAAATAATGTTTCATTTGCTGACTTGGTGATTTTAACGGAAATGGATCCATCAAGAGCTACTGTTCCTGCAAAAACATCATGATCCTTCATTTTGCTTACTGGAACAGATTCACCGGTTATGGCGCTTTCGTCAATAGCTGTCGCGCCTTTTAAAATGACCCCATCAGCGGGAATACGTTCACCAGCCTTAACAAGTATCGTATCGTCAACAACCAGCTCCGATACAGGGACGATTCTTTCCTGATTGTTTGTTGTCAGCAGCGCCTCCTCAGGCTGAAGCTTCATTAATGATAAGATTTCTTTACTGCTTTTATTTTCCGTATATGTTTCGAGTGCACCAGATAGTGCGAAAATAAAAATTAGTATTGCGCCCTCTGTCCAATAGCCGATGATTACGGACCCGACAGCGGCAAATATCATGAGCATTTCCACATTCAGCTCTTTATTTTTAATTGTTTCCGTAATTCCTTCCTTTGCTTTTGCATAACCACCTACTGCAAATGCCAAAATGTGAAGCGTAATCCAAAGCGGATGGGACAGATAATCATGAAACGTCCATGTTGCGAGGATAAGTAGACCGCTAAAGAGGGCGGCGATAAGTTCACTATGCTGTGATATATGTGTAAGCCAATTTTTGACTGACGATACTGAAACATGCTTCGGTTTTGGTCGATTTAATGCTTTCGAATGGGTAGTCATTTTCAATCCCTCCTAGTTAATTGATAATAATAATCATTTGCATACGCCTTGCTTTAAAAGTGATATTTAGTGCGTTTAGTGATATCAATCACCTAAAAATCCAGTGTTTTATTTTATAATTATTATAAATTAGTATTTGTTATTATGTTACCATTATAATCAATAAAGTCAAGGATAATTTTTTGTGAGTAAAACAGATTGATAATGTAATAGATAACAGTAGTAACATTTCATTGAAACAAAGGATCCAAGCTGTTACAATCGTTATATGATTTTTAATATAACAACATGGGGAGTGTCGGGATTGAGATTAAAGAGATTTACCTTATTTTTCGTATTGCTGCTTGTCTTAGGAGCGTGTGGCGAAACTAGTAGTCAAAATCAAAATAGCGACGAAAAAGGGAGTGGAAAATGGGCGGAAATAAAGGAAAACGGGGAATTAGTGGTTGGAACGCCCGGTACTCTTTATCCTGCTTCGTATTACCCGGAAGGATCCGATGAATTGACCGGTTACGATGTAGAAGTTATCAAGGAGATTGCTAAACGGTTAGATATAGATGTGAAATTTGAGATTTTAGGCTTTGATGCCATGCTTGCTTCATTAAAATCGGGCAGAATCGATGTTGCTCAAGCTGGACTTCGGGAAGCGAGCAAAAAGAAATTTGCTTTTAGCGATCCATATAAATACTCGTATTCGACCATGATCGTACGTAAAGATGAAGTAGCCGATTTTAAAACATTAGCAGATTTGGATGGCAAAAAAGCCGGTGGTGCTGCAACAACCGTTTATAGTGACATTGCGAGAAAGTTTGGCGCAGAGGTAAAAACATACGGTAACGTGACCAACGATGTTTACTTAAAGGATGTTGATAATGGCAGGACGGATGTGATTATTAATGACTATTATTTGCAAAGCCTGGCACTAGAGGCGTTTCCAGATTTGGATATTACGATTCACCCGGATCTAAAATTTTATCCTACAACGCAAAATGTTGTCATGGACAAGGATGCTGACCTATTGAAAGAAAAGATAAATGAAGTGTTGGCCGGCATGCGTGAAGACGGAACGCTGACAGAGCTTTCGGGTAAATTTTTTGGTGGTAAAGATGTTTCCAAAAAGCCGGACGAGGATATCATTGAAATTGAAGGTATAGAATAGCATGTTTAACTTACAATTCGATAACGTTCAGCTAGGGAAGTTATTCGATTGGCAGCTGGCATGGGAAAGTTTACCTTTCCTTCTTGAAGGAATTCCGGCGACATTATCTGTTTCGTTTATCGGCATGGGTATCGGTTTAGTGTTAGGATTTTTCCTTGCCTTGGCACGCGGTTCTAGTCGAATCGTATTAAGATGGCCGGCGCGGATCTACATTTCTTTTATGCGCGGGACACCAATTCTAGTATTTTTATTTATTCTTTATTCTGGTTTGCCGGTTGTCGGGATTGAACTATCGGCATTTTTAGCAGCGTCGCTAGCATTTGGACTGAACAGCGCTGCCTATATAGCTGAAATAAACCGTTCATCGTTAAATAGTGTGCCACAAGGGCAATGGGAATCGGCCACATCGCTTAACATGGGATACTGGTTAACATTGAGAAAAATTATCCTGCCGCAAGCTACAAGAATTGCTATTCCGCCACTTGCAAATGTTTATTTGGATCTGGTTAAAGCGACGTCGCTAGCGGCGGTTATTACCGTTCCCGAGCTGTTTCAAAAGGCACAAATCGTTGCCGGGCGTACATATGACTCGATGACAATGTATATTTTGGTGGCATTAATTTACTGGCCAATATGTATGGTGATTTCATTTATGCAGGATCGCATGGAAAAGCGATTTAGCAGGTTTATGGAGAAGTAGGTTGTGAGTTATTTAGGAGGTTGCATGCTGGACACGTGGTAATGGGAGGCATGGCACCATATTCCCAAATCTGGAATCCTCGTGAGTTTTAACAAATAAGGTGAGGATATGGAACGCTATACAGTAATAAAAGAAGTTAATTACAAAGTTCCAGATCCGACAAAATAAAAACCCTTGCAGATGTTCCCAACAAGATAAGACAAATAATCGCTTCCAGTAAAGATCAAGGAATTCCCCAAAATAAGTGGTTCCTTGATTTTTATTTTAAGGTTCATTTGGATACGGCCAATTAACAGTTTTTACTTCCCCTTAACTTTTTCTCCTAAATAAGCCTCCTTTTTCACTGGTCTGGAACCATTCTCCTGGTCTAGTTTTTTCTTCCTCGTTTTGCTAATAGAACATGGTGAAATCAAGTTTACAACACGATCAAAGTCAATATATAGTGATTATAATCACTTGATAATACTATATATTGTGTTATGTTTGTTTTGCTTACAATTTTAATAGGGAGTGAATCATGATGCATTTATTACTTTTTACCGCTAGTACTTGTCCTAAATGCACAATTGTCAAGAACTTTATGCAGCAACAGCGTATACAACCTGAAGTTGTATCTGCTGATAAAAACAGGGTGCTAGCCGACAGATTTCAGGTCTTCTCCGTCCCAACTACCATTCTATTAACAGATGATAAAACAGAAATTGCTAGAAGTACAGGTGTTAACCCAAATGAATTGCTCAACATGTTTCAACAATTTCAAGGAGGTACGATATAGAATGTTTAAGAACACCGAACAGATTATCCAAAAATTCACATCTAATGTAGAAGACAAAAGAGCTGATTACTTAAAGCACGAAAACAGTAATTATGTATACTCTCTTCCACTGCTTCGCCATAACATACATAATTACGCAGAAGAAGCGTATTTATTTAAGCATATCCTGCCACCAAGATTAAAGGAGCTTTATGATGACGGAAGTATTTATGTTCATGATAAACAGCTTGCACCTTACTGTGTATCCATTAGCTGTTTGGACATTGCTACAAAAGGAATTCCAGCACTAGCAAAAAATATGATCGAGTCTAAACCAACAAAACGACTATCCATTCTACTTCGTCACTTCAGTAATGTTGTAACACTTGTTTCTCAACAAGTATCCGGCGCAGTTATGTTAGCACAATTATCAACGATTACTGCTTCTTACTTATATGATGAGGAAACACATGGCGTGATATACGAAGCTGATGACTTAAAACAACTATTTCAAAGCATGATTTGGGAGTTGAATATGCCACTACGTTCTGGTGCACAAAGTAGCTTTTCAAATGTCACCCTAGAATTTGGTAAGCCATCCGAAGAAATTAAGGATGAATATGTTGTAATTGGTGGCGAACTGCGATTAATGCAATACAAAGATATTCCGAGTGAATACTTTGACAGAATTAATAAGGCAATTATCGATGTTATGAGTGATGGTACAGGAAGTGGAGGTATTCCATTTACATTCCCATTACTTACAGTTCAAGTGGATGATGATTTCAATTATGAAAATCCATTATTCCTAAAATTGTTAGATAAAATGTATAACTGGGGTGGTGTCTATTTTGAAAACTTCAAAACGAAACCATTTGAAGACCCATATTACAAAGTATTAAACCCACTAATCCAGGCAAAAGACCCGGAAGTTAGCAGAAGCCTTTGTTGCCGATTACAAATCAATCTGAAAACAATCTCGAAAGCTGGTGGTGGCGTCTTTGGATCTTCCACAGGATCAACTGGTGCCGTACAAGTCCTAAACTTAAATATGAACCGAATTTTATTAGAATTCGGGCATGATATGGCATTAGTGAAGAGGAAAATTAAAGAATACATGGAAGTGATGCAAGAGGGTCATATGGCAAAACGCAGCTGGATTGAAAGTCATAAAGAATTATATCCCACCTTCTTTGCGTACAATGATAACTTGAAAAACTACTTCAATGTATTTGCGGTAACAGGTATGAACGAAGGGATTATTAACCTTGGATATCAGGATGGAATAAAGGATAATGAAGGAAAAATGGTTGCCCATGAACTCATGCAATATATGACAGAGATTGTTAATTCCTTTATTGTCCGCGATAAGGTAGCTTGCGGGATTGAATATGCACCAGCAGAAAATGCCGCAATTAAATTAGCTCGTCATGATGTAAAATGGGCAAAAGTGAATAACCGCGCAATATTCACTCAAGGTGAAGGAGACAACCCATACCTCACAAGTGGTTGTATGACTCCCTTCTCTGAAGAAGATTTCTTTGCGCAACTGGAAAACAGCGCAGAATTCCAAGGCTATGCAACATCCGGAAGTGTATTACACCATTTCCTGGAATCAAAAGTGGCACCGGAGAAGTTAGCAACTTATTTAGATAAAATCTTTGAAAAACCAATCAATTATATTACATTGACACCTACAATCACTTCTTGTATGTCTTGCGGGCAGAAAATCATTGCAGAAGATGCCAAAAACATTCATCACTGTCCAACTTGTGACGCAACAGACATTGCAACATTTAGTCGTGTAATAGGTTACTTGAAAATGATAGCAAGAAATAATATCCAAGTTGATGAAAAGGGGTACTATAAAGGAAAATACAACTTCTGGTCAAAAGCAAGAAGACATGATTGGAATGTCCGACACCGCTTGAAAGAAGAAGTATTACAAGATGTTGCTCGTCAATAAGGAGGACAACATAAACAATGAACTTTTACAACAATTTTATTCGTACATTTAATGATTTACCAAACCATACGACATTACTTTTACACACATTATCAGGTTGTCCACTTCATTGTTTTGGCTGTCATAATTACGATGAAATAATTGCTAATACACCGAGGGAATATAAGACACCTAAAGATTTGTACGACTATTTAAAGAAAAGCGGATTTTTATTCGATGCAGTGATGTTTAGTGGTGGCGAATTTTTAATTGACAAAATAGATGACATTTGTGAAGTCCTCACTAATGTTAGACAGCTATTTGATGGCCGAATTATCGTAACAACGAGTGGAATCTATCATCAAAAGGTAAGAAAACTCTACGAAGAAAATCTTGTAGATGGGATCCATATTGATATGAAATTACCATACCATGCCTTAGACCCAAAAGAGGATGCCGAGATTTTCCTAGCAGTAATGGGAATCAAACCCTCGCAAAAGGTAGTTGATAATTTACTGGCAAGTGTAGACTTAGTCATTCAACACGGCTCCATTCTCGACCAAGTTCGAACAGTGAAGTATCCGATACTTGATGAAGCATTTTTTGAAGAAATCTGCCATTTTGTTGATAAGAAAAAGGCACTTTATCATAGTGAAGTACCTTACTTTTTAAACGAGTTTATGCACCCATAAGGGAACGCTTAACCATTTTTCAATGACAGTTAATTCTAGCATCGTTGTAGAAATTATTCCAATAAACTCGGGGACTGCCCCAGAGGTCTTATTTAGACTTTTGGGGCAGTCCCTTCTTGTTTTCGTTGCTCTATCTTCGTTCGTACTTTTTGCGAATATCGTTCATGTCTTTATACAATGAGTAATGAAACTTGGGGTCTGACCTTTAAGTTTTATGTTACAATAAAAGGAATTCAAGGGACGGAGGGTAAATCAAATGGATTTCATGATTTACCCTCCACCTTTTATTGCAGATCAAAACAGACTAGGGTGGGACGATATATGAACAAAAAAGACGTAGCAAATATTCGAAAACAATTTAAAGTAGATAATGATTTATTGAAGGTTACCGAAATCTTTAATGTTTATATTATGAAGGAAACAAGCGAAATTTATCATCAGCAAAGTCAACCGTTTGAAATGTTAGATCAAGACCAGCAAGAGTTATTTATGAATAACTTCAAAAAAGTACTAACAGGCCAAATGGATGAAAAGTTATTTGAATTAAAATTTCAGCGTGATGCAGAAAATAACAGTCAGCTTATTCTTCATCAAGGGTTATTAAGCAGCAATACAGAAGAATGGAAAGAGCAAATGCTTCTCATCGTGGAAAAAATGCTGCAAGATAAACAATATGAAATGGATATTGTTGTAACGTTCATCCGGGGGGAATACTTAAAGCCAATGAAGCGTCGGAATGAAGAGACGGAGGAGAGTGAACGGGATGCTGTTTATTCCCATTCCTTTATTCTTTGCAGCATCAATAAAACCCAAGATCCAAAAAAAGAATTGCTTTTTGACTATGTTGAGAAGGAATTCAAGTACAATATTGTCGTAGATCCGATTATTAATCTTAATGCGCCGATAGCGGGTTTTTTATTTCCTTGTTTCACCGATAATGCGGCAGATGTCAACCACATTCTGTATTCGGCAGGTAAAGCAAATGAGCTTGGTTTCGAGTTCAGCGAGAAAGTATTAAATGCGCAGGAAGCGATAACCGCAGAAGAGGATAAATTCGTTTTTGAGGAAATTGTCAAGGATGTAACAGGTGGTCAACTGAATACCTCAACTCTTGCCAATGTATATGAGGAAATCAACCACGTGGTTGAAGAGAATGAGGGTGAAGAAACACCGAAATTGGGCCACAAAGAAGTGGAACGTGTTTTAAAAATGAGTGGTTTGGAAGAAGTAAATGTAGAAAAGGTAGAAGCAGCTTTCCAGAAAGTTACCGATGATGAAAAATATGAGTTGAAGGCAAGCAATATCATGCCAAAATATAACGCTAAATCTATCAAAATAGACACAAAAGTTGCAAAAATTTCAATCAGTCCACAAGATTTAAAGTATGTGAGACAGGTCAATTTTAACGGGAAACGCTGCATATTAATTGAAGTTGAGGAAGATACCGTGATCGAGGGGTTCACAATGATTCCAGAGGCTTTTAACTAGGAAGCAGGGTGGGCGAATCTCCTACCTTCCATTTCGAAGGGGAAGCATAAGGTCGGTCCCTATTCTTGTAACTAATATGTTATAATTCGGGAAATTACAGGTAAGAAATTTTAAATCGTATTCCTTCGGAGGTGTCTATTCGACCCCGACCACCGGTATCAATTTATTCAAGGATTGTTTGTTTTGGAAAATAAAACAAGTAATCCTTTCTTATTATGTCTTTTCCCTAATAACCATCATCCCGCGCCGATTGTAGTCCCCGAAACCACGTATACCCAACAACCGTCAGCACCAACATTCCAATCGAAAAAGCGACAAAATACGGTGAAACTACATCACGAATAATCCCCGTAACAAACGAACTGATGATCATGCCGAATGAATATACAGCTGACATAATGCCAAACGCTCGACCATGCCCTTCACTTGGCACCGCATCGGTTACTGCTGTTGCCATCGCCGGCATCATTATACCGAAAAAGAAGCCGAGTAAAAAAAGCGCTAAGGATAACGACAGTAACGCGTTAAATAAAGCAAATATACTCATGCACATACCAAACAGGCCAAATATAAGCCGATTAATTGGGTTAAAGCGGTTGATGAAAAATAATGATAGGGATAAAAATGTTCCGATACCCATGAAACTGAATAATTGCCCAGTAGTGGCAGTAGAAAGTCCCTTTTCGACAGTTAAATAGGGAACCTCATAAATAATCACACCATGAATATACATCATAGCAAATCCGGTTATAAAAACAATATATAAATTGGGCATTGTTAATAGTTGGATAAAGTTTACTGGTCTAGAAGTTCGCCTTTTTTTAACAATAACTTCTCTTTCCTTCAACAAGTAAGCAGTATACAGAGCCGTTAAAATCAATGCTAATCCGATGACATAATACGTGTTAGCATATCCAATCAAAGCACCTAGCTGACCGCCAATCAATGGTGCAATTATACTCGCAATTGTACCGAGAATTCCATTTACCGCCATATTTTTCCCCTGTTGCTGACTGTTCGCTGCGTATCCTGATAGCAAAGCTAAAGCAGCAGGAATTAAAAATGCTAATGAAAATCCATTTAGTGTACGCAAAATTAGCAAACTGGCGGCGTCGGAGACAAGCGCATGGGCGATAAACAAAGTCCCTGATACAAATAGTGGAAGCATAATGAACAGTTTTTTGCCAAATCGATCCACCAATGGTCCGGCAATCAAATTTCCCGTTAAATTGGCCAATGATGCGACACTAAGCATTATCCCGATCAAAACACTTGATGCACCTATCTTCGCAGCATAAGGGGTGAAAATAGGCGATTGAATACTCATGATTAAACTAACAAAGAACATGACAATGAAGATGTGTAATTTATCTGTCGTTGCTTCTCTCAATTTTTTCACCTCTGAAACAATGTATGCTTTGGTGAAAAAAATAGACGAGCTTTTATGTGACAAATTATCATCTACCGCTGACATTTTCCTGCACTGCACCATCTTTCTTCACATACAAAGCCACTAATACAATGACCAGCATCACAACAATGACATAAAAAAATGACACACCAGGAAAAATTTGCAAAAATAAACCGCCGAGATAGGGTCCGCTGATGCTGCCGATACTAAAAGCAATCCCAATTAGCAGATTTCCTGCGGGTAAAAGGGACCCTGGCAAAAGATCGGTCATATAGGAAATCCCTAGGGAAAAGAGCGAGCCAACGAACATGCCAGCTAACGTAAACATAAGAAACAGGGCAACAAGAGATGTTTCCCATAGTGCTGCAATAAGGAAGCAGATCACACCAGCGGTCACAACAGATAACAGAATTTTACGCCTGCCAACCCGATCACTTAACACTCCTAAAGGCAGCTGTGTAATAATACTTCCAGCGGCAAAACAAGGTATAATAAGTGCGAGCATATCAACATCGTGGCTGATTCGTAATCCGTAAATCGGGAAAATACCGTGTAAGGTTGCCTCCAAAAAACCATAACCAAATGCAGGTAACAGTGCCACCCAGGCAATTTTTCCAGTTTGGATAAAACGAGTTAATGAACTCGTCGTATTTTGCGTACTTATATCATCTTCAGGCCATTTATTTCGGACAAAAAACATCCCGGACCAGACGATGGCACTGAATAATGCCGACAAGAAAAATGGCAATGCTTCATTAATGGAAAGAAGTCTGGTCATTAACGGACCAAGTGTAAAACCAAGTCCGAATGCAAGGCCGTACAATGCGATATTTTTCCCTCTGGATTCCTTTGCAGATGTAGTGGTGATCCATGTTTGTGTACCGAAATGCAGCATATTATCACCGATGCCAATGGTGACCCTAAGGATAAACCAAAGCCATAATGCTTCCCAGACAGGAAACAGTGCTAAGGAGATAAATACAAGCAATCCGCCAACAACAATAATCGGTTTAAAACCAAATTTGCGCACCGGTTTTTCCATGAAAGGAGACGCGAGCAGGACGCCGATATAAAGACCTGTTGCGTGTAGACCGTTTACCGATGAAGGCACACCATGCTGTTCTAATATAATTGCTAGTAACGGTAACAGCATCCCCTGGGAAAACCCGGAGATAGTGACAAGTGAAATTAAAATCCAGAATCTGACTTTTGCTGATGCCATTTCATCCCTCTCCTCCTTTTCCATTCCATAAATGTAATCGTTTTTCGAAGAATGGTCAATCACTGTGCATGAATAATAATGAAAAATAATATAGAATAAGAATTAGTACGATACCATAAATGATCGGAGTGACTGGCAGTGGAATTTTATTTAAAAGATAATGGAATGCGGACTGAGTTTGACTATGGTACGTTATCGGTTTCGGGAAATGAGGAGTTCGGATTCCGGCCATTTCAATTAATGGTTGCATCAATTGCCGGATGCAGCGGCTCTGTTTTTCGAAAAATCCTGGATAAGCAGCGTACCGATTATGACGATTTGATTATTCATGCAGATGTAGAGCGAAATGCCAAGGAAGCTAATCGTATTGAGAGGATTACATTAAAATACACGATAAAAGGACATCGTTTGAATCCGGAAAAGTTAGAGCGAAACCTGGCATTATCCAGAAAAAATTGTTCAATGATTCGTTCAGTAGAGGACAGTATTAAAATCGAAGAAAGTCTGGAGATTGTTGAGTTAAGTAGGTAAAAACATAAAAAACCCTGTCCAAGTGTTATCTCTGGAGGGGGTTTTAGAGATTTGAGTTCAATCGAGAGGACTGTGAAATTGATCAAGATGCACGAGAAACGGTTAAGGCGAACGGAAAACCGATCAAAAAGTGCGCGTGTCAATCGTGACAAGCGCAAAGTCGATTGTGGAGAACGCTTCTCAAGATAACAGGTATAATATTCATGTGTCCGAAAAAACTATAGAAAAAGAAAGGAATGGGACACATGAATCGAAGGAAGATTTGGCAGATTGCATTAATCGTATTCGTCATTACGTTAATATCCCCGGTGAACAGTTTTGGGGCGGACAAGAAAAAAGCAAAGGATGATTTTAAAGTACCAAGTCATGCGTTGAATATTTCCAAGGAAAATACATTCCCGAATTCAACAGAAGATCAGGAGATTGTTGAACCAAGCAAGGCAACAAAGGGACTGATTAACGAAGTGGATGTTCCGATCGAGAATCCAGATCTCATCAAAATGTTAAATGAAACAACCGTGAAACCGTCTTTTCTTGCAATCGGTTATCGTGGGATGATTTACTTGGGTCGTTGGCCAATCAACTACAAATCATCAGAAACAACGGTCAACTGGGAATACCAGCAAATTAACGAAAATGAGCTGAACAATATGGGCGGTGACAGCACCCAAAAAATCAATTATATTCAGAAACAACAAACGGAAGTAGAAGGCGCCCTGACGAACAAGATTACCAAACCGGATGATATTAAAAAAATGATGCTACTGAAAGCAAAGGAAAAAGCGGATTTGCCTTTATCTTATAAAACAGTAATTGGGCAAAATACAAAAAAGGATAACTCCTACGCTGTTCCGACAGAAAAAATAGGGACGTTAAAAGCTTATGCTCCGGCGGTAAGCGAAAAAGGTCAAGTAACATTTGGAGAAGTATACATCAAACTGAAAGGTAATAAGAAATCCATTGTTGTAAAAAATGTAACAAAACAAGGGATTGGTGCCTGGATCCCCATCCAGGATTACGTTTCTTTTACGTTTAACCTAAAATAATTAATCGTCAACCCCTGTGAGAGTGCTCTTGCAGGGTTTTTCTTATTGGTCAAATGCCGTATAAAAAGGAAGAAATACTATATCGGAAATCGAAAATACTATCCAAAATGAGCAGAATACTATCCAAAATCGGTCAAATACTATCCAAATTGGGTAGAATACTATCCGGAAATCGAAAATACTATCCAAAACAGGAAAAATACTGTCCTAAGGCAAACCCCTCATACACATAATATTCAAAACGTGCAACCTCAGGACACAACCGTGCAATCCTGTGTCGTAGCCGCGCAATATGCGAGCTAAGCGCGCAATCCCATCCATGTTCAAGCATCAGAACAAACCTTCAATAATTTTCAAACCCACTTTCCCTCATGCATAATAAACAACCCCTTAGGAAAAAGTAAGAAAAAAACAGGTGGGTTGTTATGCGAAAATTATTCTTGGTTGTATCAAGCTTGGCATTGTCTTTGTTTGTCTTTTTTTATATGAACCCGGCAGTACATGCGCAAAGCTTCGGTTGGGGATATAAGAAAAATTCCGACCATAAAGTTCCGGAAATTGGCAAGTATCGGGATATGCTTGATAAATATGGTGCCTATTACGCTGACCATTCAGGGGACAAGGTCGTTTATTTGACGTTTGATAATGGCTATGAACAAGGCTATACGGATGACATTTTAGACGTGTTAAAGGCGGAAGATGTTCCAGCAACTTTTTTTGTGACCGGACATTATGTAAAAAGTGAACCGGATCTTGTTAAGCGAATGGCTAATGAAGGGCATATCATTGGCAACCATTCCTATCATCACCCGGATTTAACGATACTCACGAAAGATTCGATGAAAATGGAACTGGAGGAATTAGAAAAGGCAGTCGCAGCGATTACCGATCAGAAACAATTAAAATACATGCGCCCGCCAAAAGGTGTTTTTAATGAACGATCGTTAAAATGGGCAAATGATTTGGGTTATATTCATATATTCTGGTCGTTGGCATTTGCCGACTGGAATACGAAAGCCCAGAAAGGTGGTCAATACGCATTTGATCAAATTATGAAGCAAATGCATCCCGGAGCCATTATCCTGCTTCACACCGTTTCCTCTGATAACGCAGACGCCTTGTCAAAGCTGATTAAGGAATTGAAAAGTCAAGGGTATCAATTTAAAAGTCTTGACGATTTAGTATTAAAAGATATGCTGCCTAAGGCAATTTATGGATTTTAGATAGGAGCGCGAATACCGATCACTGGTGTTTGCGCTTTTTAATGCTCTAAAAAACTTTTGTTGCAGCAGGTCTTACGGACGTTCTGTATTTAAAATTTTCGAAACCTTTGCTATACTATTAGTATACCTTGTATTGGAGTTGATAGAATGAAAAGAGAAGATCTAATAGCACCGAAAGAGTATAATACTGTAATGGAAATGGAGCGCTATGCAACAGACCCGGAACGAGAGGCACTAATTTGGCAGGATGATGCAGGGAATGAGAGAACGGTAACTTATACTGAACTGATGAAAAACGTAAATCGGATTGGAAACGTCTTCCTTAATAATGGTTTGAAAAAAGGGGATAAAGTGTTAGTCATGATTCCAAGATTAATTGCAGCATATGAAGTTTATTTAGCTGCATTAAAAACGGGAATTATCATTATCCCAAGCTCGGAAATGTTGAAAACAAATGATTTGCAATACCGGATTAGCCATGGGGAAGTAAGTGGTGTTATCAGCTATTTTCCATTTGTTAAGCAATACGAGGAAATTAACGAATACGAGCAATTGAAACGTTTCGTTGTCGGTGAACCTGCAGCAGGCTGGCTGTTTTTGGATCGGTTGAAGGATGAGGCGTCCGACGATTTGCAAATGGCAGAAACAACACGTGATGATATTGCATTTTTACCATATACATCAGGGACAACCGGTAATCCAAAAGGCGTTGTACATACCCACGGCTGGGGCTATGCCCATTTAAAAACAGCATCGGAAAATTGGCTCTGTATTAATGATGGGGACAAAGTATGGGCAACTGCAGGTCCTGGCTGGCAGAAATGGATCTGGAGTCCGTTTTTATCTGTTTTGGGCTCTGGGGCAACCGGTTTTGTCTATCACGGAAAATTTGCTGCCAAAACATATTTAAGCCTGCTTGAGGACAATGATATTAACGTATTATGCTGTACCCCGACGGAATATCGGATTATGGCGAAAGTCGATAACCTTAGTGATTACCAGCTTCCAGCACTCCATAGCGCCGTATCCGCTGGTGAACCGCTTAATCGTGAAGTTATCGATACGTTCCGCAAGTATTTTAATGTTACGGTACGCGATGGCTATGGTCAGACTGAAAATACGTTGTTATTAGGTGTGATGAAGGATATGGAGGTTAAGCCAGGTTCGATGGGGAAACCAACACCAGGTAACGACGTAGATGTGATTAACGAGGAAGGACAACCAGTGGCCTCCGGGGAAGTCGGTGATATTGCAGTGAAGCTTGATTGTCCAGCGTTGTTCCGGGAATATTATAAGGATTCGGAGCGGACAAAAATGGCGAAGCGGGGGGATTATTATGTGACAGGTGATCAAGCATCCAAAGATGAAGACGGCTATTTCTGGTTTGAAGGTCGCAGTGATGACATCATCATTAGTTCAGGGTATTCAATTGGACCATTCGAAGTGGAGGATGCATTAGTCAAACATGCCTATGTTCAGGAATGTGCGGTTGTAGCAAGTCCCGATGAGATTCGCGGCAATATAGTCAAAGCATTTGTTGTCCTAAAAGATGGAGTAGATGGGAATAATCCAGATCTTGTCAAAGAGCTGCAGGATCATGTAAAAGAGCTGACTGCCCCATATAAATATCCAAGGGCTATTGAATTTATTGATGAATTGCCAAAAACGACATCTGGAAAAATTAGGCGGGTGGAATTAAGAGAAAAAGAAAAGGTAAAAATGCAATAATTTTTATCTGGCAATGGGTTTAAACGAATAAAACAACCCTAAACGTGACTGCTTTTATCGCGTTTGGGGTTGTTTAAATCAGGATTACTCCTGCAATTCCAATTCCTGTTTCAATTTCCTGCTTACTTCTGCTAACCCTTCATCTGTTGGAATAAAATAGGAGCCCCCATTAGTCGTCTGGTCCGATCCTTCGATTGTATATGTTTTAATAGCCGACGCATCAATCGAGGAGTATACCTTTTGCAGTGCATATATTTCAGTTGGTGTCAGGCTGGTTTCGACATCTTTTCCAAGAATATCGGATATTTCACCGAGTTTAAAGATTGTCCCAACGGAAACCGCCTCGTTAATTGCTGCTTGAATAAATTGTCGCTGTCGTTCATCACGAGAATATACATTGTTAACCGCCCGTTTTCGCATTCGGACAAAAGCAAGTGCTTCTTCACCATTCAGCTTTGCAGGCCCTTTTTTGAAATAGATTTTTTTATTATCGTTGTAAATATTTTTCTCCCAAAAACCTTCTTTTATATTAACGGTTACCCCACCAAGGGCATCGACAATGTCGCGAAATCCTTCAAAATCAACGGCAACATATTCGTCAATCGGAATATTAAGTAACTGCTCAACCGTCTCGACGGTAAATTTATTTCCACCATAACCGGTAATGGAACCATACGTATAGGCCGCATTAATTTTATGAATGCCAGCATATTGCCCTGCCCCTTCAGCAGGCAAATCCACCTGTGTGTCACGCGGAATAGTAGTCATCGTCATGGTATTTGTATGTGGATTAAGTGTTACTACGATTTGTGTATCCGCTCGCCCATTTTCTCCCCCGGTAGCATAGGTTTCGACACCCATTAGCAGAATCGAAATCGGATCCTTGCCAATGGTGACATCCATATCCCGTAGTGCCGATTTTTCTCCTGGACGGTCTAAATCCTGATATGAATTTTTAGCTGCGTTGTATGCGTGGAAAAATAAATAGCCTAATCCCCCAACTATAATAATAAATAGGATGAGAAGGATAAGGAGAATTCTTTTCTTCCATCTTTTTGTTTTTTTGCGTTGTCTTCTTCGCTCTGTCCTTAATTCGCTCACCCGGAATCCCGCCTTTGTTCCCCTTATTATATGTGAAAACAAAAAAGTTAACAAGACGAAATCTGGACGACTTAAGATGCCACACATGTGTAAATGACGGATTTTACAGGAATTATGTTTGTGCGCCAGCCTAAAAAATCATAAAAAAATCAGTTAAAACACTTGAAAGTCAAAAAAGGTCAGAGTATAATATGGTTACAAGGTCAAAGATAGTCAAAGTCAAACCTTGTTAAAAGCTTATTTAAACTAGTCTGACTGCAGCTTATCTAAAAGCTGACCTACACTTTTTAAAGAAAATCACAAGGAGGAATGACATGATGAAATGTCAACAATGTGGTATTCGTCCAGCAACAATTAACGTCTCGATGCAAATAAATAATGAAAAAATGCAGGTACATGTATGTAATCAATGTTTTGAAGAAATACAAGGTCAAATGATGAATCCAACTGGTTTCTTTTCCAGTTCTAATGGAAATCAGGATGCTTTTGCCCAGAACTTTTTCCAAGGAAATGGCCAAGGCGGCGCCGGAACAAGAACAGAACAACGCCAAGGGAATCGGGGCAATGGTTTGCTTGATCAATTAGGCAAAAATGTTTCCAGCGCAGCACGTGCTGGATTGATTGATCCGGTGATCGGCCGTGATGGAGAAATAAAACGGGTTATTGAAACATTAAATAGAAGAAATAAAAATAACCCGGTCTTAATTGGTGAACCTGGTGTTGGTAAAACAGCAATTGCGGAAGGTTTGGCCGTTAAAATAGCCGAGGGTAACGTTCCAACAAAACTGATGAACAAAGAAATCTACTTACTAGATGTTGCTTCGCTGGTTGCCAATACAGGTATTAGAGGCCAATTTGAAGAGCGTATGAAACAGTTGGTACAAGAATTGCAATCACGGCAAGAGGTTATTCTTTTCGTGGATGAAATTCATCTGTTAGTTGGTGCAGGCACTGCGGAAGGCTCACAGATGGATGCTGGTAACATCTTAAAACCAGCACTAGCACGTGGGGAACTGCAATTGATTGGTGCCACAACATTAAAGGAATATCGTAAAATTGAAAAAGACGCTGCACTTGAACGTCGTCTTCAGCCAATTATCGTCAAGGAACCTACAGTCGATGAAGCGGTGCAAATTTTAAATGGAATCAAAGAACGCTACGAAAAATTTCATGAAGTACGTTACTCTGATGATGTTATTCGCGCGTTTGTCACATTATCACAACGCTATATCCAAGATCGCTTTTTACCTGACAAGGCGATTGACTTAATGGATGAGGTCGGTTCACGATTGAATCTGGCCAACGCGGAAAAAGATTCGGATTCCATTGAACAGAAACTGAATGAAATCGTTCAGGAGAAAGAACAAGCCGCGGAAAAAGAAGATTACGAGCGTGCTGCACATCTTCGTTATCAGGAAATTCAACTGCAGAAACAGCTGGAAAAAGCGAAGGATGAAGCACAAGTAATTGATGTTGGAATGGAAGATATTCAATTAATTATTGAAGAAAAAACAGGTATTCCGGTAACTAAACTGCAAAAAGATGAACAAGAGCAAATGAAAAACCTTGCAGGAAATCTTGCCCAAAAAGTTGTTGGACAAGAACAAGCGGTTGACAAGGTTGCTAAAGCTATCCGCCGCAGCCGTGCTGGACTGAAATCAAAATATCGTCCAATTGGATCATTCCTGTTTGTTGGTCCAACCGGTGTTGGTAAAACCGAGCTAACGAAAGCACTGGCTGAGGAATTATTCGGTTCACGTGAAGCCTTGATTCGTCTGGACATGAGTGAGTATATGGAAAAACACGCCGTATCGAAAATTATCGGTTCACCTCCAGGCTATGTTGGTCATGAGGAAGCAGGACAATTAACCGAGCGTGTGCGTCGCAATCCATATTCGATTATTTTGCTCGACGAAATTGAAAAAGCACATCCGGACGTGCAAAACATGTTCCTGCAAATCATGGAAGACGGTCGTTTAACGGACTCACATGGCCGGACGGTAAGCTTTAAAGATACGGTTATTATCATGACAAGTAATGCCGGAACCGGTGTGAAAGAAATTAATGTCGGCTTTAACCGGACGGAGCATGAATCGGTTTCCACATTAGAAAACTTAAGTGCTTATTTTAAACCGGAATTCTTAAACCGTTTTGACTCGATCATTACGTTTAATGAATTAAGTGAAGATAATTTAGTCGAGATTGTTGATTTGATGTTGCATGAATTAACACAAAACATGGAAGAAAATAAAGTTGCAATTACGATTACAGATGCTGCGAAACATGAATTAGTACGACTTGGCTATGACCGCCGTTTTGGTGCACGACCATTACGCCGAGTTATCCAGGATAAAATTGAAGATCAATTAACCGATTTGTTATTGGAAAACAATGAAGTTAAAGCAGTAAATGTTGACGTAGTTGATGATGAAATTACCGTAAAACAAGCATAAATGAATGAATGAAGATCCTGTCCCGATTTTCGGGGCAGGATTTTTTTGTTGTCTAGGAAATTATAAAATTTGGTGGTTGTGGATAACTTAATAACCGGATAAGCCACGTCCGGCTCCAGCACCCAGCGGCTAGTGTGCTTCCTTCACCTCCGTACGATAAGTCAACATCGACTCCCTTCGGTCGTCGTGTTTCCTTTATCTCCTACGGCTCAGTCCAGCACATACGCCGCTAACCGGGCGCTTGCGCCTTTGGCGTGCCCAGCACGCTGTTAATTGCGAGTTGGTGAAAGTCCAACCCAAGTAAGTACCAAGACGCTTGGTAGCTGACAAGTAACTGGTGGAGAAATCCTAAGGTTGAAGCCTTGTGACAAAGCACACTCAGTAGTGCGAGCAACCTAACAGGTCGTAACATAAAAGTGAATCCTGCCGCCTCGTCAGCAGACCCACACGTGGACAAGGAGAAGTCGATCCTGGCAAAGGAAGGAGAAGACCATGGAAGGTGTCAAGAACTTGGAAGAGCAGCACTGAAGAATCTCTCGGGGTAAGGGGAGCGACATGTTAGGAAAGTAATTAACGGAACTGGGGATACCCTCCTCGGTCACTCTACGGAGTAAAACAGAAACCTATAAGCCGATGGTGAAGTGGTGGAAGGGCTGAGAGGGAGTCGGAGGGGGTCATAGTACCGATGATGACGATGACAACACAACATTGTCTAGGGAAGGACGGCATAAGCCAATACCCTACTTCGTTCACAAGTTTGAAAGGAGGTACGAGTAAGTGAATGCCGGAAAACTGGCTAACTACACCAATGGAAAAGCTCAACGACTCCGATCAACTTTATATCTTTGTGCCAAGGAAAGTCCTACGAGACGATTTCACGCACTATATGATAAGATCTATCGTCCTGATATACTGGCGGAAGCATGGAAAAGAGTCAAATCCAAGAATGGAAGTGGTGGAATCGACAGGCAAACAATCGATGAGATTGTATATGACTATGGGGAAAGGGAATTCTTAAATGAGTTATACCTTGAACTAAAGGAAAATCAATTCCGTCCAAATCCAGTCAGAAGAACCTATATTTCAAAAGGAAATGGGAAAACAAGACCACTGGGAATCCCAACCATTAAGGACAGAGTGGCACAGATGGCAACAAAACTGGTACTAGAACCCATATTCGAAACAGATTTTCAAGATTGCTCGTATGGATTCAGACCAAAACGCAATGCCCATCAAGCCATAGCGAAAATCAAGAAAGCCAGTAAGAAGTCTGCTTGGGTGGTAGATGCCGATATTAAAGGGTATTTTGATAACATCAACCAAGATAAACTGATGAGGCTAGTGAAAATGAGAATTAGCGATAGAAGAGTACTAAAACTCATTCGCAAATGGTTGCGAGCAGGAATCATGGAAGATGGCCATTTTCGTGATTCTGTAACCGGGGTTCCGCAGGGTGGTGTGATCTCGCCACTATTATCGAACATCTATCTAAATGTATTGGACTCACTCTGGAATAAGAAGTTTGCACACCTGGGGCAAATTGTTCGCTATGCAGACGACTTTGTTATTATGTGCTCTACGAAGCAACAAGCGTTGGAAAGTATTCAGGTATTAAGAGGTATCATGAAGAAACTGAACCTTACACTTAGTCCTGAGAAATCAAGGCTTGTCAATATATGGGATAATACAGATGGATTTGACTTCTTGGGACTTCATCACAGAAAATTCCCTATTCTTATTAAAGGCGGTTACAAAATACATGTGATGTCGCACATACCGAGTAAAAAGGCAATGAAGAAAATGCGAGAGAAGATCAAGGAATATGTGGGAAAGAACAATAAATTGTCCCTAGACATAGAAGATCTCATAATAGGGCTGAATCGAAAGCTGCAAGGGTTTAAGAACTACTATCTTACTTCCCCGATAGCTAAGAAATGGCTTAATCGTATCGACTGGTATGTACTTGAACGACTTACAATATTTTGGAACAGGAAACGAAATAAACGCCACAAACACAGTAAAATGGGCGAGGTAATAGAAATGACCAAATATAAATTAGTGAAATTGGCGAGTTAGACAAGTACGTAATGCCAAAGAAAGAAGAACGTCGGAAAGCCGTATGAGGGAAAACCTCATGTACGGTTTGATGAGGGGGAACAGGAAGAGGAATTGCCCTCAAGTCTGGCTTAGTAAGGTGGAAAACCCTGAAACCCGAGGACAAGAAGGCAATATCTAACTCCTGTTTTCTACTCTACTTCTGGCGTTTTGCTTGCGATAAGTGAGTGGGTCACGAACGTTCAATCTCGAGGTGCGAACGCGTAATCACGAGGTGTGAACGAGCGATCTCGAATCTCAAACACGCAATCTTGGGCTTCGAGTACGCAATCCTGAGGTGTGAACGCACAATCTTCAGGTCGATGTCCAGCCATAATCTGTAATTAATAATAAACTCAAAACTTGAAAAAACTAATCTGTACTAAAGCATGGTAAAAGGATGTTTAATGATGCGGATTTTCAAGGTTTTTAACGTTGTTTTCATACTATTATTATTTACGATTCCAAACCCCAGTTTTGCTGCAGAGCAACAGCAAATGAAGGTTCATTTCATTGATGTTGGGCAGGGGGACAGTATCTTGATTGAAACGCCAAGTGGCAAAACAATACTAATTGATGGCGGACCGCCGGGAGCAGGCAAAACTGTCGCAGAATTTCTCAAAAAACGTCGGGTTAAAAAAATTGACCTGCTAATTGCAACCCACCCGGATATTGATCACATTGGGGGACTGCCATTAATAATGAAATCGTTTAAGGTTGATAAAATAATCGATTCCGGTAAGCTCCATTCAACAAAAACTTACGTACGCTATATTAATCAAATCCAAAAGCATAAAATTCCAGTTGAGATTGCCAGAGAAAACGATGTGATTACACTTGATCCATTGGTTGACATGCAAATCCTAAATTCATATGCCGAACATAAAAACAATAATCAATCCTCCATTGTGTTAAAAGTAAGTTTTCGCGAGGTTGATTTTTTACTTATGGGTGATTCGGAACAGGCACAAGAAAAAAGAATCATGCAACAGAAAGATATCGAATCGGATATTTACAAAGTCGGACATCATGGATCGAATACGAGTACATCATACCCATTTTTGAAACTTGTTAGGCCCAAGATTGCGATTCTGACGTACAGCAAAAAAAATCATTATGGACATCCGGTAGATCGGGTCATTCGCAATCTGCAAAGGGTTCATGCCATGATTTATTCTACAGCGGTATTTGGTGATATATCGATAGTGACAAACGGGCAGGGCTATTTTGTTTTAACAGAAAAAACCCCACTTGATGGATTGACGGAAAAAGCTGGGTAATAAATTTTCTGTAAAACTGTATTTACAAATTTAAACAAATATGATATCATAATAATATAAATTGGATATAAGGGGGAGGAGTCGCTATGCAGGAGCGAAATGCATGGTCGATGAATGGATTTCTAGGAATTATCGTTATCGCTGCCCTAATTGCGGGAACAGTATTCAGCTTTATAAACCAGCAATTCATTGTTGGCGGGATTTGTCTTATCATTGCCATAACACTGGGAAGTGGTATCACGTTAGTCCAGCCAAATCAGTCGGTAGTCGTTATTTTCCTCGGGAAATACATGGGGACGATCCGACGGGAAGGGATTGTCATCACAGTTCCATTTTCGATAAGAAGAACCATTTCTTTAAGGGTACGGAATTTTAACAGTAAACGGTTAAAAGTGAATGACGTGAATGGGAATCCAATTGAAATTGCTGCCGTGATTGTATTTAAGGTAGTTGATGCAGCAAAGGCTGTTTTTGATGTGGATCGCTATGAACAGTTTGTCGAAATTCAAAGTGAAACCGCGATACGTGCTGTGGCAACGAAATATCCGTACGATACGTTTGAGAATGTTGAACTTACATTAAGAGGAAATGCGGAAGAAGTATCGAATGAATTAACGGTAGAGCTGCAGGAGCGATTAAAGGTTGCTGGAGTGAAGGTGATTGAAGCACGATTAACACACCTTGCTTATTCGACCGAGATTGCTCAGGCCATGCTGCAGCGGCAACAGGCAGATGCCATCATTGCTGCCCGCCGGAAAATCGTTGAAGGTGCAGTGGGGATGGTTCAGGATGCCATTGAGCGTCTTGAAAAGCAAGATATTGTTGATTTGGATGAGGAGCGGCGTGTTGCGATGATCAATAATTTGCTCGTCGCAATCGTTTCGGACAATGGTGCCCAACCGGTAATTAATACGGGGACACTGTACCAATAATAGGTTTAAAAAGAGGGTTTCTATGGTGAAGAAAAAGAATTTCCCGTTACGAATGGACCCAAAATTATATGATATTCTACAACGCTGGGCGAAGGATGAATTTCGCAGTGTGAACAGCCATGTGGAATTCCTGCTTAGGGATGCAGCCAAAAAAGCTGGCAGGCTGCCGAAGAGCGAAGATAAAAAAATAGGTGAGGATTAAAATAAGGTTTCGCACGAATTGACGTGCGGAACCTTATTTTTCTTTCTATTCACTTGTTGCTGTAGGAAGTCGTTAGAAAAAGGGGGCTACGCGATTTGGGAAGAAATTCAGGCACTTTTGGTGACGCTCTCGCCCTTTTTTCACTCAGTGTAGGTAGTCTCCGTAATTTTCCATAATGATTATTGACAAATATAGCTTCATGTTATAGGGTTAATTACATAAGTAATTAACCATTTAGCTGAGGTGGTGTATATGAAAAATACATTAGACGAAAACAAACCAATTTTTTTACAAATAAAAGAGCAGCTAGAGGATTCGGTTATCAATGGTGCGATTAAACCTGGGGAGCGAGTGCCGTCGACCAATGAATTTGCGCAGTACTACAAAATTAATCCCGCCACCGCTGCTAAAGGAATTAATGAGCTGGTACATGAAAATATTTTATTTAAAAAACGGGGTGTGGGAATGTTTGTGACTGATGATGCAAAGGAGATTTTGATTGAAAAGCGAAAAGAACATTTCTATGAAAACTTCATACAGCCGCTAAAGGATGAAGCCAGAAAATTACGGATGGGTAATGATGAACTACTGGAAATGATCAAACAGGGAGGGATCAATCATGCGGATTGATGTCAGGAATGTGACGAAAAAATATAAAGACACGTTAGCACTTGATAATATTTCATTTACGTTGGATGAGCCAAAAATTTACGGACTGCTCGGTCGAAATGGGGCTGGGAAGACAACGTTTATGGAAATCTTATCTGGGCATATTCTAGCAACAGGCGGTGAAATTTTAGTCGACGGGGAAAAGCCGTTTGATAATCAGCGATTGACCGAATCTGTTTGTCTAATTAAAGAGGGGAATAATTTCAAACGTGAATTAAAGGTAAAGCATGTGCTACGTATATATTCCCTGTTTTATCCAACATGGGACCGGATACTTGCAGATGATTTGATTAAGGAATACAACTTAAACTTAAATTTACGGGTTAAGGCCTTATCAAAAGGAATGGCCTCGGCCCTTGGCATCATCGTTGGGCTGGCATGTAAAGCCCCAATTACAATTTTTGATGAACCATATATTGGCTTAGATGCTGCAGCGCGACGTAAATTTTACGAAATTCTGCTTGAGGAATACGAAAGTGAAAAGCGGACAATTATTTTTTCGACCCACTTGATTGATGAAGTTAGTTTGCTTTTTGAAGAAGTGCTGATAATTCAGGACGGCAAACTTGTTCTGAAAGAAGAAGCGGAAAATCTGCGAAATAATACATATGCTATAACGGGAAGTGCTGAGGCTGTTGAGCATTTTATTAAAGACAAGGAAATTATTAACAAAAAAGAGCTTGCCGGGATGATGACCGCATATGTTTACGGCAGTCAGGAACAGGCTGAAGCGGCTGGACTATCTGTTGAAGGGATACCAATTCAGGAATTAATGATTCATTTAACAGAAAAGGAGGGGGCTTAACGATGGGAAGACAATTGAAAGGGTTACTTTATTTTTATGCGACAGATGCACGGTATTCATTGCTGATTTTTTGGAGCATTTTGCTGAGTACATTACTGGTTAGTATTGTGGGGGCATACTTCCTGTTAAATGTGGAAAATGGTCAAATGACTTTTGCGTTGTCAATGGCAATTTATATTTATTGCGGTATAACCGGGTTCATTCAAGCGAAGCACGGGATCCCATTTTCGATAAAAATGGGGTCAACAAGGAAAAATATTTTTGCAGGAATGGGGCTGTTTTTTCTAGGTTTGGCTTTAGCAAAGTCGGTGTTGGCCAATACGATCCATTCTGTTATCCTATTTGGTACGGACAAAATGGGTATCAGTTCATACCAGCTAATCCATCCGGCGCAGCTGCTGACTGATACATGGCTGACACGTGTTATTATCGATGCAACAGTGATGTTCTTTCTTTTGTCGTTCATGTTTCTGCTTGGATTATTATTTTATAAATATGGGTTATTAGGTGGCGGTGTTGTTGTCGGCACACTTGCGATTATATTATTATTTGGATTGGCACAGGGATGGATTGCCGACTTCTTTATCGATATTTTTCAATCCTTCGATATGACTTTCTTTTATGAGGTATTTGCGGTGGGTATTGTGCTTTACGTAGTTACGTGGATAATGCTGCGCAGAATAACAACGGAAGCAGCACGGTAGAACAAAGGTGGAAGCGCCCGGTTAGCGGCGTATATGCTGCGCCCTGCCAAGCAGGGTGGTTCGGTGTTGTCGCGCAAAGCGGCGGTTTTAACCGAACATTCCTACCGTAGGAGATAAAGGAAACACGGTGAGCTGAGGCCAACAGGACGTTGGTCAGTTCGGTGTGGCGATTGTCGTCGCGGTTTTAACCGAACTTCCCCTGTAACCGATGTTGACTTATCGTACGAAGACGGGTGTTGCATACTAGCCGCTGGGCGCTGGAGCCGGATGTGGCCTACCTTGGCATGAGCAGAATAGAGCCAGGATTTTTATACTTTCTTACCTTTAAAGTAAAGGGATGAGCTGCTCATCCCTTTTACAGTCGTTCAAATTCCTCAATCATATTCGCAAATAAAAGATGGAGCGATTTTTGTTTTCGGAGTGGCAGTTTCTTCAATCGGTGAATTTGTTCCTTTAGCTCTGGATGTTTCATAAGGTATTCCACAATTTCCATTACCTCAACATCAAAAGGTTTTTCCTTGGAACTGTATACTCGTTTAAAATCTTTGAGCAGGTCCTCACGTAATGAACGGTTTCCGACGATATGGTCAATAGTTACATCGAAAACTTCACTAAGTTCTATTAATGATGACACATCAGGGGTCACCACGTTATTTTCCCATTTGGCTATAACCGAACGCGATGTTGACAGCTTTTCGGCTAGATCCTTCTGTGTCCATTCATGCTGTTCACGTAAAAATTTAATATTGTAGGAAATCTGCTCCAAACTCATGTTATCACACTCTACTAATCAGGATTAAAATTTGATTTCTCTATGTGGAAATCTTAGGTAAGACACAATTAATCCTATCACGACTAGGAGAAAAGAAATGCTTTTCATTGTTCTAATAAAGAACATATAGTAAAATGTTCTCAAATAGAACGAAGAAAGGGGAATTGTGATATGGTCAGCTGTTTGATTTTGTATCATCACACCATCACGAGTTTGACGAAATCTTTCATGTTACGTGCCATGTTTCACGAAGAAGATTTCGAAATACATGTATCAGGGAATAATACGGTTACGATTTTTCTCTGGAACGTTAACAAGGAGGCTGTTTGGCAGGCTGCACTGGAATTTGAAATGGCAGATATTATGACAGGATACGGATTTGGCAAGCAAAAGAACGATGCAGAGAAGGAAGCTACAAAAACGTTATATAGGCGGATTTCCCAGAATGGAGAGTCTGATGACGGTTTTGAAGTGAAAGAAAAACCAGCTGCATATCAAATTGGAATAGCTAATTAATTCGGTATAAGTTATCAACAACGTTATCAACAAAAAACAAGCTTGTTTATCAAAACTCAGCTAGCTTATTAACATAATCAACAGGAATTAGCTAAGTTATTAACAATCCTGTTGTTGATAACTTGGACTGAGAGGAACCAGTTTCATGACTGTTATGCACAGATATTGTATTTCTGTGGATAAACAGAAGGGATAACTATTACAGAAAAAGAGTTTACCCCAAGCTGTTTTGTTAGCATGGAAAAAATAACACACGAATGAAAAGCCGAACTTACATATGGATTTCGGTTGTTTACGATAAAAGGGAGCTGTCTTTTATCGCTATCGTTTTTTAAACGTAAACCGCATCATTAAATTTGCTGCATCTCTACAATGAGGGATATACAGTACTTAAAATTAAAAAACCACTAAGTGTGGTTTTTTAATCATGCATTGCTCCCGCTTCTCGGGCAGTCATTGCACCTTGTCCTTCGCTAATATCTTTTTTGATTTCTTGTTTTACTTTTTTGGCATCGGTTCCAGCAAATCCCGGTTTTATACTGGGACTCAAATTCTTAGCCTGTCGATCTTGCTGGATACAAATCCTCCTCTTATTTGTTGTTTAACACCTTAATGATTGCTTTCTATGTTAAGCAATACGAACAAAAATAGCATACTGTCCATCACGTGATACGGTATGCTATTTCAACTGTTAATCTTGGTTTCCTCGTCATCGTGAGCTCCCGTGCTTATCCCCGGTTTCCTTTTTGACTAAACTGATTATACACCCTGTCCGCGCTTTTGAACTCGCGTTGGTAATGTACTTGTTGGGTCTTGTTTAAAAAGCTTTCGTCCTGTTGATGGTTTTTCGGATTTTTCTTCACAGACATCCCTCACTTTTTGAATAGGATTTCCTATACAAGAAGAAATATACTTAAATCAGGAAACTTCCTCATCGGTGGCAAGTTGTTCGGCATTGGCAAACTGCTGATAGGAGATGAAATGATCTTTCGTAATGACAAAAAGATCGTAAATCGCTTCCTGTGGATTAATCTGCTCATATACTTGTGGATAAATCGTGTTTGCTAACGCTGCGTACGGCAATTTCAGCACAGCCTTCAATGAACGCGTATTTGTCTTGCGCACTTTCATAAAAATAGCCTCGATAGAACGCTCGAAAAATACTTCATTAAAAAATTGCTCTTTTGCTGGTTTATTGTAGCCCATCCCGAAATAAGGTTTACCGATCCAGGTAGCCAAAAACCCGTAATTGTCCTGGATATCAAATAAATTTATCGTACCGATCGGCTGCCCGTATTCGTCTAAAATGGTTCGAGAAATTAATTCACCATTTTCCTCTGCTTCCATCGTTTGTCTCGTAATAAAATAATATTCATCACATGTTGCCGCCTTATGTCTGACATATGGAAACACTTCCGGGTGTGATACTAGATCAAACAATGCAGGAACTTCATGCAAATCACGTGTTTTCAGCATAAAAAATACCCTCCTTATTTACAGGTGGGTATATCCTAATAAATGGAAGGAATGCTTGCATCAGGTACACCCACGAATTTTTAGTTAGCGATCAACAAAAATTCGGGGTGGGAATCGAACCCACTAGAACCAGTAATCACTGGTGGCGCACCATTTGCCTTCCCTATATAAATCAAATCTGTGTTCATTTTGCCAGTAAAAGCAATTACCATTTCAGAGATTGGTTTTATAATTGAAATCGGCTATTCACCAATTTCAGCCAATCCGACTTCCAGTTTCAGACCTCTTGCCTCTATTTTACACAGGTTATTTGCAAAAAGGAATCATTTTTTTTAAGACAAATTGTGACAAATTGTTGCCGGTTATTCGGACTGCAGAATTTGCTTCAATGCTCCCTCCAAATTGGGATAGCGGAATGGATAACGAAATGTTTCTACTTTTCTTGGCAAGACATATTGACCCTTTGTGATAAGCTGACTCATTTGTCCTAACCCAACGCGAACCAATGGGGAAGGGGCAGGCAGCCAGTAAGGCCTGCCCAACACGTTCGCAAGTGTCCTGGTAAATTCCTTATTGCGCATTGGATTTGGTGCGGTCACATTTACTGGTCCGTCGATATGCTCATTGGACAAACAAAATAAAATTAACTCGACAACATCAGTGATATGCACCCAGGAAATCCATTGTTCACCGCTACCGATTCTGCCACCCACAAACCATTTCACAGGCAAGTCCATCAGTGGAAGGGCACCCGCCTCTCCCAGAATCACGCCAAATCGGGTATAAACCGTCCGAATGCCCATTTCTTCCGCTTGACTGGCTGTCTTTTCCCATTCCATGACAACACTAGCCAGAAAATCTTCACCAGGTTTGGTTGTTCCCTCGGTGAAAATAAAATCCTCTGACGTTCCATAAAAACCGATAGCCGATCCGGAGATAAACACAGATGGTTTCCGATCCATTTGGTTCATCAGATCGATTACGGCTTGTGTTGTCTCAATTCTGCTCGTTAAGATAGCCTTCTTTTTCTTTCTTGTCCAATAGCCAAAAAGCGATTCACCCGCAAGATTTACAACGGCATGGAGAACAGGCAGGGTCTTAGCATTATGCTGGTAGCTTATGTAGGTTGTTTTATCGGTGTTCTGGTAGAGATCAGGGGAGCGGGTCAAAATGTATACATGGTGATCTTCATCCAGCAACCGTTTTGTTAAGTGGCGGCCGACAAACCCCGTTCCGCCGGTAATTAAAATGTTCAAATTGCTCACTCCTTCTTTCTATAAGTATATTCCTGATAGAGGTTTACGATTCTTTAACTACAAATTGTCGTACACACGTTTCTGGACAACTTTTGTTATTATAAAGAAAAGGGGTGGTGAGTTATGTCTGTAATTTCCCGGATTACGACACAAAAGAAGCATAGAAATCGCTATAATATTTTTTTAGACGATGGTCACGGTGAAAAATACGGTTTTAGTGTCAATGAAGCGGTGCTGATCGAATACAGGTTGCGAAAAGGGCTTGAGCTGGACGATGCAGCAATTTTCACACTTGTAAAACAGGATTCCCTTCATAAGTCATATACCCTGGCGATAAGCTTTTTAAGCTACCGGATGCGGACAAAAAAAGAAATAATGGATTATTTAGCGAAAAAAGAAGTCGATGAGGTACATATTACAAATATAATGGACCGCCTGCAAAAGGAAAAATTAGTTGATGACGAGCAATTTGCTGACGCTTTTGTTAAAACACGAATTCAGACATCAAGTAAGGGGCCAAGGCTTATCCAGCAAGAATTACTGGAAAAAGGTGTTTCAGCGGCAATTGCCAGTTCTGCTGCCGAGCAATATACATATGGCATGCAATATGAAAAAGCGTATAAATTAGCAGAAAAAAAACTCACGTCTGGCAGCAAGAAATCGTTTCGGCAAAAGCTGCAGCAATTACAAGCCAGCCTGATGCAAAAAGGGTTCGATCATGATGTTATCAAGGATGTTCTCACGGAAATAGACAATCAAAAAGAAAACAACGCCGAATGGGATGCACTTATCTATAATGGCGAGAAATTGTTGCGAAAATACCAGCCAAAGTTTTCCGGGTTCGCGTTACAAAATAAAATGAAAGAAGCGCTGTTCCGGAAAGGATTTTCCCTTGAGTTAATCAATCGGTTTCTGGATGAGTATGAAAACGAATAAGTTACCGGCCGGAAGCATGTTATTTTTCCGGCTTTTGCTTTTACGACCTGCTTTCGTAATTTCATGCTGAACCATATGTAATTTCTTATCGGTTCGTCCCTGTAAAAACACATGATATCCATTTTTAGTATATTGCTAATGCCCGCTATTGGTCATTCCCTCACTTTATTCTCATTAATACGTGATCCCAATCATTTCTTTTTTTCCTAAACTGTTGATAAAATGTAACTGTTAGATGGAAGGGAGAAGAAATAATGGATTATCGATATAGTGATTATTCGATTGAACAGCTAAGAGAGGAAGTAGGGCGGCTTAAGGAAAAGGCACAAAAGGCTGAGCAGCTTGGCAACATTAGCGAAGTGGCCATCAATGAACGAAAAATGCAGGTAGCAATGGCGTACATGCTGAACCCGGAAGATTTTCACGCCGATGATATCTATCAATTGAATGGAGATCCCGGCCATCGGTTTAAAATTAATTATCTTAATGGTGTATTCGCTTGGGGTCACCGGATTAATTTGCTTAACGAAACATATGAGAAGGAAGAAGCCGTACCAATTTCGTTATTAGGGGATAAAGTAGGGGACAGTCTCTCTTAGCAAAGGGACTGTCTCCCTCTATGTGAACAGGAGCTTATTTTGCAGTTTTTGTTCGGAATAGATCCATCCCGTATATGAGCTCATAATGTGCATATTATCGTCGATATGCACGACCGCAACAAATGGATAATGGCCTTTTGACCGATAGCGAAGGTCAATAAATCGAACCTCAGTGAAATCGTCGAAATCATTTATTTCCCAGCGATAAATGGGTGAGAAGGATAAAAATGCAGCGATATTTGCATCTTTTTGGGCCAGCTCCATTATTTTTGTCTTTGGTAATGGTATTTTCTTGAACTCATCGACAATTTGAATGTGACCATTTTCAACTGTGCCGACGTAAAACTTATCCTTTGCGGTAATGGCTACCCGCCACTTATTTTGTTTAATCGTTGGTGATGTGGCAATCTTTTCCGTATCAGGGAAATAATCGTTTATTTTTCTTACAATTTCCCGCTTATCAAGGTATCGTTTAATGTAATATAATAGGATTACGGTATAAATGATTAGCCAGGTATAGCCGGGATCCGCACCAAGTATCCAGGCAATGATACCTGCTATATGCAACAGAAAAATGTACGGATCAAATGTATTGATGAATCCGTGGGCAACCCATCGGTCAGTGAATGGACGGTATGCTTGTGTTCCATAGGCATTGAAAATATCAACGAGTACGTGGATGATTACCGCCAGAAATGTCCAGGCCCATAGATGAAACAGATTTACTTGCGGGACAAATGCATGGATGATACCAGCAATTAGAATACCCCACATAAGAATGGCTGGAATGGAGTGTGTCGCCCCACGGTGATTACGTATATAAACAGCATTGCTTTTCATTTTTAAAATTGTATCAAAGTCCGGTGCATGGGATCCTGCGACTGTTCCAACTAAAACGGCATGAAATAATACAGGATCACTTTGCACGACGGGATCAAGCGTCGCAATACCTCCAAGTGCAACGCCCATAACAATATGGGTAGCAGTATCCATAAAACAAGTTCCTCCTTAGGACTGTTTCGATTGAATTTTGGATAAAAAATGTGTACGGTTCTGTGTGTATTAGTATTTTTGTTTTATTTAATTGGATAAGAAAGTATAAAAATCTAGGCTCTATTCTGCTCATGCCAGAGTAGGCCACGTCCGGCTCCAGCGCCCAGCGGCTAGTATGCAACACCCGCCTCCGTACGATAAGTCAACATCGACTCCCTTTGGTCGTCGTGTTTCCTTTATCTCCTACGGTAGGAATGTTCGGTTAAAACCGCCGCTTTGCGCGACAACACCGAACCACCCTGCTTGGCAGGGCGCAGCATATACGCCGCTAACCGGGCGCTTCCGCCTTTGTTATTATTGTATCATAAAGGATGAAGTATTTTGTTGGATAAAACGTTACGAAATTTTGACATTCCTGCATTTCAACAGGATTTAATCAATTGGTATCAGGCAAATAAACGCGACCTGCCGTGGCGCAGGACGCAGGATCCATATAAAATCTGGGTTTCCGAAATCATGCTCCAGCAAACAAAAGTGGATACGGTTATCCCTTATTTTCAGCAGTTTATTGAAAAATATCCAACGCCTTATGCATTAGCAGAAGCTGACGAACAAGATGTGCTTAAGTCATGGGAGGGTCTAGGTTATTATTCACGTGCCCGCAATCTGCAAACCGCTGTAAGAGAGGTAGTTGCAGACTATGGTGGAAAAGTGCCGGATAGCCCGGCAGCTTTAGGTTCATTAAAAGGCGTTGGACCATATACAAAAGGTGCTATTCTTTCGATCGCCTATGATCAGCCGCAGCCTGCAGTCGACGGTAATGTAATGCGCGTTTTTGCCAGGGTATTGAATATTGATGAGGATATTGCCAAGCCCTCCACGAAAAAATTGTTCGAAAAAATTGCTGCTGAGCTTATTTCTACTGCTGATCCATCATCATTTAACCAAGGAGTAATGGAGTTAGGTGCACTTGTCTGTACCCCGAAAACACCTTCATGCATGCTTTGCCCGGTACAAGAGCATTGCCGTGCATTCGCTGATGGGCTGGAACAGGAACTGCCGGTTAAAACCAAAGGAAAAAAGCAAAAGACTACCACTTATGCTGCGTTGTTAATTAAAAATGAACAAAACCAATATATGATTGAAAAACGGGCTGAAAACGGGCTGTTAGCAAATTTATGGCAGTTCCCCATGGCACCAATCGATGAAATTGGCATGGAACACATAACAAACTGGTTCTTTGCCGAATATGGTGTGCAAATGAATATTGGTGACAAAGCGGGAACATTAAAACATGTATTTTCCCATTTAATCTGGCAGCTTGAAATATTTCATGCAATGACCATGCAAACGGAAACGGCTGATGAACGAATTATCTTTGTTAAGCCTGAAGATTTGCGTTTATACCCATTCCCGGTTTCCCACCAAAAGATGCTGAAGTATATATTGGACTAGAGCTTGTCTTATATATTTATGTTATTCCTTTGCCTTTATTCGGACATGTTATAATTTTACAGCTGAAGACAACTTTACCAATCAATAATAGTGGATAACTTTTTGCTAAGTGGAGATGTTAAGTAGTGCGGAGGTGATATAGATGGCTAAGCAACCGAACCAACAGGCTTCTGGTACTAACGCTCAAAAAGTAAGACAGCAAAATCAACAAGCAGCACAAGGCCAGAGTCAAGGACAACAAGGTCAATTTGGTACTGAATTTGCATCTGAAACAAACGCACAAGAAGTAAGAAAACAAAACCAAAAATCTCAACAAAATAAGAAGTAACTACCTACCCCGATTTTAACAAAAAGAGTTTCCTGCCCAGGAAGCTCTTTTTGTCGTTTTCCCTGTGTTACGTTATAATAGAGGAAGATACAGGATAGGAAGGGAAGATTTCATGGCTGGTCCCAAGGCAGGTTCGAAAATTAAAATATATAGCTACAAACATAATGGTCAGCTGCATCGAGTATGGGAGAACAGTCTCGTTTTAAAAGGCACGGAATCGATTGTTATTGCCGCAAATGATAAAACCGGAGTAATTGAAAGTGATGGCAGAACGTGGGTAACCAGGGAACCTGCCATTTGCTATTTTCATTCCAGCTTCTGGTTTAATATTATCGGCATGCTCCGAACAGATGGTATTTACTACTATTGTAATATTGGGTCACCTTTTGTGTATGATGCAGAAGCGTTAAAATATATTGATTATGACTTGGATGTAAAGGTTTATCCGGATATGACATTTGATATATTGGATGAGGATGAATACGAGGAGCATAAAGCACAAATGAATTATCCGGTCATTATCGATCGTATATTACATAAAAACCTGGATTACCTGTTGCGCTGGATTCGCCAGCGGCAAGGCCCATTTTCCCCGGATTTTATTGATGGGTGGTATGAACGGTATCTGACGTACAGATAGTGTGAAAGTTAAAACATACTATCATTAGGTTACTACAACAGGTTTTATTTTCGCTATGTGATCAAGCGGATTGGTTGCCTGTTATTTCAATTAACCATATAATGCTTTATGTAACCGATTATTCGTTCATAACGGTTACAAATAAGCAAATACTAAAACAGGAAACAACCTTGTTACAACGGTAGCAAGGCTTTTCTATTGTACCGGTGAGGCGGGGCTAATTATGAGTAGTATTAAACAATACATGCAATTTGTTAAACCTTATAAGTGGAAAATCATTTGGACGGTTCTGATAGGAATTGTTAAATTTGCCATTCCTTTACTTTTGCCACTTATTTTAAAATACGTTATTGACAATATTATAGGCGCGGATGATATGAGTAATTCGGCAAAAACAGCCAAGCTTTTCTGGGTAATGGGAGGAGCATTTGTTGTGTTCCTTGTGTTACGTCCACCCATTGAATATATTCGACAATATTTAGCGCAATGGGTAGGGAACAAAATACTGTATGATATAAGGGATCGGCTCTTTGATCATATTCAAAAACTTAGCCTGAGATATTATTCTCAGACAAAAACCGGCGAAATTATTTCCCGGGTAATACATGATGTCGAACAATCGAAAATCTTTGTGATAACCGGACTAATGAACATTTGGCTCGATATGATCACGATTATAATCGCAATTGGTATCATGGTTACAATGGACATTCCGTTGACAATCGTTGCAATTATTCTCTTTCCATTTTTCGGTTTTTCAATTAAATATTTCTATGGAAGATTACGTCGGCTGACCAGGGATCGCTCACAGGCACTTGCTGAGGTGCAGGGACATTTGCATGAAAGAGTGCAGGGGATACCTGTAACAAGAAGCTTTGCCCTTGAAGATTATGAACAAACACAATTTGATAAACGAAACGCAAACTTTTTAGATCGTGCATTACGTCATACAGACTGGAATGCCAAGACATTTGCTGTAACAAATACCATTACGGATTTAGCGCCATTACTTGTTATTGCTTTTGCTGGCTATCAAGTCATTAACGGTAATTTGACAATGGGGACAATGGTTGCGTTTGTCGGGTATATGGAACGTGTATACAGTCCATTGCGAAGATTGGTGAATTCGTCTACTACATTGACACAATCCATTGCCTCAATCGATCGGGTTTTCGAATTTTTAAATGAAAAATACGACATTATCGACAAACCGGATGCGAAGAAGCTAGGCCGGGTGGAAGGTACTGTTGATATCGAGAATGTTTCCTTTCAATATGATGCAGAGGAAGCCCCTGTCTTAAAAGATGTGACATTACATGTGAAAAAGGGTGAAACAATCGCATTTGTTGGAATGAGCGGGGGAGGAAAATCTACGCTTATTAGCTTGATTCCGAGATTTTATGATGTGAATACGGGCTCTATTAAGGTAGACGGAATTGATATTCGTGATGTCGAAGCCCGTTCATTACGTGACAACATTGGGATGGTTTTGCAGGATAATACATTGTTTTCTGAATCAATAGCGATGAATATCCGGATGGGACATCCCGAGGCAACGGATGAAGAAATAGTTGCTGCCGCAAAAGCTGCCAATGCTGACGTATTTATTCGCGATTTACCACAGGGCTATGACACATTAGTCGGTGAGCGTGGTGTCAAGCTATCAGGTGGACAAAAACAGCGCATCGCCATTGCCCGGGTATTTTTAAAAAATCCGCCGATTCTAATATTTGATGAAGCAACATCGGCACTTGACCTGGAAAGTGAGCATACCATTCAGGAAGCGGTAGAAAAACTTGCCTCCGACCGGACAACATTTATTGTCGCACACCGTCTTGCAACGATAACTCATGCCGATCGAATCGTGGTGATTGAGCATGGTGAGATCATTGAAATCGGGTCACATGAGGAATTAATGAAACGGCAAGGCAGTTATTATGATTTGTATCAGGTGCAAAACCTGGATCAGCCGGATTATATTGGAACTTGATGTTGATGAAAACTCCCCCTGTAAGGTGGGAGTTTTCATCTGCCGGAGCCCGAAAACATCGTCCGGAGCCCGAAAACATCGTCCGGAGCCCGAAAACATCGTCCGGAGCCCGAAAACATCGTCCGGAGCCCGAAAACATCGTCCGGAGCCCGAAAACATCGTCCGGAGCCCGAAAACATCGTCCGGAGCGAGGAACCATCAACCGGAGCGCAGAAACATCGTCCGGAGCGAGGAACCATCAACCGGAGCGCAGAAACATCGTCCGGAGAGCAGGAACATCTGCCGGAGAGCAGGAACATCTTCCGGAGCGAGGAAACATCAACCGGAGCGCAGAAACATCAACCGGAGAGTAGGAACATCTGCCGGAGCGAGGAAACATCAACCGGAGCGCAGAAACATCGTCCGGAGCACAGAAACATCAACCGGAAAACACAAAACCTCGACAGTGAATCCGTTTAACGAACAAAAGTGCACACCCAAAACAAGGTGTGCACTTTTGTTAATCATTTAGCGGCCATTGCCTTAAATGCCCGGCCGCATGCTTCGATTGTAACATCAATGTCTTCTTCACTATGTTCGGTTGTCAAGAACCAGGCTTCATATTTTGATGGTGCCAAATTAATACCCTCGTGCAGCATTAACTTGAAGAACTTGGCAAATGCGTCGCCATCGCTTGCTTCAGCATCAGCATAATTTATAATTTTCCCGTCACCAAAGTAAACGGTAAGGGCGCCACATAAACGGTTTATAGAAATTGGAATCCCAACTTCGGATGCCTTATTTACAATACCCGTCTCCAAACGCGCGCCTAACTGATCAAGTTTCTTATAGACACCATCCGCTTGCAAAACCTCCAGACAGGCAATACCTGCTGCTATTGAAGCGGGGTTTCCAGCCATTGTTCCTGCTTGATACGCTGGTCCAAGTGGGGCTACCTGTTCCATGATGTCCGCACGACCGCCGTACGCACCGATCGGTAAACCGCCACCGATGATTTTTCCCATTGCGGTCATGTCTGGTTCGATCCCGTATACTTGCTGGGCGCTGCCATATGTAAACCGGAACGCGGTGATTACTTCATCGTAAATAACCAGTGCACCAGCTTTATGTGTGATTTCGTTAACTGCTTGCAAAAATCCTTCCTCCGGTTCGACAATCCCAAAATTGCCGACAATCGGTTCAACTAATACTGCGGCAATTTCGCTGCCCCACTTATTAATCGCTTCCTGAAATGCAGCAAGATCGTTAAACGGCACGGTGATGACATCCTCGGCTACGGATTTAGGAATCCCCGCCGAGTCAGGTGTGCCAAGTGTAGCTGGTCCCGATCCTGCCTGGACCAATACGGCATCAAAATGACCATGATAGCAGCCGGCAAATTTGATCACTTTTGTCCGCCCCGTGTACGCACGTGCTACACGAACAGTCGTCATGACAGCCTCCGTCCCTGAATTGACAAATCGCACCTTATCAAGTGAAGGAATTGCTGCCTTCAACATCTTGGCAAATTTATTTTCCAATGCAGTCGGCGTCCCATATAACGTTCCATTTGTCGCGGCATATGAGATTGCCTTCGTTATGTGTGGGTGAGCGTGTCCAGTGATGATCGGTCCATATGCTGCAAGATAATCGATGTATTTGTTTCCGTCGACATCCCAGAAATAAGCACCTTTCGCATGTTCCATGTAAACGGGTGCACCACCACCGACAGCCTTGTAAGCCCGGGATGGCGAATTAACACCACCAACAATATGCTGAAGTGCTTCTTCATGTAATTGTTTTGATTTGGTAAAATCCATTACGATAATGCCTCCTGATGAAAAATTTGTGAAAAACCCGAATCGGGAGCATGATAAAAGGATACAATTACGCGGATCTCCATCTACGACTGGGTAATAAAGTGATTCGAGCGCACAATTTCCGGCGAGACTCGTTGCCGAACGCGTGGACGTGCGCAGTGGACAGAATCAAGCGTCTGTCCGGCAGAAAGCGCTCAACAAAATCCAAACGCACAATGATAATCTCAACCGTGAACCGCACAATACATCAGTCCCGATCCCCAAGGGTTTTACATAACCTTCTTCAATTTTGCCGTATAAACATTCCGAATGAAGAAAAAGTTGATTAGATGGACAACGAAAAAGAACAAAATAATAATCATACTTGGCACAAGTACAGATGCAGCCATCATGTTTTGCAGTGCTTTAAAGGCAAAAGCAGCATGAACAACAGCGACCAGAAATGGAATAAAAAATAAAAAAACGAGTTGTCTTGTGGCAATTTTTCGCATTTCCTGATCGGTAAGTCCGATTCTGTACAACGAATGATAATGGTGTAAATCATTGTCGATGTCGCGATACATTCGAAAATATAAAATAGATCCGGCAGCCAAAAAGAATAGTACACTTATAAATATACCAAAAAAGAACAAATAAGCCATCCCATCCTTCATTTTCAAGTAGTAATCTGCTTGTGAATCTGGATACACTTCTTCCGAGTCAATGTTTGATAAAATTTGCTCTGTTTCTGGAATGTACGATGTCCAATTCGGAATATTCATGGAATAGGCGTTAATTATTTCACTTTCGGCAGCAGTTTGCCTGAATTGTTCAAACAACTGGTCAGATACAACAATATTAAATGAACTATAGATAGTAGAATTCAAATTCGACATTGCAGGTTCAACTGGTAATCGAACTGATTTATTTTTGGCTGCAATCGTCAACTCCGAAGGCAATTCCCACCTGTTCGTTTGTCTAGCATATTCTGGAAACAGTACGATAGCTTCCTCACTATTTACATGGAAGGGAACATTTTTACCATGGAGCCTGGAAATTGATTGGTAATCCGAATATGCATAAATTTGAACGTGTACATCATTCCAATAATCGTTGCCTGACCCAAGCTTTGTCTGGACAGATTGAACCTGCTTTTGCGCAAATGCTATGTCTTTTTTCTTAAAAGAATTTTCGATAAAAGCTACTTCTTTTTGAAAAGCTTCCAGATTATTTTCACCTTTACTGATGAGTGATACATCCTGTGGAACAAAACGTTCTGCCTCAGCCTCGACACCATGAAATAAACTGAATAGAACGCCTGAAGCTGTGAGAGCAACTGCACTTAACGTTGTTACCATAAATAATGTAGCTGCATTATCCTTTAATTTATAGGCTAAATCAGCGACAGTCAGCAGATTCAAGTTTTTAAAATAAAGTCCTTTTTTCCGTTTCAGCAGTTGAATAAACGCGATACTAAACTGTGTGAAAAGCAGGTAGGTTCCTAAAACAACGAATAATAAAATAGGAATCATATAAATAAAAATCGTATATACATCCGAAATATAAGCAAGGTAATAGCCTATCCCGACGAAGCAAACACCTAATATGCTTAGAAATGAGGAAAACTTTGGTGCCTTTTTCGGACCTCTTGACCCTCGGAAAACCTCCATAATGGAATTGGTGCGTAATGTCCAGACAACAGCAAGCGAGTTTAATTCAAACATGATAAAGAATAATACCGCCGTTAGCCCAATTGCTTTTAACGACAAATAAAATGGTAAAATCTGATTAATCCCCAATACCTGCGAAAAAACCATTAGAAACAGTTTGGTTAACAAGGCGCCAAGTAACAAGCCGGAAACGATAGAGGCGACACCAATAATCGTATTTTCCAGCATCAGCATGCGATTCAATTGTGACTTGCTGATGCCAAGCGTTGTTAAGAGTCCATATTCCTTTTTCCTGGATTTAATAAACGCCCCGGTTGAAAATAATACGAATAAAAAGGAAAATCCGTAAATAATAATTTCTGAAAGAATAATTGCTCGCTGAACAATGTCACGAAATTCAGTCCCTTGAATGTCAGGATGAAATACAACAACGGCATACATAAAGAAAACCGTTACGGCAAACATACAGCTTAAGAAGTAGCTTAAATACTGCCTTGTATTCCGCTTTACATTGTTAAAAGCGAATTGTTTGAAGGTCATCCGTGTTTCCTCCTAGTAATGATAGTACGTTTAAAATGTCCTGGAAAAATGTTTGCCGGTTTTCGCCACGATGAATTTCGTTAAATAATTTGCCGTCTTTAATAAAAATGACCCGCTCCGAGAAGCTTGCTGCAAACGGATCATGGGTAACCATCACTGTCGTCGTTTGCCGGATTTTGTTTAATGTACTGAATGCTTCCATAACCTTTAGTGAGGATTTGGAATCAAGATTTCCAGTTGGTTCATCGGCAAACATAATGGTCGGGTCATGAATAATTGCCCGAGCAATCGCCGCTCGTTGCATTTGCCCGCCGGATACTTCATATGTCCGTTTATTAATGATGGTATCGATACCAAGCTGTTTGGTTATAAGAACCATCTTTTTCTCCATTTCTTTTACCTTTTCTCCTAAAAGTGTTAAAGGTAGTAAAATATTTTCACCAATTGTCAGGGTATCAAGCAGATTATAATCCTGAAAAATAAAGCCCATTTCTTCCCTGCGAAACTTGGATAGCTTGTTTTTCGATAACGAATGGACGTTTTTGCCGTTTATAACGACATTTCCGGCGGTTGGGCGGTCAATCGTGGCCAGAATATTTAATAATGTTGTTTTTCCGCTGCCGGACGGGCCCATGATCCCGAGAAATTCCCCTTTTTCCACAGCCAGTTTGAATTGGCTTAATGCTTTATGCTGCACACCGCGTTTTGAGCCATATACTTTTGATAAGTTTTCCGCTACAAGTACGTTCATTTTCTTAACCCCTTTTGATATAAGTACGAGTTCAAAAAGTCGCTGCTTATGCATTTGGTGACTTTTTGAACATCCTCTATAAGCTGCTATCTTTAGTTTACCGTAAATTTAGTTGCCTAACTATTGCCTTATCTTTCAATCAAAAAAGAAACCTTACATAATTGAAAGGTTTCTTTTGGTTAAATACTGAGTTCTAAGCGTCTAGGGGCATTAAGAAGGAAGCAGAATATCCACAAATTGTCACAGGACGTGGCGCCTTATCGGTACTTTGCTAGTCGGGTAAATTCTCCTTTGTAACCGTGTTTTCGAATGTTATGGTTACCGTTGTACCGATACCCTTTTCTGAGGAAATCGTGATCGTATGTCCAAGTGCTTCACATATTTCTTTTGATAAATACAAGCCCATTCCCGTTGATTCTCGGAAGGTCCGGCCATTCATACCCGTAAAAAATGGATCGAATACGCGTTTGATATCCTGTGATGGAATGCCATACCCATGATCGCGAATGTGCAGTGCCAGTTTTTTGCCAATAACTTCGGCTGTGAAATAGATCTTTTCCGAAGAATCGTGCGAATATTTGATTGCATTGGAAATGAGCTGATTCAAGACAAACCGGAACCATTTCGGGTCGGTTGCAACAATGATTGTTTCATCAATTGATAACTCCGGGAAAACCTGATTGCGGATAAAGCTTGACTTAAATTCCTGAATGGCATCTTTTACAAGTGTTTTAAGTACAACCTTTTCCACATGAAAGTCCCGATCAAATTTTTGCAGTCGTGATTGATACAATGCCATATCCAGACCTTGTGTCAGTCGTTCCATTTCTTCCTGCATACTGTGCAAAAAGTCTTCAGGTAATTGTAATTTTTCCTTTTGCATCGTTAAATGCATTACCGAGACAGGTGTTTTCATCTGGTGTACCCATTGCTGAATGAAATCAAACTCCAACTGTTTCTGCGCTTCCAGTGCTTCTACTTGTTGACGGTAGCTGGTGTATTGTTTTTCATGCTGCGCTTTAACATTTTCCAACAAATGATTGGGCGGATCTGGAAACCAGGAATGATCAAGCTGGTCGGCCTCATCGCTATTCATATTTGTATAAAAGTCGCGGAATTTATTGTAGCGGAACCCTAAAAAGATCAGCAAAAAGCAGGTTGGTAATAAAAACATGTAAAAGATCATTCCTGCCCCCATTGGTACATGTAAACTTGTGGCGGTCAATTGTGCCGTGATGATCACTAATGCAAGCTGTGAGTAAAAAAACAAGATATAGGAAAGCTGATCGTTTAAAAAATGTTTCATACTGTCTCGCCCCATGTGTTAACCATTTTATATCCAGCACCCCGAACCGTCTGGATACTATCCTGGATACCAATATCTGCAAGCTTTCTTCTTAGTCTGGTAATGTTTACCGACAATGTATTATCATCAACAAATTGTTCATCGTCCCAAAGCATTTCCAGTAAAAAGACTCTTGATAACACGTGATGTAGTTGATCCATAAATGCCTTTAACAGAACAAATTCATTTTTGGTGAGCTGGGCGGTTTGCTCGTGATATTCGATTTCCATAGCGGTTAAATGCAGGTGAAGTCCATCTATTTCAAGTAATTCGGCTTGTTTGGCTACTGCATACTCCCCATAAATGCGCCGGATAATTCCTTTGATTTTTGCCTGGACAACATCAAAATTAAAAGGTTTTGTGATATAGTCATCACCGCCATTTTCAATTGCCATCACCTGATCCATGCCGCTGTCCCGGGCCGATACAAAAATAATCGGGCAATTAGAAATGCTGCGGATTTGCCTGCACCAGTAAAAGCCATCATATCTTGGGAGGTTAATGTCTAATAAAATAAGGTGCGGATCGACCTGCTTGAATTCGTCCAAAATAGTATCAAATTGCTGTGCGATCATGACCTCATACTCATATTTTTCAAGATAATCCTTTAGAAGTGCGGCAATTTTCGGATCATCTTCGACTAAAAAAATCCGTTTCATGGAATATCAATCCCTTCTAGCCATATCGTATCGCAATAAGGGCCAAAAGCGCAAGCGCCCGTTTAGCGGCGTATAGACTGCGCCCGCGCAACGCGGGTGGTTCGGTGTTGCTGCCGGGAGCAGCGGTTTTAACCGAACAAACAACCGCAGGAGATAAAGGAAACATGCCCCTTCATAGGGGTATGCCGACGTTGGACGCAAAGTCCGTTCTTAGTCGGCCTTCCTCCTTCCCCGAACCGATGTTGACTTATCGTACGGAGGTGAGGGAAGTCCACTAGCCGCTGGGCGCTGAAGCTGGACGTGGCTCATTTTTGCTTAATTTAACAGCAGTTAATTTCTAAATTTATAAGTTTTTAAAAGAAAAAAATAAATGGCAAACTATTTTATGGATGAGCATATGATAGGAAAAGTATGAAAATAGAAGGGGATCCTATGCATATTTTTTTATGGATTGTATTACTCATTATCTGTATGATTATTTTGACAAGCCTGATTAGTTTTATTCGTAGTGGCAAATACAATTTTCAGGTTGAAATGAAGGAAATTCGCTTTTCTGCAGAAATTTTTTATACATTACTCGTGATCTATGCGATTGTTATTATCGGTTTTGGATTAATCTATCTTATCTTGTCATTTCAGCATATTACATTAATAGAAGGTGGGGAATTAAGAGAAGTCAGTGTAATTGGTTCGGTTATCCATTCCTTTTATTTTAGCGGAGTCACGTTGTTAACAATAGGCTACGGCGATATTACGCCAGTAGGGATTGGCCGGTTCATTGCCCTTGTTGAAGCACTGATCGGCTACGTGTTACCAACTGCATTCGTGTTGAAACTGGTGCAGTATTCCCAGAATAATCGCAATGATTAGCTGAATATCCCTTGTAATGTTATAGTAATGATAGCATATTATCGATGGAGGGGTTTATCATGACAATTAAAGTTGGCGACATTGCACCAGATTTTACACTACCGAATCAGGATGGGAAACAAGTGAGCCTGAGTGATTATAAAGGGAAGCATGTTGTCCTCTATTTTTACCCAAAAGACATGACACCGGGCTGTACAACGGAAGCTTGTGATTTCCGTGATCAGCATGCAAGCTTTGGGGAGCTTGATGCGGTAATTATCGGTGTAAGTCCGGATCCGGTTGACCGTCATCAGAAATTTATCGACAAACATGACCTGCCGTTTCACTTATTAGCGGATGAGGATCACAAAGTGGCGGAGGAATACGGTGTATGGAAGCTGAAGAAAAATTTCGGTAAAGAGTATTATGGTATTGAACGTTCGACATTTATTATTGATAAAGAAGGAAAACTGCAAAAAGAATTCCGTAAAGTGAAGGTAGACGGACATGTAGAAGAAGCACTGCAATTTATTAAGGAAAATCTATAACGTTTCATTTCGTAAATTTGTTAACTAATAACGAAGGGCAGTCCAGTTGCTGGGCTGTCTTTTTCTTTTGCTGTCTAGGAAATTATAAAATTTGGTGGCTGCGGATAACTTAATAACCGGATAAGCCACGTCCGGCTCCAGCGCCCAGCGGCTAGTATGCTTCCTTCACCTTCGTACGATAAGTCAACATCGACTCCCTTTGGTCGTCGTGTTTCCTTTATCTCCTACGGCTCAGTCCAGCATATACGCCGCTAATCGGGCGCTTGCGCCTTTGTTCCTATCCAGCTGGAAACAGAAGAAGTCCCCCGACGGGAAAGCGTTTTTGCTTGTTCTATCAATCCGATTCCCTGAATAAGTTAGAATAGACAAACCTATTCTGATTATTCGAGGTGGTTCGAGGATGGAATTAAGACCAAATGCAAGAACGTACGCTACAAGTCGGATAAACATGTATGCCTTTGTTAAACGGTTACTGGATATTGCCATCAGTCTTGTTCTATTAACTATATTAGCCCCGCTTATCCTTGTTATTTGTATATATATTTACAAAAAAGACGGCCAGCCAGTATTGCTGAAACGAGCCAGGGCAGGTAAGAACAATCGTGTTTTTATCATGTGGACGTTTAGAACAAAGACTGTCCCTTCAAGGGTGATCCGCGCATTTCCGCCACATCCATTTCCCGATTCATGGGCCGATGGTGTTCCGGGCACCTTCACATACCAATCAAACGACAAAACAAGGGTAACAAGGTTTGGTGCTCGTCTAAGGAAATATCACATTGACAAAATACCCCAGCTTCTCAATGTTTTAAAAGGGGATATGAGCTTGGTCGGCCCCCAGCCGGAAATTCCAGAAATCACAACGTATTATAATGACATCCAGGAAAAACGGCTTAAGGTAAGGCCTGGAATGACTGGATATGCCCAAGTGAATGGTTTCGTAATTGAAGCAAAACATGGCCTTAAAATTGCTTATGACCTTTACTATGTAAGAAATTGTTCATTCCGATTTGATATGAAAATCCTGTTCCGGTCGCTCGGCGGGGCGAAACGGGTGAATTAAGTGCGCGGTTTACTGTCTGGTATAGAAGCGGTTTCTCTGGGAGTCTGCTCCCAACTTGAAATTAAATTCGACAAAATATAGGGAGTGAAGCCATTCCCAGTGTTAGTTTTTGAAAGCAGCCTTCTTCCTGTTCAAATCGGCCGATACCGTTTACTATATAACTAGGAATACCTAAAACCTAGTCAGGGGGGAGCAGTTTGACGATCCTTTTTTCCACAAAATTATCAGCAAAACATCAGAAGAAATTAATGCAGGATTATCCGGAGCAATCCTTTGTGTTCTGTGACAATATGAAGGAAGCCAGTGCCGTTTTACCTGAAGCAGAAGTGTTGGCAACGTACGGGGGTGATTTGACAGATGATCTTATTGAAAAAGCGGTAAATTTAAAATGGATCATGGTGCTGTCGGCAGGGATGGATCAGATGCCACTAACTAGCCTTAAAAATCGGAACATCCTTGTAACCAATGCCCGGGGAATTCACAAGACGCCGATGTCTGAATACGTCATTGCACTGCTGCTGCAAGTCTATCGTCAGACAAAAACATTGTTGCATAACGAGACGAACCATTATTGGGATAAGAGTGTACGGATGCAGGAGCTGACTGGCAAGACGATGCTGATCGCTGGTGCCGGCGCAATTGGACAGGAAGTAGCACGGCTGGCCAAAGCATTCCGGATGAAAACGATCGGTGTTTCCAGAAGCGGCCGCCCAGTCGAACATTTTGATGAAAATTATTCGACAGCTGCATTCGATCGGCTGCTGCCAGAAATAGATATTGTTGTATCGGTGCTGCCAAGTACGGCGGAGACAACGTATTTTTATACATATGACCATTTTCAAAAACTGCCTGATCATGCAGTTTTCCTGAATATGGGTCGCGGAGATGCAGTAAAGACGGATGTTGTACTAAAGGCGATTCGGCAAGGGGAAATTGCGCATGCCATTTTGGATGTGTTTGAGACGGAGCCGCTTCCGGAAGACAGCCCACTATGGCAAGAAGAAAACATTACCATAACACCGCATATTTCCGGTGTTTCGCCGGAATATGTGACACGGGCATTAGAAATTTTTACAAGAAACCTTGATACGTATTTGCAGGATAGCACGGATTATATGAATCAAATCGATTTGGCCAGGGGGTATTAAAATGGTACGGATTTATACGAGGAGTGGGGATAAAGGAACAACCTCACTAATTTATGGGAAGCGTGTCCCGAAGAATGACTTGCGTGTAGAAGCGTATGGGACCTGTGATGAAACGAATTCCATGATCGGTCTTGCATTAAGCTTTTTAGAAAATGAAACATGGGACGGGAAAAAAGAATTTCTGGAAATCATGCACCGCGTTCAAACGATTTTGTTTCATGCTGGTGCGGAATTGGCGACACCAAGTGAAAAAGAGGTAACGTGGAAGCTGAAAAAGGAATATATTAAAGAACTGGAGGAACAAATCGATACGTGGGATAAAGAATTGGCAAAGCTCCGCAACTTTATTTTGCCGTCTGGTCACAGTGCCTCCAGTGCCCTGCACGCTGCACGTACTGTCGCAAGGCGCGCAGAGCGGACAGCGGTTGGTCTGGAGGAAGAATTGGCGAATCCGCTTGTGTTATCTTATTTAAACCGGTTATCCGACTTTCTGTTTGTTGCGGCAAGATATGTTAATCAGTGTTTGGGTGGGAAGGAAATACCGTTAAAGGCTGATGTTTAGAGGAGTGTTCTACAAGTAGTGTGTTCTCGGTTGGGGAGATACTGCTTGTTTTTTATATAAATTTCCATTAATTTTTCATGTTGTCTTGTGATAATAATTCTCAGACAGTAATATACTTATATTGACAGAACATAGCTGGAACGGTTACACTAATTATAAGAATTATAATTTAAGAATGCAACTAGTCAATCTGAATATGAAACAGAGATATAGCTTTTGCATATCCAGTATTAATATTAATGTAATATCAAACGAAAGTGGGGTGCATGACGGTGTCAGAACGGAAATTACGTGAAGCGATTAATACATTAAAAGAATCAGGCGTAAGGATTACACCACAGCGTCATGCGGTTCTTGAGTATCTTCTTAATTCCTTGGTTCACCCAACAGCAGATGAAATATATAAAGCACTTGAGGGTAAATTTCCGAATATGAGTGTCGCTACCGTATACAATAATTTGCGTGTTCTTCGGGAAATAGGATTGGTTCGCGAGCTGACATATGGCGATTCTTCAAGCCGATTTGATTGTAACACAACCGAACATTACCACATTATTTGTGAGGAGTGTGGCAAAATAGTGGATTTCCATTATCCAAGTCTGGATGAAGTGGAATCACTTGCTGAACAGGTTACCGGGTTTGAAGTAAGTCATCACCGAATGGAAGTTTACGGGAAATGCAAAGAATGTCAAGCAGTTGAAGCGCAGAAGCACTAATAATTATATTCCGTTTAAAATCCAGATGTTTGAAATGACATTTGGATTTTTTATTTGGATTTGGATAATGACAGCAAAATGAAATAAAAATGGCGTTGGTTCCAATATAAAACCTAAAAGAGTTCGTAAATCAATTGAGCACCAAACAGAATCGGTCGGTGGGGAGTTAAATCAATCGAGTGCCGTGTGGAATTGATTGGCCCTTGGTGTCAATTCAATCGGGCCCTATAAAAATCGACCCGAGTGCAATATTAGATCTATAACCACTACGAAGTGGAGTAACGCAGTCTGTATGCCGGTAAAAACGGAAATCACCTGTATGCCAATAAGAATGCAAAGCCCATTGGCGAATCAAGGCAAACTCTGATAACATGCATAATGCATATCCCCGGAACAACAACTCCAGTATATTAAGCGTTGAAAAAACAAAAAAACCGTCTATACGACGGATTTTATTAATTATGCTTTTTATTCGCTTTTAACTCTCTTCGGTAGTGTCTTGAATTATATCGTTCATCAAATTCCTTGCCTTCCAAATCTTTATCAAGGGTTAGCGGCTGTTTACAGTGCATACAGGCATCCACCCGGCCAAGCATTTTTGTCGGCTTCTCACAGCTTGGACAGATAATGGGAACCGCTCTTGTTGACAACATGCCAATCCAAAAGTAAACAACACAGCTTAAAATAACGGAAAGCATTCCTAAAATGAAAAAGATTGCCATGAGCCATGGTATTTTTTTGGTTAGTATCCCGACATACATTATTGCAATACCAACAAAAACCAAGCTCAGGGCAAAAGTACGGATTTTATTTATTTTACTGGAATAGACTAACTTGTCAGCCATTGGTATTTCTCCCTTCATTATTACACAGGCAAGTATACCATATTTTATATGATATTTCGTTTCTGAAAAAGGATATTTCCGTCTTCCAGCGAATTATATTAGTATACATGTTATTGGAGGAATTAAAATGGAAGACTTGTTGAGACCCATTTACCAGGAACGAGCAAGTGATGAAAACACGCTCGGTGTGCTAGTAATCGAGAAGATGAAACCTAACAGTCCAATCACTGATAATTTGGATGTCATATTATTAATTATTGTCAAGGATGCCATTCAGCCATGGCAAGTGAAACATTATGAATTTGACGAAAAAACGGCAGCGATGCATGTCATTACAAATGAATTGCTTATGAAATGGATTGATACAAGCGGATATCGAAAAGCCGTTGCTTGGTTAATATACGGCAAGGTGATTTTTGACCGTAACGAATTTATTGCCAACTTAAAGGAACAGCTTCGGGAATTTCCGCAGGGGAAACGAAATTTACGCAAGGCAATAGAATTCGGAAAGCTGATAAGAAGTTATAGTGATGCAAAAGATCTTTATGAATCAGCTCAGTATAAAGATGCCTATAGTAGAATTGTTCATTCCCTTCATTATTTGGCCAGGCTTGCTGTAATTGAAAAAGGATACCATCCAGAAGTAACGGTTTGGAGTCAAGTGAAGCAGATCGATCCAGAGGTGTATAAATTATATGATGAATTAATCGAAAGTCACGAGGAATTAAATAAACGGGTGCAGTTAATGATTCTTGCTGCCGATTTTGTGATCAGCAGTCGTGCCAAAGTATCGGCCAAGCATTTATTGGATGTAATTAAATCCAAAAAAGATGCTTGGACATATGGAGAGCTAAAATCGGATCCCAGAGTAGCGGCGTATGCACTTGATTTAATGGCGATGGTTGCTTACCTGATTGAAAAGGAAATTATTCAGACGGAGCTAACGGAAACGAAAGGTGCAGGTGTCTATCATCGTAAATATAGGATTGACAGTGAGCGCTGATTCAGGGAGTATTGGAAATTGGTGTAACCGGCCAATTTCCTGACCCTCTTTAAAATAACCGTTGCTACTTACAACGATTATGAGATGTACCTTTTACTGGCATCTCGGATAAACCAAATGGAAAACAGGGTTCTACTATTTTGGTCTTACTTACGCTCGGCCGGCATTAAGTAGCAGACAAGAAAAGCTTATTTATAAAGGCTATGCTAAAGGGATACAGCCGAAGTCTTTGTCAACGAAAAGGTTTTGATATTCGTAATACAGGTTTTGTGATAAATGGAAAAATTTATTTTTTAAAAAACCCGTTGACTTTGCATATCAAGCATGGTAAAGTTAATTCCGTTGCGAAAAAGCAACGTGAATAGAAGTCTTCAACAAGAAATAAAAAGTAAAATTTCTTGTTGACTTGAAATGCTCGATGTGGTATTATAATAAAGTCGCTGTTGAAAAACAGCAAACAAATTTGCTCTTTGAAAACTGAACAAAACAACCAGTATGTGAACGGATGTCAGAGGTCAGAAGCCGGAGGTCAGATTCCGATGAAGTGCTTTTGACACTGAAATCAATTTTTGAAGCTAAGACATTTCATAAGATTAATTGGTGTTAATCTTATACAAACTTTTTTGGAGAGTTTGATCTTGGCTCAGGACGAACGCTGGCGGCGTGCCTAATACATGCAAGTCGAGCGCGGGAAGCAAGCGGAATCCTTCGGGAGGACGCTAGTGGAACGAGCGGCGGACGGGTGA